>CAIPTQ010000204.1 GCA_903868035.1 uncultured Phycisphaerales bacterium
ATTGGTTTGCATGAAAATCCTGCAATTATTCACCCTGTGCGGATGCCGCCAACAACCCGCTCAACGAACGAATCCGCTCAAAGTTGCTTCCCGTCCCAAAATCATTCATGTATCAATCTTTTCCACCCATCCCAATCACATACGTGTATTATCTATTTTATCATTTTTATACACAAAACCGTAATTTTGTTAAGATGGGGTATTTCATTAGGCAGACCGCCAACCCCTCCCCACGTGCTTTGCCGTGCTTGGCGGTCTACCCCCATATTTCCAGAATTTCCATTATACTATTTCATACCGCCCCCGCAGACCGGAGGTACGCCATGATCCACTGGTTCCCACGCCTCGGCACAACCATCTGTTGCGCGGCCCTGCTCACGCTCAACGCCCATGCCGCCGAACCCGCCCCCGGCCTGGCCGCGACTTTCCCCCAAATCCGCCGGCAACTCGCCGACGCCGATTTCTCCACCCGCCTGGCCGGCCAGAAGGAACTCGACAAAATCCCCCCCACTCAGGTCGAAGCCCTCCGCGCCCTCGCCGCCGCCGAGACCGATCCGGAAGTCAAGGCCCGCCTCGACACGCGCGTGGACGCGATGGAACAATATAATTTGATCCATCCGGCGCCGCTGACGGTGAACCTCCAAAATGCCACCCTCGCAACGGCCGTGGCCGAAATGAACAAGCAACTCGGGGGCGCGACGCTCAACTCGTTGGTCGGTGGCGGGGCAGGAGGCAATACGTACACGCTCAAAGCCGACAACCGGCCGTTCTGGGACATCATCTCCGAACTGCATCGCCAAAACCCGATCAGCATCACCAGCACTGCGACCTCCATCGGCGGCAGCATCAGCTACAGCCTGCGCCTGACCCCCGGCGGGAACGTCCGGGAATACAAGATTGTCGAGACCTTCGCCTTCATGCCGCCGATGTTCAGCGGGCAGCCGGGCGCCGGCAGTTGGAGTCTGCGCCTGACCGGGTACTCCGACCCGCGGGTCCGGATCATGCAATACTCCCCGCTGCGGATTGAGAAAATCACGGACCAGGACGGCAGGAGCCTGCTGCCGCTGGTGCTGACGAGCGCCACCGGCATGTCCTCGATGGCGCGGCCGATGATGGCCTGGACGAGCGCGGCGACGTTCGACGTGGCTCCCGGCGTGACACGCATCAAGGAAATGCGCGCCAGCATCGCGCTGTCGATCCTGGAAAAGGAACAGACGCTCACGATTGATTTGACGAAGGAGACCGGGCCGATTGACACGGCGCGCGGGCAGATCAACATCATAAAGAATGCCGCCGGCGACATGACGCTGCGGCTGTCGCCCGCGGCCAATGCGGCCAATCCCCCGGTGGAGGCGGCCAGCATTGTGCGGACCAAGCCGATCAACATCCGCGTGCTGGATCAGGACGGTAAAGTCGTCACCTCGGGCAGCTACTACGGCACGGTTACGATGACGCTGCGGACCCCGAACGGGGCGCCGTCGAAGGTCGAACTGAGCTGGCCCGATAAAACACGGGAGATCGTGCTGCCAGTGGAATACACCGATCTCGAGGTGCCCGCCGGGGCGGGGGGGGGGAGACTGGGGGGAGTGGGCGGAGTGGAGCTAATCAAATGAGCTGCTTTCCCGAGTTCATGCAGGCGCGAGCACGCTGAAGCGTGAACTCCGCGCCCCCCACAATAATATCCCGCTCCCGGCGTTATCTTATGCAACCCGCCATCTTCGGCGGCAGCCTTTTCTTCACGGAGAAACCATGAAATCCTCAGTCGCCACCATCTTCACCCTGGCCGTGGTCGGCCTCTTCGCCCCGTACGCCACCGCCGCTGACCCGCAAACCAGCTTCAAATTCAGTTTCGGCCCGGACAAGAATGTCCCCGGCTACACCGCCGTGAAGCCCACGGATGCCTACAAGAAGGGGGCCGCCAACGCCTGGGGCTTTGAAGAGGCCCCCACCATCAAGGAAGTCGCCCGCAAGGGCGCCGATCCCCTCACCTCCGGCTACATCACCAGCGACAAGCCGTTCTATTTTTCCGTCGCCGTGCCCGAGGGCAACTACAAGGTGACCATCACCGCCGGCGACGTCGGCGACACCGTGACCGACCTGACCGTCAAGGCCGAGCTGCGCCGCATCATGATCGAGCAATTCCATCTCGACGCCGGCAAGACCGGCAAGACCAGCTTTGTCGTCAACGTCCGCGTGCCGGAGTATCCCGGCGGCCGCGTGGGGCTCAAGTCGCCCCGGGAAACGACCAACGAAGCCTGGGCCTGGGATGAAAAGCTGACGCTGGAACTCAACAACGCGCACCCGAACATCTGCGCTATCGAAGTCGAAAAGGTGAACGTGCCCACGATTTTCATCCTCGGCGATTCTACCACCTGCGACCAATCCGCCGAACCCTGGAGCAGTTGGGGCCAGACCTTCCCGCGGTTCTTCAAGGACGACATCGCCGTGTCCAACAACGGCGAATCGGGCGAAACCGTCGCCAGTTCAATGGGCGCACGCCGGTTTGAAAAGGTCTGGAGCCTCATGAAGAAGGGCGACTACCTGTTCTTCGGCTACGGGCACAACGACATGAAGGGCGGCACCATCCCCGCCTTCCAGGCGAACTTCCGCAAGGTCGTGGAGACCACCCGCGCCAAGGGCGGCATCCCCGTGATCCTCTCGGCCGTCGAGCGCAAGGGCGGCGTCACCACCAGCACCTTGGCGGGTTATCCGGAGGCCGCCAAGGCGGTGGCCGATGAAACCAAGACCCTGTTCATCGACATGAACGGCGAAAGCCGGAAACTCTATAAGGCCCTGGGCGCGGACCTCAACGCCGCTTTCCAGGACGGCACGCACCACAACAACTTCGGCAGCTACGAAATCTCGGCAATTGTCATGCAGGGCATCCGCACCAACAAGATTGACGACCTCATCGCCCACATCCGACCGGAGGTCAAGGAATTCGACCCGGCCAAGCCCGACAAGCCCGCCGATTACAAGATTCCGGCGAGTCCGAAGTTCTCCAGCCAGACGCCGCTGGGGAATTGACCCGCCCCCCGGCACGCCCAACCCCCTGGCGACCGGGTTCCGATCACCCGTGGAAGGCGTTGCCACGCGGGACTGGTTCGGGTATACCAGTCCAGTCCCGAGACGAGGTTTTTCACGTGCCAACCACAGAGTGTCCCGCAACGGCAATCGTGATCCCCGCGCGGTATGGATCGACGCGCTTCCCCGGAAAACCTCTCGCCCGGCAGACCGGGAAATTCCTCATCCAGCATGTGGTGGAGCAGGCGGCCAAGGCCAGGCGCGCCCAGCGCGTCATCGTGGCGACCGACGATCACCGCATTTATGACGCCGTGCGCGGGTTCGGCGGCCATGCCGTGATGACCAGCGATTCGCATCCGTCCGGCACGGACCGGATCGCCGAGGTGATCAAACGGCCGGAATACGCGGGAGTGCGCATCGTGGTCAACGTGCAGGGGGATGAGCCGGAGGTCGATCCGGGGGTGATTGACGGTTTGATCGAGGCGCTGGAGGGCTCGGACGTGCCCATGGCCACGGCATCGGCGCCCTTTGCCCACGAGAAGGACGTGCCCAACCCGAACCTGGTGAAGGTGGTCGTGGATCACCGGCATTGTGCGCTCTATTTTTCGCGGGCGGTGGTGCCCTTCGACCGGGACCGCGGCGGGGCCGTGGTGGGCGGAGATTTGCGGGTGTATCGCAAACACCTGGGGATTTACGCTTACCGGCGCGAGGCGCTGCTGCTCCTGGCGGCCACGCCCATGTGCGAACTGGAACGGATCGAAAAACTCGAGCAGTTGCGGGCGCTCCACCTGGGGATGAAGATTTTTGTCCATCAGGCGGCGCAGGCGCCGCATGGCGTCGATACGCCGGAGGATTATGCGGCCTTTGTGCGGCGCTACAACCATTTAGCCACGAATGAACACAAATGAACACGAAGATGGATATGTTTCTTATCTATACATGGATGTGAGGTTGCGATGGCGGACGATCAGGTGAACGAGATGCTGGCTTCCATTGGCCATACCAGCTTTGAAACCGAGTTTTACTCCCCCATGCCCGAGGGGTACGTCAAGGGCAAGACCAAATACGTCGTCGTCCTCGGCACCGTCATGAGCGGCCTGGGCAAGGGCATCTTCTCGTCGAGCCTCGCTAAAATCCTCAAGGACAAGGGCCTCAAGGTCGCCCCCATCAAGATGGAAGGCTACCTCAACCTGGACTCGGGCACCCTCAACCCCTTCCGCCACGGCGAGGTGTTCGTCCTCGACGACGGCATGGAAACCGACATGGACCTGGGCACCTATGAACGCATGCTCAACGAAAACCTCAGCCGCATCAACTTCACCACCAGCGGCCAAATCTTCACCCGCGTCCTGGACCGCGAACGCGCCGGCGGCTACCTCGGCCGCGACGTGCAGATGATTCCGCATGTCACCGGCGAAGTGAAACACCTCCTGCGGGAGCTCGCCGCCAAATCCCAGGCGGACGTGGTCTTCATCGAGGTCGGCGGCACCGTCGGCGATTACGAGAATGGCTACTTCATCGAGGCCCTGCGCGAACTGGCGTATGAGGAGGGGGAGCACAGCGTCTGCGTGGTGGCCCTGACCTACGTCATGGAGCCTAAGAGCCTCGGCGAGCAGAAGAGCAAGGCGGCGCAGTTGGGCCTCCGCCAGGTGATGCAGGCCGGCCTGGTGCCGCACATCATCGCGTGTAGGTGCCCCAGCCCCGTGACCGAGAAGGTGAAGCAGAAAATCTCCATGTTTTCCAATGTGCCCCAGCGCCGGGTGTTTTCGATGCACGATGTCGAGAGCATCTATCTGGTGCCCGAGATGCTTAGGGAAGCGGGCATGGACCGCGAGGTACTCACGCTGCTCAAGTTGCACGAACGCGTGAATCAGCGGGCCGAGGACATGGCCCGGCAGAAGTGGGTGCGGTTCGTCGATGACCTGCTGGCGGTGAAGGACAAGGCGGTGACGATCGGGGTGACGGGGAAGTACACGTCGATCCGGGACGCGTATGCGTCGATCGACAAGGCGCTGGAGCATTGTTCGGCGTATGCGGGTTGCCGGGTGAACATCGAGTGGATCGACACCGGCGAAATCTGGCCCGCTGGCGTGACCGACCCCGCCGAACGCCAGCACTACGTGGCCCAGCGCCTCAAGGGCCTCCATGGCATCATCGTGCCCGGGGGCTTTGGCAATCGCGGTGTGGAAGGCAAGATCGAATGCGTCCGCTTCGCCCGCGAACACAAGGTGCCGTTCCTGGGCATCTGCCTGGGATTGCAGATGGCCGTCATCGAATACGCCCGCAACGTCTGCGGCATCGCCGACGCCAATTCCACGGAAATCGCGCCCCGCTGTGGCAATCCCTTGATCGACATCCTGCCCGAGCAGAAGAAAATCGAAGGCCTCGGAGGCAACATGCGCCTGGGCGCCAAGGAAATTGAGCTGACCCCCGGTTCGCTGATTTCCAGCCTTTATGACAACGCCACGGAAAAACGTCTCCGCTTCCGCCACCGCTACGAGGTGGACCCCAAGTATGTCGCCACCCTCACCCAGCACGGCCTGATCTTCAGCGGCCGCCATCCCACCCAACCCATCATGCAGATGCTCGAATTGCCGGCATCCATGCATCCCTATTTTGTCGGCACCCAGGCCCACCCCTGCCTCACCAGCCGCCCGCTGGCGCCGGATGGCATGTTCCTCGGGCTGGTAAAAGCGGCCCTGGCCCGGGCCTATCCGCAGGGCACGCTCGACGGCGTGGGCGGTGGGGGGGTGAAAGCAGGGGGGACAGTGGCGGCGGAGTTGAAGATGACGGGGCAGTGAAGGATTACGCCATTGAATCAATGGACTCAATGGATGTGATGTTCAGATCCATCGCCGTTTGAGCAGCCACCACTTCACGCTTTGCGTCAGCACGATGTAGCACAGCAGCGTCAGCATGATCAGCGGCCAGTACAGGGGCGGCAGGGCCGTGAAGCCCAGCGGCCCGGCCAGCGGCGAGTAGGGCAGGGCGATGCCGACGATCATGATGGCGATGGAGGTCACCGCCAGCGGGAGGCTGGCGCGGCTTTGGAGGAGCGGGATGCGGTTGGTGCGGATGATGTGGATGATGATGGTTTGCGTCAGCAGCGATTCGACAAACCAGCCGGTCTGGAAGAGCGCGGCGTTGGCGGGATCCCAGCAGTTGAATACGAACAGCATCAGCAGATACGTCGTGTAATCGAAGATCGAACTGCACGGCCCGATGAAGAGAATGAAGCGCGTGATTTCATTCATCGACCACGGCCGCGGCTTGGCGATCTGCTCCTCATCAACATGGTCGGTGGGGATCGGCACCTGCGAGAAATCGTACAGCAGGTTGTTGGTGAGGATTTGGATCGGGGCCATCGGCAGGAACGGCACGAAGATCGACGCGCCCAAAACGCTGAACATGTTGCCAAAGTTGGACGAGGCCCCCATGCGCACGTACTTCAGGATGTTCGCGAACACCTTGCGCCCCTCCAGCACGCCCTCCTCCAGCACCAGCAGGTTCTTCTCCAGCAAAATCGCGTCGGCCGATTCCTTGGCGATGTCCACCGCCGTATCCACCGATATGCCCACGTCCGCCGCACGCAGCGCCGGCGCATCATTGATGCCGTCGCCCATGAACCCCACGACATGGTTCTTGGCCTGCAAAGCGTGGATGATGCGCTGCTTGTGCCCCGGCGACATGCGGGCGAACACGGTGGTGATTTCGGCCGCGTCGGCAAGCTGGGCGTCCGTCATCGGCTCCACCTGCGAGCCTAACAGCATGTGCTCGGTGGCGATGCCCACCTGCGAGCATATCTTGCGGGTGACCAGCTCGTTGTCCCCCGTGATGACCTTCACGGCCACGCCGTTCTTGTTGAGGGCGGCAATGGCCTGGGCGGCGGTGTCCTTCGGCGGATCGAGAAAGGCGATGTAGCCTTTGAGCACCAGTTCGTGCTCGTCCTCCTTGGCGTAGGCGGCCTTGGGGTCCACATCCTTGTAGGCGATGGCCAAAACGCGGAAGCCGTCGGCGGACAGATTCTGGTATTCCTCACGCAGGTCGTCGATGAGGATTTGGTCCATGGGCAGGAGCTCGCCGTTGAGCTCGAAGCGCGTGCAGCGCTCGAAAATGGCTTCCGGCGCGCCCTTGGTGATGAGGCGCTGCTTGCCGTCGGGCATTTTGACCACGACCGACATCATGCGCCGGACGAAGTCGAAGGGTATTTCATCCACTTTGGCGTGGGCGGCGACATCGACCGTGTGCTTATGATCCTTGTTGTCCAGAACGGCGCGGTCCAGGACGTTTTTCAGGCCGGTCTGGAAGTGGCTGTTCAGGTACGCCAGGTCCAGGACGCTGTCGTCTTCCTCCTGTACGACGTCGCAGTGCTTTTCGAGGATGACCTTGTCCATGGTCAGCGTGCCGGTCTTGTCGGTGCAGAGCACGTCCATGGCCCCGAGGTTCTGGATCGAATTGAGGCGCTTGACGATGACCTTCTTGCGGGACATCGCCAGGGCGCCCTTGGAGAGGCACACCGACACAATCATGGGCAGCATTTCGGGGGTGAGACCTACGGCGACGGCCATGCCGAAGAGGAAGGCGTCCTTCCAGTTGTGCTTGGTGATGCCATTGATGAGGAAGACGAGCGGGACCATGACGATCATGAATTTGATCATGAGCCAGGTGAAGCGTTTGACCCCCTTGTCGAAGGAGGTTTGGGTTTGGGTGCCGACAATGGCGTCGGCCATGGAACCGAGGTAGGTGTCAAAGCCGGTGGCGATGACGACGGCGGTGGCGCTGCCGGACTCGACGGAGGTGCCCAGGAAACAGACGTTGCGGAGTTCGACGGCGGGCTTGGAGGCGTCGGATTCGGGCTGGTCGAATTTTTCCACCGGGAAGGATTCGCCCGTCAGCGCGCCCTGGATGATGAATAGATCCTTGGCGGAGATCAGGCGCACATCGCCGGGGATCATGTCGCCGGCGGCGAGTCTGACGATGTCTCCGGGGACGATCTGGGCGACGGGGATTTCGCGGGGCTCTCCCGCTCTCCCCTCCCCGCTGCGCAGGACGGTGGCGGTGACGGAGATCATGGCCTTGAGGCGCGCGGCGGCGGTGTCGGCACGGGCCTCCTGGACGAAGCGGAGGATGACGCCCAGGGCGACCATGATGAGAATCACGGTGCCGGCGCGGAAGTCGCTGGTGAGGAAGGAAACCGTCGCGAGAATGGCCAATAGGATGACCAGGGGGTTGGCCAGGGCATGGCCGAAAAGGCGCAGGCGCGGGTGGCGCAGTTCATGGCCGACGATGTTGGGGCCGTACTGCTCGAGGCGCTGGGCGGCGGTTTCCTCGGAAAGCCCTTCGGCGGCGGTGTTCATCCGGGCATAAACGGCGGCCGCGTCTTCCTTGCACGCCTCCACCAGCAGCGGCGAGACGCGCATCTGCGTGACGGGTTTGCGCAGGGCGGCCAGCAGCGCCTTGGGGAAGATGGTGGGGATGCGGAGGGGCATGACGCGCGTCCTTGAGCGGGGATGACTCTCGCGGGGATCATACCGGGAGCGATGCGCGGGGGGAATCAAATTGTATTCATGCGCTCGGCGGTGCGACCCTGGCTATGGCCCCGCCGGTCCGGTGGCCACCGTCAGGCGCGCCGCCGCACTGGTGACACTGCCGGCAGAGTTGCTCACGATGATGGTGTAGACGCCGGCGTCAGTCGGGGAGAATTTTTCCAGGCGCAGGAAAGGGCTGATGGCGCCTGCGATGTTCGTGCCGTTCTTTTGCCATTGGTAAGTGGGGGCGGGGATGGCGACGGCTTGGACATCCAGGGTGTGGGCGCTGCCGGGTCTGGCCGTGGCATCGGCGGGCGCGCAGGCGATGAGTGGGGCGAGGATGGGAGTCCAGGGCGCGGGGGCGGTGGCGGGATTCAGGACGAATTTGGGATTGCTGTAGTTGGCGATGATGTCCTTGTCGGCGGCGTCGGTGAGTTGTTTGGAACTGGGGAGGCGGCGCGCGACATCGACGGGTTTGCCTTCCTGGTCGCGGGAATTGTACTCCCAGAAGTGGACGTTGGAGGCGTCTCCCCCGGTGGGGGCGCGCCAGGCGGCGGGGCTAACGACGGCGGTCATCATGGTGTTGAGCAAAATGGTTTCGCTGGTGGGGAAGCGGTTGGCTTCGATGCGGGCGAGGAAGGCGCCGGTGACGTCGGGGGCGCCGTAAAAGGTGCAGTCCTTGAAGATGAAACCGTGGTTGGTGTTGGGGGAAGCGGGGGTGGGCGGAGGGCAGCGGACGGTCGTGAAAATGGCCCCGTTGGTGACGGCTCGGGCGCGGACGCTCTGAAAGAAACACGGGCCGGTGCCCCACATGAAGTCCACATCGCCTTCTATATAGGATTCACTGATATAGGTCTGCCCGTTGAATTGAACGGTATCCTGATAACTTAGCAAATCCAGGTTGGTGAGCAGAACGTGGCCGGAGTCCGGGCTGACGTTGAGGATGATCGTTTCCGCCTGGCTGCCGCCCTTGGGTGTGGTGTTGTGAATCGTGAGGTTGGCGAGCGTAAGGTCGCTGACCCGATGGGCGAGAAACACCCCGCGGCGGTACACGGGGCCGGTCTTGGGATCGACCGTGCCCGGATGCGGGGCGCCGATCGCGAACGGATTGCCGCCGGCGTTGGGGTTGAAACGGTCGTTGTTGGCATAGGCAATGATGGTGTTCTTGCGGTCTTCGCCCAGAAAAGTCAGATGGTCGCGGCCCATGAGGCAGAGGATTTCCTGGTACGTGCCGCTGTGGATGAAGATCAGGCGCGGAACCTTGTTGCCTTCGGGGATAAAGTCAATGGCCGCCTGAATGGTGGCGAAATCCCCGCTCCCATCCGCGGCCACGACCAGGCGGGGGGCGGCGGCGGCGGGCGGCGCGGCTTGGGTGGAGAATTGCCAGGCTTTGCTGTCGGCAAGGTCCGTGCCTTGCCAGCCCAGGCCGGTGAAGGCGGTGGGGGGAACCTTCACATAGTAGGTTTTGCCGTAGGTGAGGGCATGGGGCGGAAGATAGATGGTGGCGTCGATATTTGTCAGGAGGACGGTACGGACGACGTAGTTGGGCAGGCCGCCGATGGCTTGGGTGCGGGTGGGTTGGGCCAGGTCGATGGTGGCGGCGACGGAGTTGTCGGCGGCATCGCAGATTTCTATTTTGCCGGTGCCCAGGGCGAGGGTGGGGGTGGAGATGGCGATTCTGAGGGGGGTGTCCGGGGGGACGTTATTCGCGTTGAACGGCGGGAAGAACGCGGGCGGTTCGGCCAGTGCCGTGGACGTGACGGCGACGAGCGCAAGGGCCAATATCATCGATAAGCGACGACTGACAGGATAAGCATCGAGCATGGTCGGCACCCTTGTCCGGCGCAACTACTGGGCGAATACGTGTACGACGCGCCTTCATCGTTGCTCCGGCACTTGCCACAATAGCAAAAATCGGCTGAAATGTCAGTTCGGGCGCACGCCCAACAGCCGTTCATATCGCGCCCTGGTCCATAAGGAGACACGCATGTTCCACAACCGTCACCGCGTATTCATGTCCCTGGCCCTGGCCGCCACCTTCTGCGCGGCGGCGCGCGCCGCCGATGCGCCCGCAGCGCCGCGGAAACTCCAGTTTGAGGGCGTGCTGGCCAATCAGCGTTTTTCCATCGCCGACCTCAACCTGCCGGCCGACTGGTCCGGCTATACCCATCTGGTCATGGAGCTGAAGGCCTCTACGCCGCAACGTTTTGGGCTCTGGATTCACACCGCCGACGGCGTCCGGCGCATCGAGATTCAGCCCCTGGGGCAGGGGGCCTGGCTGCGGGCCTCCGTGCCGCTGGAGTTTTTGACCGGTTCGGTGATGGGCAACGACCTGGCGGCCGCCACGAACCGGCGGACGAATTCCTTCTGGATGTCGGTCTGGGGTCCGTGGGGGCAACTCAAGACGGTGGAGGCCGTGGAATTCCAGATGGAGTATCCCATCAATCACCCGACCGTCGAATTGCGGAACCTGCACCTGGCCAAGGCCGATGAGGGGTCCGTGTTTCTGGATACCGGGCCTAACGGCGGGGCGCTGACGGATCAGTGGGGCCAGTGGGCTTTGGGCGACTGGCCGCGCAAGATTCGCAGCGCCGACCAGTTGGCCGCGGAACTTGCCGACGAGGCCAAAAATTTCAAGACCCCGGCGGATTTCGGTTACGGCAAGTATTATGGCTACGCCAACACCACCGCCAAGGCCACTGGTTTCTTCCACGTCGAACAACAGAACGGCAAATGGTGGTTCGTCGATCCCGAGGGGCACCTGTTCCTGTCGACCGGCATCAACGGCACGCCCGGTGCGGGTGGCGGGCGCGGGGGTGCGGGCGCACGGGGTGGACGCGGCGGCGCTCCGGCGACCGGCCCG
>CAIPTQ010000205.1 GCA_903868035.1 uncultured Phycisphaerales bacterium
ATGAAGGTATCGTACCCAAGGGGGCGGGGGTGGGACAACTGTGGTCATGCGGTGAAATGGTTAAGTGGTCCAGTGGGAGTGCCGAAGGGATTTATGAGTGTTTGTGTGTTTTGACTATGCCGAGGGCGGTATGCGCCGATGGAGCGACAATTTCGCGGGCCGGGGCGAGGGCCGCAGGCGTCGTGGAAGGACGCCTGGCCGGCGCGGGTTTACGCTCGTTGAGCTGATGATGGTGCTGCTGATCATGTCGATTGTGGCGCTGATGGGGATGGATGCGATCGCGGAGTTTGAGGCGGCGCAGCGGGCGGACCGGGCGGCGCGGGAATCACTGGCGTTCTTCCGCATGGCGCGGAACCTGGCACTGACCACCGGCAAAAAGGCCAAGGTGGCCGTCGATACGACCAACCGGACGGTGTCGGTGTTCTGGCAAAGCAACGGCACATCGTATGACGCGACGGCGTACAGCAGCAGCATGACGGCCACGGGGGCGATGGTGCTGAACCTGAACAACGCCCGCGAACTGGCGGGGACGACGATCACGCTCAACCCCGGCGGGACGACGTACTTTGAATACTCGGCCCTGGGCACGTGCGCCCAGACGGGGAGCGTGAGTTACACCTACGGCGGGAAGACCAAGACCCTGGCGGTGGCCAATGTGGGCGATCCGCAGGTGCAATGAGGCAGCGACACGTAAGACGTAAAGTAGCCACTAATGAACACGAATGAACACAAATATTTGTGGGGTTGGATTCCGCGGCGTTGTGCGGGGCGGGGGAACATTCGATAATCCGGTTTTCACGCAAGGGCATGTGATGACGGATAACAGCCGGATGGACAGGGTGGCTACGCGGACGCCGGAGCAGCATGCGGCGGTGCGGCGGCGGGCGCTGCCGGTGGGGGTGGCGGGGGTGGTGCTGGGGGTGGCGGGGGTGGTGGTGCCGTTGACGGTGAAGGTGACGGCGTACATGCCGCCGAGCTTGATCGCGGTGAACCTGGCGTTTTGCGCGATGTTGATGGGGGCGGGGATTTTGTTTTATGCCAAGGGGACGCCGGGGACGCGCGGGGCGGTGTGGGCGTCCGGGGCGGCGCTGGTGCTGGGGATGGCGGGGACGGCATGGTTCATCGTGCAGGTGGTGGGGTGGCGCAAGGCGATGGAGGAGCAGGATCTGCACAATGTGGCGGCAATCGCCCAGGCGGCCCAGCGCTATGCTGGGGAACATGAGGGGACATATCCGGCGGAGCTGGGCGTGTTGCTGGAGGGGAAATATGTCGAGGCGCGGGCGCTGATGTCGCCCTACGGCGGATCGGGCAGCGAGTATCTGCTGAAGAACAACGTGAGCCTGACGAACACGAGGGCGGTTGCCGAACACGCGGACTACACGTATGTGGGGGGCGGTTTGCGGGTGCCGCTGGATGCGGAAATCAGTCGGGCGGTCATCGTGGTGTATGAAACGGAACCCGTGATGCGCGTGCGTGTTTCAACGGCCTATGCGGACGGACATGCCGATTTTTTGACGCAGGAGGAGTTTCAGGCGGCGGCGCGGGTATCGCGCGCCACGCGGCTGAAGGAGGGATTGGCGATGGAAAAGGGGGGAACAGATGGGCCCGCGACGGGGCGCTGAGGAGTGATAGCGGAAGGGATTATTCGGTGGATGCGGTTTGAGTTTGAGTGGCGGCGTGGCGGCAGTTGTAGCGAATGATTTCCTCGGTGAGTTGATTCATGAGCTTTTTCAGAGAACGCATTGTTAAACGGCGGAGGCGCGGGTCTTCCGATGTATCGTCATCCAACCGTTTATAACGGGCGGAAACTTTGGCCAGTAGCCTTCGAGTATTCTCGAGTTGAAAATCATCCTTAAGGATCATAGCTTCACCTCAATCATGCCTTTGGCTTGATGGCGTCGATCCGCCGCGAAAAACTCGTCAACAAAGAAATCGAAATCCATCTGACGCACGAGCGAAATGTCAAGAAAGGGCAGGCCTTTCAACAACAACTCCTCGGCGTCAGCCATTTCACCTGTGCGTTTAATCGACAACAGCAGCACACAGTCCACATCATTGGGTTCCATTATATCGGTCACGAAACTGCCATTCAAAACAATTCGCCGGACACCCGCCTGCGCGGCCAGGTCGATCATCCAGCGAATCGACTCCATTTGGGCGCGGCGAATCTCTGATTGCCGGCCAAAGCGGGCGTCAATTTCCGCCAGCGTGGCCGGATGGATGCCGGGCGGCAGCACGCCGGTACTGGTGAATGCCGGGATCATTTTTTGTAATTGTTTAGCGCCTTGCCCGTGCATATAATATCTCTAGCGTTTGGAACGCGGAGTGAAATGGCATGGATGCGATCCTTCCTGAATGTCCTGGTTGCGTGGCGGCGGGCACGAAGATTGCGGAGTTGGAGCG
>CAIPTQ010000206.1 GCA_903868035.1 uncultured Phycisphaerales bacterium
CTCTTCTCCCTCACGCTCACCCTGGTCCTCCTCGGCGGGCTCCTCACCGCCCGCTATTCTCCCCGCGGCGCGCTCGCTGCGCTCCTGGCCGGCCTCCTCTCGGGCATCCTCGACATCCTTATCGTCGGCTCGGTTTTCTACGACTCGGCCCGCTCCCGCTCGCTGGCCTCCGCCGCCGGCCTCTGGATCGCCGGCTCCATCCTCCTCAACGCCGCCGCCGCCGGCCTCGGCGGCCTTGTCGGCATGCTCCTCCCCTGCCCCCGCCGCCACGCCATCCCCTGGCCCAAAATCTTCGCCCTCGTACTTGCCGCCGCCACCCTTCCGCTCATCACCGCCGGCGGCCTGGTCACCGCCTACGGCGTGGGCATGTCCGTACCCGACTGGCCCCTGAGCTTCGGCAACGACATGTTCCTCTACTCCCTCTCCAGCATGCAATCCGACCACGGCACATTCTACGAACACACCCACCGCCTTATGGGCACCCTCGTCGGCCTGACCTCGTTCACCCTCGCCCTTTACTTCACCTTTGCCCGCCAACCCGCCAAACTCAAGGCCGCCGCCTGGACCATCTTCGCCGCCGTCTGCCTGCAGGGCCTCCTCGGCGGCTTTCGTGTCACCGAGAATTCCATCCCCCTGGCCACCATCCACGGCATTTTCGCCCAAATCGTCTTTGCCGCCATGGCCGGCCTCGCCGCCGCCGCCGGTCCCGCCTTTGCCGCGCCGCCGCCGTCCCCCGTCGCCCCCGATCGCCTTTTCTCCGGAGTCTTGTTGTTCCTGCTCCTCGTGCAGTTGGCCCTTGGCGCGCTCGTGCGCCAACGCGTCGATTCGCTCCTGCTCATTCATATCACCTTTGCCGCGGTCGTCAGCCTTTTGGCCATGGCCTGCGCCTTTCGCTCCCTGCTGTTGCATGCCGGTCCCGCTTTTCAGCCTCTCCACCGCACCGCCATCCTCGTCATCGCCCTCGCTGCGCTCCAACTCCTTCTGGGCATTATCGCACTGGCGCTCCGTTCCGTCACCCTCGCCAGCCCCAAAACCACCCTGAGCGCCCTGTGGACCACCGCCCATCAGGCCAACGGCGCCCTCCTTTTGGCCGCCTGTGCCGTACTCTGGCTCTGGAATTGCCGCCTCTTGACGGCGGAACCAATCCCTCACGCCTCGACCACCCCCAGCCCCAACCCCGTCTCCCGCTGATAGGCCTTCATCACCGCCAGCAGCGTTTCGGTCGCCTCCCCCGTCCGCGCCAGCAGCGCCGCCACCGTCCCCCCGCCGCCCGTCCCCGTGATCCGCGCCCCATACACCCCGCGCTCCGGACCCGCCTCCATCAGCCGGTCCACCAGCCAGTCCGCCTCCCGGCATGACAACTCCAGCCGCAACCGGTACGAATGATGGCTCGCCAGCAGCAGCCTCCCCGCCCGCGCCAGCGTCCGCTGCCGCTCCGCCTCATCCGCACCCCCCCCCCCCCCGGCACCGCCAACTCCTCCAACGCCTGCAAGAACTGCTCGGCATGCTCATGCTCGGCGATCAGATGATCCACCGCCGTCCGCACCCGGTACATCCGCCCCTCCTCCACCTCCGGCACATCCCCCAGCGCCCCATAGGTCCGCACAAAATCCCCCGCCCGCATCCGCCGCGGCAGCAGCGTGCGAAAATACTGCCGGTACAGCACCGGACTGGTGTTCGCCAGATACCCATGCAGCGGCGTGTGCGGCTGGCCCAAGTCGCGGTATATCGTCTCGATAATCCGCATCCCCATGGCCGCCGCCACCCGCAATTCCTCCATCCCCGCGCCCCCGCCGCCGCCCCCCCCCCCCCCGCCGCCGCCGCCCGGCCTGACTCCCGTGTCCAGCGCCAGCATCCGCACCTCCCCCGGCAGGGGCACCGCCCCGACAAACCGGTGCGGCTGCGCCGAATACCGCAGCACCGCCGCGCGCCCCGCGCCCCCTATCCCATGCAGGCATGTGAGCGCCTGAATAATTTCCCCCGTCGGCAACCGCGCCGCGCTCCCCGCGCGCGCCACCGCCGCCGCCGCCGCCACCCGCTGGGCGATCCCCAGCGGCGACGGCGCCTGCCGCGGCTCGGTGAGCGC
>CAIPTQ010000207.1 GCA_903868035.1 uncultured Phycisphaerales bacterium
ACCGCGAACTCCATCGGCAACTCATCAAACACCTGCTTGCAGAACCCGCTGACAATCATGTTGATGGCGTCCTCCAGCGCAATCCCCCGCGTCTTGCAGTAAAAAAGCTGGTCCTCCCCGATCTTGCTCGTGGACGCCTCGTGCTCCACCCGGGCCGACTTGTTCCGCACCTCGATGTACGGCGAAGTATGCGCCCCGCACTTGTCCCCCAGCAGCAGCGAGTCGCACTGTGTATAGTTCCGCGCGTTCTCCGCTCGCGGCATCACCTTCACCAGTCCCCGGTACGTGTTCTGCCCCAGCCCCGCCGAAATGCCCTTGCTCACAATCGTGCTCCGCGTGTTCTTGCCGATGTGGATCATCTTCGTGCCCGTATCCGCCTGCTGAAAATGATTCGTCAGCGCCACCGAGTAAAACTCCCCGACGCTGTTGTCCCCCAGCAGGATGCAGCCCGGATACTTCCACGTGATGGCGCTCCCCGTCTCCACCTGCGTCCAGGTGATCTTCGAGTTCTCAAACGCCTTGCCCCGCTTGGTCACAAAGTTGTAGATGCCGCCCCGGCCCGTCTTCGGATCGCCCGGATACCAGTTCTGCACCGTCGAATACTTGATCGTCGCCCCCGGCAGCGCGATCAACTCCACCACCGCCGCATGCAGTTGATTCTCATCCCGCTGCGGTGCCGTGCAGCCTTCCAGGTAACTCACCTGCGCCCCCTCGTCGGCAATGATCAGCGTCCGCTCAAACTGCCCCGTGTTCCGCGCGTTGATCCGGAAATACGTGGACAGCTCCATCGGGCACTTCACCCCCTTGGGGATGTACGCAAACGACCCGTCGGTGAAAACCGCGGAATTGAGTGTTGCGAAGAAGTTGTCAGAGTACGGCACCACCGTCCCCAGGTATTTCCGCACCAACTCCGGATGCTTCCGCACCGCCTCCGAAAATCCGCAGAAAATGATCCCCATCTCTTCGAGCTTCGCCTGAAACGTCGTCGTTACCGACACCGAATCAAACACCGCATCGACGGCTACATTTGCCGGCGTCTCCACCCCCGCCAACACCGCCCGCTCATGCAGCGGCACACCCAGCTTCTCATACACCGCCAGCAACTCCGGATCGACTTCGTCCATCGACTTTTTCTTGGGCTTTGGTGCCGAGTAATACCGCGTCGCCTGATAATCAATCGCCGGGTAGTGCACCTTCGCCCACGCCGGCTCCCGCATCGTTTTCCAATGCGCAAACGCCTTCAGCCGCCAGTCCAAAAGCCACTGCGGCTCGTTCTTTTTAAGCGAAATAAACCGGATAATATCTTCACTAAGCCCCAGCGGCGCCTCGTCGGCGGCAATGTCGATGTTCCAGCCCCACTTATATTCGTGGCTGGCAAGTTCCGCGATAGTTTGCGTCGAAGTGGGCACTTATTTTGATCCTTTTAAGTCAGATGATTGTAGCAGAATTAATGAAAAAACCCAGCAAGTTGAGACTGAATATCAACGAGATTCTTGCGTATGTTGCG
>CAIPTQ010000208.1 GCA_903868035.1 uncultured Phycisphaerales bacterium
AGGGCGACGGTGGGCAGGGCGGGGTGGGAAACGTATGCCGCGACGGTGGTGGCGGGGATGGCCCCGATGAGGAGTGCGGCGAATTGCCAGAGGGGGGCGTGCGGTAGTTTACCGGGGCGCAGCGCGGCGGCGGGCCAGAGGACCAGCCAGGTGAGCATCCAGAGGATGTGGACATAGAGCCAGGCGTAGGGGAGGGCGTCGCCGGGGGGCGGGGGGGAGCCCCATTGGAGGCCCAGCGCGGCGGCGGAGAGGCCCAGCGCGGTGGTGACCGCGGAGGCGAGGCTCAGGGGCAGCGGGTAGGGTTCACGCGGCATGAGGGCATATCCTTGCAGCGGCGATCTATCTGCTATAATGGCCCATGTTACCGGAGGACCGCAAGATGGCCACAACGACACTCGAAGTCAAGGGTCTGGGCAAGGGCAAGCTGGGCGAGTTGGCGCGCGAAGCCAGAAGGTTGGGCGTGACGCCCGGACAATACGTAAAAAGCCTCGTGGAGGAGCGGCTGGAAATCACGCGCGCGGCGCGGGAAAAGACCTTTGCCGAGATCACGGGGCCGGGACGGGAAGTTGACGAAACGGAGCTGGATCGGCTGGTGGAAGCGGCGCGCGAGCGGCATCACCAGCGGCTGCGGAAGAAGAGGTAGACGTGCTGACCGGGCCTGTGCGATTGATCCTGGATACGAATGTGATGGTGTGCGGCCGTGCAGGATCCTTCTTCCCTGAAGTCCGTGAATCCGCGGTCTGACTTTCCACCTTCACTCCACCCGCACCACCCGCCATGGATACCCCTTCTTCTGTTCCTCCCCTTCACCGTTCTCCACATACGTCTTGTCACCTACCGTATACAGCACATACCCGCCCCCGCGCCGCTGGTACACCAGCGGGGCATCGGAAAACCCATCCCGCGGCACTTCCCGCAATATCCCCGCCTCCTTGAGCCCGTCCAGTTTTTCCGGGTACGCCCCATGTTCGCTACGATATGCCGCCAGCGCCAGCGCCACCCGCGCCAGGTCGCCTTCGGTGTGTGCCCGCTGTTCGAGGAAAACGATTCCACTCCGGCCCACGATTTCCCCCAGCGGGATATAGTACAGATGCCCAGATTCCGTCAGCACATTTACATCCCAATTGTGGCGCGCCAATATCGCCTGGTAGGCCGCTTGCCGCGCGGAGTAGGTGGGCAGGCGCAGGGCCGCGACATGCTCATCCACCACCGCATTTGCCTGGCGCAACTGGGCGTTGTAATGCACGGGCGCCAACATGAACGCCAGCGACACCGACCAGGCGGGCACCGCAAAGCCCAGAATGCTGCGACACTGATCGACTCTGCGGCTTGCGTCATAGGCCGCCAGTCCGTCGTGGGCCACGCCGCACAAGGTGTCCAGAACCTCCCAACGCATCTGGCCGCCAACCACGTCCTCCAATCCGGGTAGCGGCCCCACAGACTCCATTTCCGCCAGGAGCTTCCGGCATTCTTCCGCCGACAACATCCCCGGCGTTGTTGCCGAGGCCCGCACGGCGCGTACCGCCACCTCCTCAATCGAATAGCCTGACGCCACATGCATTACCGTCTGTCCATTTCCCACCAACCGCGCCAGTTTCATCGCCGCCATAATGTCCTCCCGGAATCCCGCCGTGTTCCCATCACCCGCGCGCCGCATCCCGTCCGTCACCAATTCCCACCCAATGAACCTCAGCGCGTGCGTAATGAGCCATGCGTTGTCCATGACCTCGACCGCCCCGCCCGGCCGGATCTGCCGCGGTGCCAATGGCACAAACAGCTTGGGCCGTTCCGCCGCGCGCCGCGCATCAGCCAGGCCTTTCGCCTGCGAATCGAGCCACCTTGCCCAGACTGGATGCTCCGCCGTCTTCCACGGACTCCGCCGCATCGCGGCAAATTGCTGGCTCGCCTCATTCACCTCCTCGTCGCTCGGCACCTTGTTCGCCGTCTCGTGCAACCACAATGGGAAGCCCACGATCACCGGTTCCAGGGGATAGTACCGCGCCGCTGCCGGCTCTCCGGGCAACGTTCGCACCCGCGCCTTCAGCAGCAACCCCGCCGCATTGTTCTCTTCCGTCACGCCCCGGCCGTATTTCTCATTGAGTGCCGTAATGTAATCCGGCGTCCCCGCCTCATTCAGCGGCGCAACCACGCGCGTCGTCTCCGGCGAAATCTGTATCCGCCGCCAATATTGCACCAGCCCCATGTCCGCCGCCGCCACGATCAGCAATGTGCTGATCGCATACAGCGCCACGCGCTTCCACCGTTTCTTGGGCAACCGCCGCTTGAGCCAACCCATTGCATCCTCCAATCGTGATCATCGCGAGGCTATCAGTCGTTCCATTTCTGCCGCCAGATTTTGCCGCGCCGCCATTCTCTGCTCCGTCCCCGCCGGCACGCGCGGGACCATCGCCATCTGCCAAACCGCCACCCCCACAATCACGCATGCCGCCAGCGCCCCCATTCCCGTCCATGCCGCCAGCATCCGATCGCCCGGCGTCAATCGCTCCGTCGCCGCCGCCAGCCGTTCCGTCAACTCCCCGCGCAATGCCGCCGGCCGCATCCCCGCCAGTTCCGCTTCCAGTCGCTCTTCATCATTCATATTTCACCTTCGACACAAGAAGCCCGGTCAGTCTTTCCAGCGCACTGCGATATCGCGCCGCCACCGTGTTGGGCGACTCCTTTAACATCGTCGCCGCCTCGTCAAAGGTCAGCCCGCACCAGATTTTCAGTACCACGACCTCCCGCTGGTTCTCCGGCAATTCCCTCAGCGCCTGGCCCACCTCCTCCCGCCGCGCCATCCCTTCCGCCGGCGTTTCAAACAGCGCCTCGTTCACGCCGCACGCTTCCTCCCGCCGCCGCCGCCGCCCAGCCCCGCGCCGCTGATCCAACGCCGCCGACCGCACCGCCGCGAAGAACACCCCCGCCGCCTCCCGCGCCGCGCCGCCCCCGCCCCGCCACCGCCAGAACCTGAGAAATCCATCATGCACCGCGTCCTCGGCATCCTGGTAATTCCGCGTGATCTGCCGCGCATACAACAGCGCCGCTGGCCCATGCCGCTCCAGCCACTGCCGCCATTCCTGCCCAGCCTCGCGCACCAGTTCACCTCTACCCTATAGACGCCGCCGCCGCGTGGAATTGTGCCCGAATTTCAGTGGCCCGCCCCGCACCGCGTCATGGATGCACACTGGGTGCCAACGCCGGTGTCGGTGCCACGATTTTCACCCCACGCCCGGGACGCTGCCGGGGGCTTCGCCTTTGGGCCTTGTTTTCCAGCGGCGGTGAATCCAGAGGTATTGGGAGGGGTCGGCACGGACGATGTCTTCGAGGCTCTTGGTATATCTTGCCGTCAGGTAATGGAGTTCGTCCTTGTATTGGTCGCGGGGGTAGTTGATCCATTCTTCGGGGTAGATGACATCCTGCACGCCCATGTCGAAGGCGAACTGGTCGCCGCGGCGGCGGGCGTAGCCGACGATGACGGGGACGTTGTGTTCGATGGCCAGCAGGCCGATGGATTTGTAGGTGCTGGCGAGGCGGCCGAAGAAGGGGACGAACAGGCCCTTGGGGCCGGCGTTCTGGTCGGCGATGAAGCCCAGGACGCCTTTGCGGTTGAGGACATCGAGGGCGGTGGTGGTGACGCCGCGTTTGGAGAGGATGATCTGGCCGCGTTTTTCGCGGACGCCCAGGAGCCAGGCGTCGATCCGGGGGTTGTCGATGGGGCGGGCGATGGAGTAGGTTTCAAAGCCGAGGGTGGCCAGGGTGTAGCCCAATATTTCCCAGTTGCCGTAGTGGCCGGTGAGGACGATGGCGCCCTGGCCGCGGAGGAGGACGCGCAGGGGTTCGGCCATATTGACGAGGCGCACGTGGCGGAACCAGGTTTCGAGGTTGATCAAGCGGGTGGTGAAGAGGACGTCCATGATGAGGGAGATGAAGTGCTGCATGGAGCGTTCGGCGATGGCGTCGAGTTCGGCGGGGGATTTTTCGGGGAAGGAGGCGCGGAGGTTATCGAGGGCGCGGCGGCGGTGTTTGCGGTCGATTTTGTAGAGCAGGCTGCCGAGGTCGCGGGCGGTTTTGAGGTTGGCGTTGACGGGGAAGAGGCCGAGCATCATGGCGGTGAAACGGGCGCCGAAATACTGGGCGAAGCTGACGATGGGGCCGGGTTGAGCCATGGGGGCATTGTAAGGTGGAGGTGGGAGCCGCGGAATAGCATGGGGGAACGCCTACTGGTCGCCGCGGGAGATTTGGCGCAGGCGGGAGGGGCTGATGACCTCGAAACCGGCCTGGCGGCAGGCATGCAGGAAGCGCGGTTCGGCGAGCAGGTCATACTCCTGGACGCGGCGTTCGATCATGCCGTCGTGCGGTGTGCAATCGCGGCCGATGAGGGTCTCGTCGCGGAGCCCGGGGTGGCAGGTCAATTCCACGACATTGCCGGGCACCTGTGCGATCCAGCGCACGAAGAAGTCGGGGTCGTGGGCCTGGGTGGCGCTGCTGATGCCGACGAGCCAGTCGTTGCCGAGCAGGCCGGCATGGCGTTGGCGCCGTCCGGCGCGGCGGCCGAACCAGTTGATGACGAGGCGTTTGACGCGGGCGCCGCCGATGCGCCAGAGCATGGGCCAGGGTTCGCGCACCAGGCGCATGTAGGGCACAGGCTGCTGGTCGAGGATGATTTGTTTGAGGATGGTGCCGATGGGCCGGAAGATCTGCACGTGATGGTGGGTATTGACGATGTCGGGCGGATGGCCCAGGAGGTCACAGCAGCGGCGGTACTGGGCGGTGAACTCGGCCTGCACCTCGTCGGCGGCAATGCGGCCGCGGAACTTGCGCTGGAGGAAGGCGCCGAGATTCCAGAACTGGCCGGCGGCATCGACGAGGCTGGGGATTTGCGCGGGTGGGAGCACGGGGCGGTCGAGGGTGAGGGTGGGATGCCAACCGAGTTCCAGCCGCGCGCCGTGCTTACGCCACAAGTCGATGCCCTGTTGGGCGTGGGGCGAGTTGGACAGGAGGACCGAGCTGGTGACCAGGCCTCGTTCGGCCAGTTGCAGGATGCCCTCCGAGGTGGCCGGGCCGATCCCGAAGTCGTCGGCGTTGATTAACAAATAACGGTTCCGCAAATCTGCCACCACTCAGCAAAACGACACATTATTACAGTGCTTAGGCGCGCCCATCAAGCGTCGGGCGGCGCGAGGTCCTTCGAGAAGTCGTCCGGGATGACGATTTCGCCGGCATCCTGGGCATTGGCTGGAGGGGTAGCCGCCGCCAGGACATTTTCCTCCAGGCCCTCCCGGCGAATGCGCCGCCAGCGTTTGCGAATGGCCCAGAGTTCGCGGATCATCCGGAGACTTGAAGACAATTTGGTGGTGCTGGGGGCTTCATCATACACGACGCGCACCGGCACCTCGCGGACCGGAATTCCCAGATAGCGGCAGGCGACGAGCAGATCACAGTCGAATCCGAAGCCGTAGCACCGGACGTACCGCAGAATCCCCACGGCCGCGCGGGCGCTGAGGCCCTTGAGCCCCGCCTGCGGGTCGCGCTGGCGGAGGCCCAGGATCAGGCGGGCCAAAGTGGAAAAAACCAGGCTTTGGAGCTTGCGGCGTTTAATATAGCCGCCCATGCCGTCGGCCATCTCGATGGCGCTTTCCCGATGGGCGCGGGAGGCGATGACGACATCGAGGCCGGCGGCGAGCTGCTCGGCCAGCGTCTGGACCATATCCAGGCGGTAGGCCAGGTCCACGTCGGTGAAGATGCGGTACTGGCCCCGCGCCCGGAGCATGCCGAGGCGGACGGCATACCCCTTCCCGCGATTGCGGCGGTAGCGCACGACCCGGATCAGGCCCGCGGCATCGGCGGGCAAGCCGGCGGCCCGGCGTTCGAGTTCGCGGTCGGAACCATCGCTGCAGCCGTCGCAGACGTAGATGGCTTCCCAGGCGCCGCCGTTGGCGCACACAAACTTGAGCACTTCGGGCCAGGTGCGGTCGAGCAGATGGGCGGCGTTGTAGGCCGGCAGAATCAGGCTGTAAAGTGGTCGCTGGGAGTGGGGCATTGTGGATTCTCTTTGGGGGACAGTCTAAGAAAAGCACAACAATATTGCGCGGCCGCATGAATCAAGTGGACATTAAGCGCGTAATAAGACGTGGACCTCGATAAACGTCCACAAGGGAAACATGATAACGAACATAGTCGGACGAAACAAACCAAACAAATCAATCCAATTTTGCCCTTGCCGTAAGCCGTGGGCGGTGGATTGCTTTGTCCGGGGAGCCGCTGTAAAGTCAGGCGACGCTTGCGAGAAAGGATAGCAATTGTTGAAAGTATGGACGGGGTTGATGCTTCTGATCGCGGTGGGGATGTCGATCTATTTGACGGCATATGTGTGGCGGCGGGTGGACCGGCCGCAGTTGCGGGAAGGCAAGCAGTTGACTCATAGCACCGAGGACTGGGCGTATTACTATGCCGCGGCCAACGCCATGCGGACGGGGGCGGACATTTACACGGCGGAGGCGCCGGGGCGGGAGCGGGCGGGATATATCTATCCGCCGATGCTGGCGTTTTTTTATCAACCGCTGGCCAAAATGGGGCTGATACCCGGGGCGCGGGCGTCGCTGCTGATTGATGTGCTGGCGATCGCGGGCGCGCTGGGGATCGCGGCGCGGGCGCTGCTGGAGCGGTTCGGACGGCGGCCCCGATGGCAGGTGGTGCTGACCCTGGCGGTGTTGGGGGCGCTGCTCACCAGCGACAAGATCAAGGGGGAATTGCAAATGCTCCAGTGCAACGGACTGGTGGCGCTGGGCATGGCGCTGGGTTTGTGGCTGCTGGACCGCAAGCCGATCTGGGCGGGCGTGGCGCTGGGGTTTGCGATCAACATCAAGTATCAGGCGCTGGGGCTGATTTTGTATCTGATCTTCCGCAAGCGCTGGAAGGCCCTAGGCGGAACGGTTCTGGGGACGGCGTTCTGGGCGTTGCTGCCGGCGTTAACGGTGGGGTTGGCCAAGGATGCGGAGTATCTCGCGCGCGGGTTTTCCGGGGTGTTGCGGCTGGTCGGGTTCAACATGGGCGGCCAGGTCGCCAACGTGGAAACGATGACCGCGGGCTTCAGCATGTCGATCACGAGCGCCGCGGCGCGGTTCATCGAAGACCACGGCATGGCGCTAAGCCCGTTCATTCCGGCGGGCGTCGTGGCGGGGTTGTGGCTGGCGGCGCTGGCGGGCATTTACCGCCAGCGCAAGATGCCGGTGCTAGCCTGGCCGGCCGCGGCGGCGCAGAAGCTGCCGCCGTGGTCCCTGGTGGCGGGGGTGGAATGGATGACGGTGATGGCGTCGGTGCTGGCGTTCAGTCCCGAGACGAACTCGCGGCATCTGGTGCAAACGGGCCTCATGAACGTGCTGGGCCTGGTGCTGGTGGTGGAGACGCGCGGCCCGGCCCGGTGGGCGGCGGGGGCGGGATTGCTCGTGATGTGGATGGGATTGAACCTGCCATTTGGTTCGCGGACGCAGGTTGCGGCGCTCAACGCGGTGGGCTACTGGCATGGGATCGGCGGTCCCGCCTGGGCCGTGCTGCTGGCCATGGGCTTGCTGACGTGGTCCTGCCTGACGCTGGCCAAATCACGGCAGGGAAGGGCGGAGGGCGGTGCGGCGGCGACCGGGGCGGGATGATGTGATTTCACATATATATATTACCATATTTTCACACGGTTGGCGCGCGATGTGGAACCCTTACAGGGTTCACCATATCAGCGCACCATGCTTCCGGGGGCGGCGCTCGCGTGGCCCTGCGGGCCACGCATCGCTGTGCCCCCGGCTTCTATGAAGAAGGTGGCATTGTCAAGGGTTGGCAACGCATTTTGAATTTTGAAGCCGTTCTTTTTTCCGGCGGCTTATTTGGCGCGCACTACGGAGTCTGCGCCCCGAACCAGGGAGCGGCGTTCCACGGGGAGTGGAGATTTTGGGCCAGGGTGCCGTGGGCGTGAGGACGCGCCGTGGATCCAGGCAGCCGGTGTCGCCCCATTCTTCTATCCGAGCCAGCCCGCCATGCGGGGTTGCCCAAGTGGGTGTTTCGAGAGCGGCGGTGACTGCCCCATCTATAAACGAGCCTCACGGCCCAGCCGGGGGTCGAGCGCGTCACCGCGAACTCGAGACTTCACCTGTGGCGGTATCGAGCACGCACTGTGTCGGCGGGGGCGGCGGTGCGCTCAGGGACAAGTGCGTCTGTTTCCAGGGGTAATAGGCCGCGCGGACAAAGCGGTTGGCGATGGCGGCGATGATCACGCAATGGGACTTGCCCCCGGCCCGGAGGCGGGCGCGGAAGGCTTTCCAACGCGCTTGCGTGCGGGCCAGACGTTGGCCCAGTTCGATGAGGGTGGCGCGGAGCAGGGTGTTGCCGGAGTTGACCAGACCCGTGTCGGCCACGCGTTGGCCGCTGGAGGCGTTGCCCGGCGAGAGGCCGCAGTAATGCGCCAGTTGCTTGCCATTCTTGAAGCGTGTCACATCGACGATGAAGGCCCGCATCACCCAACTGGTGACCGGGCCCACGCAGGCCAGCGTGCGCAGGTACGTGATGACCGTATCGCCCTGGGTGAAGAGCTCCATCTGCTGCTCCACCCGGCGGATGCGGGCCATCACGTCCGGCAGTTGATCGAGGATTTCCACGGCGATCAGATGTCCCACCGCCGGCAAGGTTTCCGGCGCCGCGACGGCCTTGAGCCAGGCCCGGGTCCAGCGGGAATGCGGGAGCGTCACCCGATGATCGCGCAACAAGCTCGTCAGACGCAGCTTCAGGTTCCGCCGCTGGCTCACCAGGCTGTCACGCAGGCTCACCAGCCGCCGCATATCCCGGATGTACACCGGCGGCAGCCACACGCGCGGCAGATAGCCCACCCGCGTCAAATCCGCCAGCATCCGCGCGTCGGAGTAATCGGTCTTGTCCGGCTGACGCTTCATTCGCGACACATACGTCGTATGCGCCAGGTCCACAGACCAGCCGGCCTGATCCACCAATTCTTGCGCCAAATCCGACGCCCCCGTGCAGGCCTCGAGGGCCACCCGCACGGGCGTGCCGACCGTCAACACCGCGGCCACCACCGCCGGCCAGCGATTCTCGCAGGCGCGATTCAACAACACGGTTCCGCCGCCGTTCAGCACGCAGACCTGAATTGTGGATTGATGGTAGTCCAGACCGACAAATACCGGTACCGTAGACATTGCTCGTTGCTCCGTACGAAGAAACCTTTGGGCAGGCGGAACATCCGCCGCGCTCGTTGCAAGGTGTCTAACGGAGCAACGGGCTTCTTCTTCATCCCCATCTACAGATGTTGCAGGCCTTCGGCCTGTATTTGCAGGCTTTCGGCCTGTATTTGGATGGTCTTCGGCCTGTATTTACAGGCTTTCGGCCTGTATGGCGTGGTCTTCCGCCGCATAGTCGAAGTCCCGCGGATCCCATTCCGTGGGCAGGTGCGCCCGCTGCCAGGCGACCGTCCGCCGCAAACCTTCGTCCATTCCCACCACCTCGGCATAACCCAATTCGCGGCGGATTTTGGCGTCGCTGGTCACCAGGTGATGCCGGAAATCCAGGGGCTGGACCAGGTGTGCCGGACAGTGTTCCCGGGGCACCACCCGAATTTGACCGTGGTATCCCGCCGCGTGCGCCAGCCCGCGCAGCCGCGCCACCATCGTCGGAGCGCCGGCAATGCCGGCAGCCGGGTCCTGCGGCTCGCTGACGTTGTAAATCCGCGCGGTCACTCCATCGGCATGGGGCGTCGTCACGGCCAGCGTCAGCGCGTGGGCCATATTTTCCACGTAGCCATGCGTCCAGCGGTAGCCGGCCATCCCCGGCTCCAGGAGCAGCGCCGGTCGGCCGTCCTCCATGCGTTTGATCCATTCAAAGAACCGGCAGCGCGGGTCGCCGGGTCCGTACATCGCCGGCAGGCGCACGAGCGTCACGGGCAGGCGGTTCTGGTATTCCAAGAAGGCCTGCTCCATATAAATTTTCTCGTAATCACCCCCGAAGATTTGCCGGGAAGTGCGCAGGGGGCCGTCCTCGGCCAGCGGGTGGGGCAGCGGTTCATGTTGCTCCTTGCCATGCCGCGCGCCGCAGGGGGCGTAGACATCCTGGCACGAGGCCACGACGATCCGGGGCACATACCCGGCGAAGGCCTCGATGGCCTGCTGGGCTTCATAGCGCGTCATGGCGAGCATGTGGAGGACCACGTCGAACTTGAGTTGCCGCAGGGCCGGGCGGTAGAACTTGAGCGACGTGAGATAAGCGTTGAGTTTTTTGACGTTGGGGGGCAGGGGCTCGAGGAGATGTTGTCCGCGGTGGTAGACGCGCACCTCGTGGCCCTGGGCCGCGAGGGCATTGACGATGTGGGGTCCGGTGAAGACGGTGCCGCCGAGGATGAGGACTTTCATAGGGGGATCCTTGAGGCGAGGGGATGGTGACATTATAGAGGCAAGAGAGTATCACGCGCTTACGCCCAAAAAATCAAAAATCGAAAAGCAAAAATAAAAAAGCCGTGTGGACGAGTTTTAATTGTCCACGCGGCTTGGCGGAGGAGGAAACGAGTTCCGTTATATTCTTGCCTGGGTTAATGCAACCGCCGTGCCAAGCCCAATATATGCCTCAATTTGGCCCAAACCCATCTTTTATGGATGTTTGCTGGCACAATCCCCCTTTCCCCGCGACAATACGCTGCGCATTTGATCACCACACGGCTTGGCAATGCTTGGTTTTTATGCGCTGGCGCCCCCACATCCTCTGTACCTTCCTCCTGGTCGCGGCGGTTTTTGCCCTCGCCGCCTGCCCGCCCGGACCCGTGCCGCCTAACACCTCGCTCCCCAACGCCCCGCCCGCCCCCGTTCGCTGGAATCTTCTTACCGCCCGCCGCCAAACTTCCTACTTAAAACTCGATCAAACGGTCGTAATCTCGGGCACTAAAATCACCCTCTCCCCCCCCAAAAATACGC
Source organism: uncultured Phycisphaerales bacterium (assembly GCA_903868035.1). The sequence goes on from CAIPTQ010000208.1 coordinate 10,956, forward strand.
CCGCGCTCAAAAACTGGAATGGCGCCATTTCCCTCTCCGCCGCCCGCCTCCTCCCCGGCCGGGCGGAAGGCCCGATGGTCGAGCAATTGACCGGCCTGCCGCGCGCCGCGGCCGATGCGGGTTCCTACCTCGTGCCGCTGGCCCCAAAAACCGCCGGCGCCACCCATACCTTTGACGTCCCCGAGCCGCTCCCCCTCTATTTCAAAGTGTCGGTGCCCGCAACCACCCCGGCCGGCGTATACCGCTTCCCCGTGTACCTCGCCGCGCCCGGCCAGCCCGTCGAGGAGACCACACTCGCCGTGGAAGTCGCCGACCTCACCCTGCCGACCGATCCGCGGGTGCTGGCCGTCGCGACCACCACCGTCGAGAGCCTCGCGCGGCTCTATCCCGCCGCCTTCGGCAACATTCCCGCCCAATACCTCGACCGGGCGGACATCGATCACCGCGCCGCCGTCGAGCAGCTCGACGCCCTGGTCAGGGCCGCCCGGGCGCAGGGCGTGGCGCTCTTCGTCGAGGACCTCATCCCCACGCTCCGCGTCGATGAGACCGGCCGCGTCGCCCTCGACTGGGACGCCTACGACCGCGTCCTCCAGCCCTACATGGACGGCACCGCCTTTGACGACCGGGTGCCCCTGGGCGTGTGGCTGGCCCCGGTGCCGCCCGGGCGGATACGGGACGCCACCACGCAGTTATGGCAGTATATCGATTTGTGCGCAAAACATTTCGCCGCCAAAGGCTGGGTCGGCGTGCCGGCATTCCTGCATCCGGCCATGTGCGGGGGTAACGGGGGGGGGAACGGCGGTGGGGGGGGGGAGCTTGATAAATTGCAAAGTCAGGCCAGCGCCATGCTGCGCCTCCACATGCCCCGCGAGATGCTTGCCGTGGCCGGTCCGGGCGCGGACGTGCCCCACGGGCAGTTGTGGGCCGTCAACGACGCCGACGCGCGCCTGCCGCCGGCCGGGGCGCTGGGCAACGAGTATTCCGTGCGGGCCTGGCCCTGGATGTGCGTGGCGCGGGGCAATTTGTCCGGCCCGGCCGGCGTGGGCGGCAGCCCCACCGGCGTGAAAGGCCTGGTATGGCGGAACGCCCTCAGTGCCGCCGACGCCCCTGTCGGCAGTGTAAGTGGTGCCGCCGCCCCCGTCGGCAATTCGACGCGGCCGCTCTTTGTGCTGCAAAATAAATCCATCCTGCCCACGCTGCGTCTGACCTGGCTCAACGCTGGCCTGAATGATGCCGCCCTTCTGGGCCTCGTCGAACAACGCGGCGACACCACCCACGCCGGCATGCTGGCCGAAATCCTCGCAGGCATGGTCGGCCGCACCGGCCTGGAAAACTCATACCTCCAACCTCCTCCCTCCACCCTCCAACCCCCCACCCCCGATGCCCTCCCGCTCGCCCCCACCGGCTATCTCTATGCCGGCTGGCCCGCCGATCCCGCCGTCTGGGACCGCGTGACGCCCCATCTCGTCCAGCTCATCCTCGCCTCAAACCCCGGCACCCGCGCCGCCCTTAAGCCCGACGATCCGGCATACCTCGCCGCCCGGCTCTGGCTCGCCGGCACGCGCCGCCCGGTCGCCCGCCTCGCCGGTTACGCCTGGTCCCTGCGCACCGGCGCTCTCGGCGGCACCATCCTCGATTCCCGCCTCCATCTCCTGCTGGAAAACCCCGTGGCCGCCGACGCGGAAATCGAACTGCGCTTCGCCGGCCTGCCGGGTGATTTCCAGATGGCGCCCCCGTCTCCCACCTCCCTCGCACCCGTACCGCCGCCCCGTCCCCTCCCCGGCACCGCCCGCCCCGCGCCCGCCACCGTCGCCGCGCCCCGCCGCACCGCCACGCTCGCGCCGGCCTCGCTGGCCGACGTACTCGTGCCCCTGGCCGGGCATCTCGCGGCCCTCCTGGAGGCCCCGGGCGTCGCCGAGCTCGAGCTCACCGAGCGCTTCAACGGCGCCACGCTCCGCCTGCCCGTGCGGCTGCCGGTCTACCGCATGCACCACCTGGAACCCGGCCAGCTCCTGCGCATGGACGGCATGGGTGACGACTGGCTGCTCGACACCCAGACCCGGGTCTTCGGCACCATGCAACTGGCCACGCGCTACCTCTCCCGCGTGGACCTCCTCGCCGCCGCGGCCCGGCCCGACGACCAGCCCGCCTCCGTGTCCTGGACCTACGATGCCGATTATCTATATATGTTGGCCCGCTGCCCCCAGGCTTCAATCTCCGATGACCGCACCACGGAATGGCCCGTGGCCGCGGCCGGCGGCGCTGCCGGCGCCGGAACGCGGTGGTGGGGCAGTGATGGCCTGCAGCTCGAGCTGGGGGCCTTGGATAATGGGCTCTGGAAAAGCACCGGAAAACCGGGGGAGGAGAATCCCTATGCCCGCGTGCTGAAAATCGCCTTCAAGCCCGCCGGGGTTCTCCTGGTGCGCACCGGCCAGGTCGTGCGTGATCCCCGCGGCATGCCGGCGATCACCTGGCGCGACGGCCCGCCCCCCACGCCGCCCGGCGTGGCCGTGCCCATGGGCGTCACCGGCATCAAGTACGGCATCACCACGCAGCAAAAAGATGGCCGAGTCAGCGGCTACACCGTCGAAGCGGCCATCCCCCGGGTGTGGGTCGAGGTCTTCCCGCCGGCCGGCGCGGGACCATGGATGTCCCCCCCCGCCTGGCGCGTGAACCTGCTCCGGCACCGGGCGGCGGAACTCGTGAGCAGCAGTTGGTCGGGACCAGTCGTCGATGATGATGATGTGGCCATGATGGGGGCGATGATCGGAGAATAAAGTGGTGCCGAATCTGAAATCAGAGATTTGAAATCCGTCCTCCGCCCCCGGGAACGCCAATCTCCCGCTTGGTCACCCCACATTTCCTCCCCACTCCCCTTGCCCCTTCCCACCGCTCACAACACAATACCCCCATCCTCCAGGAGCAGCATGAACCTCGATGGTAAAATCCGCGTGCAACCCAATGCCGAGAATCGTTGATGAAAGGGTCGTGCGACGCGCCACGAGGTGATTCGCACATGATTTCCCCGGCCAAATACTCTATCCCCAGTCCCGACAGGAATCCCGACAGCGTGTCGGGATTCGACCATCAATCTCCTGCTGATTCTGGAATCCCGACAAATATCCCGACAAAGTGTCGGGATTCACGATCGCCCGATAATGACGACACGGGGCCAAGTGGTGCCGACGCCCTCGTCGGCGGGTCGCGGGCGAAAGGACGGGGCGAGTTTGTTGAGGCGGCGAAGGCGGGAGTACGATCGAATAATCCTATTGCCTGCGACGGCCGACAACGGCGTCGCACCACTTGGTTGCGACATTTCACCCGCTCCAGTTTAATAATGCTGCATTTCCCTATGATCTCACATTGGTAAGGGTGACTAATGCATGTGCAACCGACAGGCGTGTATCTGCTGGTGCTCGGTATGGGTTTGGCGGCGTGTTCCCGCGGCACTCCCATGGCAATCCCAGCCCACCCGTCCCGGACGGCTCCCCCGGAAACGCCGCATGGGGCGATGATCGTGATGGAACGCGCCAAGAATGACGGCGATGATGCGGCATTCTTTGACCGGATCCTCGTGACGGATCCGACTCTGGAACGCTCGGCCCGCGCCACCTTTGCCGTGGACCTTGGCGCGTCCAAATTGCGCCACGCGTTGTTTGAGATATTTGGAGAGGACAACAGCTCGGCATTTGCCAACTTCGCGACGTTAATGGAGCAGAGCGGCCTGGATGAGAAATACATCAACGACACGAAAGTGACCATCGATGGCGACCACGCCACGGCGGAAGAGACCCCTCGGCGGTATTTTGTCAAGATGGACGGCCAATGGAAGCTCGATTTCGCCAATTCCTACCCGCGCCTGGCGGACGATGTGGCGGCCCAATATCTGGCGGAGGGGGAATTTGATGCGCGCCTGGCGGCCGCTGTGCGGGCGGGAAAATTCAAGACCCGCGAGGATGTTCGTGCCGAAGCAAGCACGTTTACCGGTCGGCGAAGGTCCGATCCGTCCGCCACCCAAGAAGCGACAACCCAAATGACCAAACCCTAAAACCACAAGTGGTGCCGACGCCCCCGTCGGCCGTCGCCGGAGCAAACCACCACTCGAACCTTATGTATCCCTCATGGCTGACGAACGCGTTGTGCGACCAAGTACCACCAGCGTCCGTTCCGCCACACGCCACACCCAATTACCAATTACCAATTACTACCACCCTCCACCCTCCCACCCTCCACCCTCCCACCCTCCACCCTCCCACCCTCCCACCCTCCCACCCTCCCACCCTGACCATTCCGCCAGCGTGTATCCTTCTTCAATCAAAAATAGAAAATCAAAAATCGAAAATCACAATCACTCCACCCTCCCCCGCGCCACCCGCACCGCCCCCTCGCTCTCATCCCCGCCCACCCACCTCCTCCCCAACCTCTCCGCCGCCACCAGCGTCGTCCCGCTGCCGCAGAAGAAATCCCCCACCGCGCCCCCCGCAGGGCACAACGCCTTGATCAGATCAGCATCTCCAGCAGCGCATTCAGGCGGATGTCGAGGGTCGCCAGATTGTTTTCCGCCCGGTGTAACGTTCCGCTTGACACCGGCCTTCGCGATTGGCAGCATGGGTCCATCTGCGTGCGCTGGAAAACCAATTCTCCCTTACCCGCGCCATCCCCATGAAGTGGCGGCGGGGCATAAAAGAAATTCCTGTGCGTTACGTGCGTTACATCCGTTCAGGAGGATCATCCATGCCTCAATTCACGCGTCGCGATTATCTCAAGGGATCCCTGGTGGCGGTGGCCGGGGCCGTGCTGCCCACGGTGTCGGGCTGCGCCGCCTTGGCCGGCGGGCCGGCGGACCTGCCGCGGAGTTCCGGCGGCGGGAAAATCCAGTTGTGCGAGCTGACCGGGCCGGGCCGGCTGGCCACGACCATGCTCCAGATGGGGCTGCCCCACGTGATCGCGGGCATGAACCTGCGCGGCACGGTGGAGCAGCAGGCCGAGCAGGTGGCCCAAACCAAGGCGACCTATGAAGCGGCGGGTCTGAAGATCGTGGGCGTGGAGGGCGCCCCCGTGGCCTTCGATAAGATGAAACTGGGATTGGACGGGCGGGATGAGGAAATCCAGAACTTCATCAACGCCATCCAGGCCTTGAGCCAAAACGGGATCAAGATGATCTGCTACAACTGGATGGCGGGCATCGGCTGGACGCGCACGAATCAGAAAGTCGCCGAACGTGGCGGCGCTATCACCAGCGAATTCGACCGCAAGGAGGCCGAGGCCCAGGGCGAAACCCGCTACGGCAAGGTCAGCGAGGAAAAAATCTGGGACAACCTGGTGTACTTCCAGAAGGCCGCCATCCCGGTGGCCGACAAGTTCGGCGTGCGGATGGCCTTGCACCCGGACGATCCGCCGATCTCGCCGCTGCGCGGCATCGGGCGCATCCTGACGAGTGCCGCCAATTACCGCAAGGTGATGAACATCGTGCCCAGCCCCATGAATGGGGTCACGTTCTGCCAGGCGAACTTCAAGCTCATGGGCGAGGACATCTATGCCCTGGCCCAGGAATGGTGTGAGCAGAAGAAGGTGTTTTTCGTACACCTGCGCGATGTCGAAGGCACCAAGGAGCACTTCCGCGAAGTGTTCCACGACAATTGCCAGGCGGACATGGCGCGCATGATGAAAATCTACGGGGGATGCGGCTACGATTTGCCGCTGCGGCCGGACCATGCCCCCATGATGGAAGGCGACACATCCACCACGGGCGGCGGCTACGGCGTGGTGGGCAAGGTGCTGGCGTTCGGCTACATGATGGGGCTGATGAAGGCGCAGGGCATCGCCTACGCCTGAGAGGCGCGGCGCGAATCCAGATAGAGCGTGTCCGGGCAGATGTCCTGCTCGTGCGGCCACGCCACCGTCCCGTTGACCACCTGGGCCGACCGGAAATAGGCTTCATCCCGCAATTCGGTAAACACACCGAAGTTCAGCAGGGGCCGGCAATCGTAACTCCCCGTCTCTCCACTTGTGAAGACAAGGTCCAATTGGTAGTCCGGCCGGGCCTGAACAGTCTTGATTCTGGGCAACATGGCACCTCCCTCATTTCAAGGGTTCGATCTTGTGGGGAAGCTGGCCGCTGACGGCCAACCGCCAATCAGCCATGAGATCGTCGCGGTGAATTTCGATCCAGGCCAGCACCAGCCGCGCCTTGGCCGGCGGGATGGCACCGGACAACAACTCGCCCTCCGGGATCGAGTAGACGGCCTCATCATCCTGATAACGAACATGAATATGCGGCAACTTGTGCTGCCGATTATCCAGAAAATACATTGACACGATGATTCCGTAGAAAAGAGAAATCGTCGGCATGGCGGTCTCCTTGCAGCGCATTATATAACCCGAGAGGCGTTGAGGAAACCCTGCTTGTGGATTGTGGAATGTGGCATCCGGAATCCAAACGGGTTGACCACCTCCGTGCCATTTGCTAGGTTACGCGTGGCCTTTCACCGGAAGCAATGTATATTTCCATTTTCATATGCCGCGTCCGCGGTAGGAGCATCTCATGGCGTTGGCGCATTCCCGTCGTGATTTCCTCAAAGTGACTCTCGCCGGCGGCACTGCCGCCATCGCGGCCGCGCGCTGGGGCCGGCCGGTGCTGGCCGCGGTTCCGACTCGGCCGGCCACGGCTCCCACCGCCGCCGCCGCCGCGACGGCCCCGGCCAAGGCCCGCGTGGCTCTGACCACCGGCGAGGACCGTGCCGACATCGCCTTCCAGGCCCTGAAGGCCTTTGAGAAGGAGATCGCCGCGGCCATCGGCGACAAGCGCGTCGTGCTGAAACCCAACAACGTGGTCATTGATAAAGTGCTCGCCTGCACCGATGCCAAGAATCTCGAAGGCGCCCTGGAATTCCTCAAATCCATCGGCAAGCTCAAGAATACCGTCATTGCCGAATCCGGCGCCACCCTGCCCACCCTCGATGGTTTCGCGGCCCTGGGCTACAACCCGCTGGCCGAAAAGTACGGCGTCAAGATGCTGGACCTGGACCAGGAGGCTTTTGAAGTCGTGCCCTGCTTCGATCAGACCGACCTGCGTCCGCACCCCTGCCGCATGTCCAAGCTGCTTTTGGATAACAACAGCTACGTCATCTCCGCGGCCAAGTTCAAGACCCACAATTTCGCGATCGCCACGCTCTCGCTCAAGAACATTATTTTCGGAGCGCCCCTCAAGTTCGGCCGGACCAACGATAAGCCGATCGTCCACGGCGGCGGCGCCTACGGAATCAACTTTAACATGGCCGCCCTCGCCCCCCGCCTGCATCCCCACCTGGCGCTCATCGACGGCTACCAGGGCATGGAAGGCAACGGCCCGAGCCAGGGCACGCCCGTCGAACACCGCGTCTGCGTCGTCAGCACCGATTGGCTCGCCGCCGACCGCGTAGGGATTGAACTCATGGGCATCGACTCAACCAAGGTGGGCTACGGGGTTTACGCCAGCCAACTCGGCCTGGGTGAATACAACCTGGACCACATTGAGATCGTCGGCGCCACGCTCAAGGACCACATCAAAAAGTATCAACTCCACCCCCAGTACGACAAGGAACTCCAGTGGCTGCAACCGCCCCCGAAGATGTAACGGCGGGGTCTGCGGATGCCGGGATCAATGCTCAGGGCGCGGCGGGGATAAAGCGCGTGCAGAACGGGCTTTCCACCGTCACCGAAGCGCCCGCCTGGGTCAGCTTGCCGGTGGTCGGATCGAGCTTGAACGCCGCCACGGCGTTGTTGCCGTGGTTGGCCACGAGCATCCACTTGAGGTCCGGGGAGAATTCGAAATTCCGCGGCGTCTGGCCGCCGGAGGGGGTGGCGGCCACGAAGGTGAGTTTGCAGGTCTCCGGGTCGAGCGCGAACTGGGCGATGGAATCATGGCCGCGGTTGGAGGCGTAGAGCCACTTGCCGTTGGGGCACACCCGGATTTCCGCCGCCGTCGAGTTCCCCTTGAAATCCGCGGGCAGCATCGAGATTTCCTGGAACGCCGTCAGCACGCCCTTCTCGGAGTCCCAGGTGAATGCCGTGATCATTGACCCCATCTCCTGGGCCACGTACAGCACCTTGCCATTGGGGTGGAATGACAGATGGCGCGGGCCCGAGCCGGCCTTGACGGCGGCAAACGGCGGATCGTTGGGGGCGATTTTGCCGGTCTTCGCGTCGAATTTGTAGATCAGGATTTTGTCCAGCCCCAGGTCCGCGGAGAGCGCGAACCTGTTGGAGGGATCGGTAATGATCGAGTGCGCGTAGGCCTGCCGCTGACGCGCGGGGTTGATGCCTGTGCCCTTGTGCTGGTCGAATCCGGTGCGTTCGCCCAGCGCGCCATCGGGCTTGAGGGCGAAGACCGCCACCGTCCCGCCCTCGCCGGCCACAGCATTGCCGGTGTAATTGGCCACGAGGACGAAACGCCCGGTCTGGTCGAGCGAAAGGTACGCCGGGGATTCCCCGCCGGAAGGCTGCTGGTTGAGCAGCGTAAGCTTGCCCGTGGTGGGATCAACGGAAAACGCCGAAATGGCCCCCATGTGCGGCACGCCGCCGAAAGTGGAGATTTCGTTGGTGGTGTAGAGGTGTTTACCGTCGGGCGTGAGGGCGAAAAACGAACAATGATCCGACGGCGCGGCCAGCGCGGGCGCCGTCAGCGCCCCCGTGTCCGAATTGAAATGCGCCAGGCGGAATCCGCGGTTGGCGCCCGAAAGGCCGGTGCCGATGAGCACATTCAGGTCGGCCGCCCGCGCTGCCGCCGCCAGAAACATCACCGCCGCCGCCGCGGCACAGGTCAGGAGGAAACTCGTGTGGATCATGTGACATCCTTGGTAAGTCTGGTGCAACACGGCCCGCATAAAGTCCGCGGCCGGCACGTTAATCAAAAGGGCGCTCGCCGGGAATCGCGCCTCGTCCCCTTCGGGAGTTGAACTAATGGCGGCTTGAAGTATAACTATGGCCGCCTGAAGTATAAACATGTCCCGTTACAGCGGCATTTGCCGCCGGCCCACGCCACCACGGGCTGGCTGAATGATCGCACGTACCATTTGGAGCCACCTATGAACCGTCGCGCCCTCCCGTTTTTGGTTCTCCCCGTGAGCGTCCTGATCGGCCTGTGCCTGGCGCAAAGCCCGACCCCCACGCCACCTGCGACCCCCGCGTCCCCCGCGCCGTCCGCGGGGCGGGGCGCTCCGCCAGCGCCGGCCAAGGATTCCTCGGGGGCGTTTCCCGCGGTCGCCAGCCGGGCCGCGGTGATTTTGTACACGCCCAAGTGGACGGGCGAACGATCCGAGGACGGCCGGCCGGTCATTCCCGAGGCGCTGCTCAAGCGGGCTAGGAACGTCTCCATCGTGCAGGCCTGGTCCGAGCTCAACAGTGCCGGATACAAATGCAACTACACCACCGGCGAAGGTTGGAAGGTGATGTATCCGGATCAGGTCATCATCGGGCGCGTGCTGACGGCCCAATATTTGCCGATCAACCCCGACGTCAATGCGGCGATCCTGCAGCAGGGCCGGGCGGAGGGCCGGATCGGCAACTCGAATTCCTGGCCGATCGACATGCTCCAAAAGGGCGATGTCTACGTGGCCGACGGCTGTGGGAAGATCGTCGATGGCACGCTGATCGGGGACAACCTGGGCAATTCCATCTTCGCCAAGTCGGGCAATGGCGTCATCTTCGATGCCGGCGTGCGCGACTGGGAAGGCCTGCAGGATATCAAGGGGTTCAATGCCTGGGTCAAGGGGATGCATCCCAGTTATCTCACCAACATGATGCTGACGGGGATCAACGTGCCCATCCGCATCGGCGACGCCGTGGCCACGCCGGGCGATATCGTCATGGCCAAACCCGAGGGCATGGTCTTTATTCCGCCGCATTTGCTGGAGCGGGTCGTCATTAGCGCCGAGCGGACGCTCCTGCGCGACCTCTTCGGGCATCAGCGCTTGCAGGAAGGCAAGTACACACCGGGCCAGATCGACGGCACTTGGAGCGCCGAAATCAACGCTGATTTCCGGTCCTGGCTCCAAGCCAACATCGACAAGCTGCCCGTCCCGCGCGAAGCCATTGAGGCCACGTTGAATGCCCCGGCCACGCCCCCCGCCACCGGCCGCGGCCGCGGTGGATGACGGGCTTGCCCGACGCGTCACAAAAAACCCGCTGTGGCCCCGCCCTGTGGGTCGCCGGCGAATTACAGGAGGCCAGTCATGATGAACACACCCGATGCACGGCGTTTAGTAGGCGCTTCCCGGCGCTCCTTCCTCCGCCGGGCCGGCGGCCTGGCCGGCCTGAGCCTGGCCGGCGTGCTGGGCTCGCGCATTGAGGACCAGGTGGCCTACGCCGCCCAGAACGTCGGCCGCAGCTCGGCCCCCTCGCAGCTCAAGATCACGGATGTCCGGGTGGCGGTGGTCACCGGCGCCCCCTTCCGCTGTCCGTTGGTCCGGATCGACACCAACCAGGGTATCTCCGGCTATGGCGAGGTGCGCGACGGCGCCAGCGAACGCTACGCCCTGATTCTCAAGAGCCGCCTCCTGAACCTCAACCCCTGCAACGTCGAGAAGACGTTCAAAATCATCAAGCAGTTCGGCGGCCAGGCGCGGCAGGGGGGCGGCGTCTCGGGCATCGAAATGGCCCTGTGGGATCTGACCGGCAAGGCCTTCGGCGTCCCCGTCTACCAGCTTCTGGGCGGCAAGTATCGCGACCAGATTCGGATGTACGCCGACACCGCCTCGGGCGTCGAGGGCATCAAGGAGCGCCTGGCCAGGGGGTTCACGTTCCTCAAGATGGACCTGGGGATCGGCATCGTCCAGCGCAACGAAGGCACGCTCACCTATCCCCAGGGCGCGGATTTCAACCAGACCATGCACCCTTTCACCGGCATCGCCCTGACCGACAAGGGCTGCGAGGAAATGGCCGCACGCTTCGGGCAGGCCCGCGCGGCCGCCGGCACGGTCCCGATCGGCGCGGACCACTTCGGCTCCATCAGCGTCAAGAGCTGCATCAAGCTCGCCCACGCTCTCTCGAAATTCTCGCCCGCCTGGCTCGAGGACATGGTCCCCTGGCAATTCACCGACCTGCTGCGGGAAATCAAGACGGCCATCGACGTGCCCCTGCTCACCGGCGAGGACATCTACCTGCTGGAGAACTTCAAGCCCCTCATCGACACCCATGCCGTCGATTACATCCAGCCCGATCTGGCGACCGCCGGCGGCATCCTGGAGACCAAGAAGATCGGCGACTATGCCGAGGAGCACGGCGTGGCCATGGTCATGCATGCGGCCGGCACGCCCCTGACCACGATGGCCAACGTCCATTGTGCGGCGGCCACGCAGAACATGCTGGCGCTGGAGCATCATGGGGTGGATGTGGCGTTCTGGGAGGACCTGGTGACCGGCCTCGACAAGCCGATCTTCAACAAGGGCTACATCAAGGTGCCCGACACGCCGGGCCTGGGCGTGGAGCCCAATGCCGACGTCGTCAAACAGCACCTCGAACGGGGCCTGGAATACTTCGGCCCCACCGACGACTGGAACGAGCGCCGGACCAATGACAAGCTGTGGAGTTGAGCGCGGCGGCGGCATTCCACAGCGGCCTGCGCATTTTCTTCTTGACCTGCTTGACAATACGAATTCCTTCATTAAACTTGATCTCCGGTTACGAATGAATTCGTTTCTTCGGGAGGATGCCATGGCCCGAACTCGCTCCACCCATCCCACGCAAGTGGAACTGCGGATCTGCCAGGCGCTCTGGCGCCTCGGACCGGCCACGGTCCGGCAGGCGCACGAAGCGCTCCACGGCACGGGCGCCCCCGGCTATACCACCACGCTCAAAATGATGCAGGTCATGACCGGCAAGGGTTTGCTGCGGCGGGATGACAACGTCTACCCGCACCTGTTCCATACCACGCTTACAGAAGAAGAAACCCAGACGTCCTATGTTGACGATATGGTCACGCGTGTGTTCGGCGGGGCCGCCGAAAAACTGGTGATGCGTGCCGTGGCTTCGCCGCGCGTGTCGCGCAGGGAACTGGGCAAAATTCAGGAATTGATCCGGCGTCTGGAGCAAGGGAACAAACCATGAACTTTTGGCTGCAATGGACCACTTCGGATATGGCCCGGCGTTTCGGCTGGACGCTGCTCCATGCGCTCTGGCAGGGAGCGCTGGTATGGGCGGTGCTCGTGGTGTTCCTGCTGCTGGCCCGCAGGCGCGCCGCACAGGTGCGGTATGTGGCCTGCGGCCTGGCCCTGTTGTTGCTGGTGGCCCTGCCGGCCGTGACCTTCTGGCGGCAAACGCCGGAACCTCCCGTGGCAATCACCGGCGGCACCGTGACTAATGCCATCGCCATCCCAGCGACTCCCGGCGCCGGTTCCGCGACTGGGGCGCCCGCGCCGGAATTATCCTCCGCCCCCCGGACCATCGCCCCGAAGGCGTCGCTTGCGTCATACTTGGGGACCCTCTTGCAGCCGGCGCTTCCATGGCTGGTGAGTCTGTGGTTGATCGGCGTATGGGTCGTGGCGGGCTGGCATGCCGCCGGATGGCTGCTGGTTCGCCGGCGTTTTCTGCGTGGGTCGGTGCCGCCGCCGGCGGAATGGCAGCGCCATTTCACGGCTTTGACGCGGCGTTTTAACGTCGGCGCGACCTTGCGCATTTCCGCCGGCGCCCTCACGCCGCTGGTCGTGGGCGTCATCCGGCCGGTCGTGCTTTTCCCGGCGGCGCTCCTGACGGGCTTGTCCATGGACCAGGTGACCGCGCTGCTCGTGCATGAACTGGCCCACGTCCGCCGGCATGATTACCTCGTGAATCTGCTGCAAAGTCTGGTCGAGACCGTGTTGTTCTATCACCCGTCCGTGTGGTGGATCAGCCGCCAGATTCGCCGCGAGCGCGAGTTGTGCTGCGATGATCTGGCGCTGGCCTTCACTGAAAATCGCCTGGCCTATGCCACAGCATTGGCAGCCGTCGCCCAGGGCCTGCCGGTGGAGACGGAATTGGCAATGGCGGCATCAGGCGGAGAATTGCTGGGGCGCATTCGCCGCATCGTCACGGGGCAAAGTCCGCGGGTGACCTGGATGAGCGTGCTGGTGTCGGGGGTGATTCTGGCGGCGGTTTCGTTCACGCTGCTCAATGCCGGCTGCCAGACGGATGCGGCCGCGCCGGCGTCCAGAGACATTGCGGCAACGCCCGATACACCACGTCCCAATCCGACCGTGCCCGAGTTGCTGGCGGCGCTGGCCAAGCCGGCGCAGTACCTGATGCTGCCCAACTTAAGCGGCCTGGAATCCGCGGTGCGGGCGTACATGAGGGAAATCCACTATCAACCACGGGCGACCGATGAGCCGGCATTGCTGGCGGCCATGAACGACGACACGCAGAACGCGATCACGCGGATGTGCGTGGCGGGGTATCTGCTGGACTTCAACAACACGGCGGCGCGGCAATTTATTCTCGCGGGGCTCGACAGTGTTGAGCCCCGGCAAATCCAAGAGTCGGCGCAAGCGCTGCTGTTCCATCTCCAACGCCAAAGGACAGATGATTGGGCCATAAATCAGATTTTACGCGTCATCGTGTCGGACCAGTTGTACAAAGCCCGATATTTTGATGAAGTCTACGAGACCTTTACCGGGCTCAAACTCAAGGTTGGCGAGCCGGAGTTAATTGCGGCGCTCAAGCGGCATCCTAGTTTTGGTACGCTGGCGAGTGCCGTGGGTAATTTTGACGATGCCGCCGCCACCGCGGCGCTGGCGGCGACGCTGGAGTCGGGCGGCGGTTTACGGGTGCCTGCGATGAATGGCGAGCTCCAGGTGCAAACCGAAATCAATGCCGTGCAGTATTCCATTCTCCAGCAGCGCCATTATCCAGGTTTGGCGCAGGTGCTGGCACGCCACCTGGATGATTCGCATGGTCTTGTCGCGGTTGCTGTCTGCTATAGCGACGACAAGAGCCTGCTGCCGGCGTTGCGGGACTATGTGGCCAAGAAGCCGAATACGGAGAACGCCAAATATTACGTGATTGCCATCGCGCGATTGGAGGCCACGGACAAGCAGGACATGATCGCCCGCCTCAGCCGCCTGCTCGATGCAACCACGGATCATTATGTCCGGGGCCGAATCATCGGCGTGCTGCAGGATACCAAGGATCCCGCGGTCATTCCCGCGGTGCTGCGGATGATGCAGACTTCCACGTACCCCGGCAATCTTATGGACGGAATTTTCACGCTAGAGGCCATCGGCGGTCCCAAGTCCACGCGGGCCTTGGTGACGCTGCTGGATCGCGATTTCACCAGCGATGGCAGTTGGTTGGGCAAACCTACTTCGCCCTTCTCGTTGCAGGAGTGGGTGGTGAGAGCGTTGGAAAAGACCACGGAGCAGAAGTTCGGCACGGACAAGCAGAAGTGGCGGGACTATGCGGCCAGGTTGCCGGATAGGTGATGCTGGTATCTCGGCACTACGAACATGCGCCCGCCCCGCACCACGCCTCCCACGCCCGCCGATACGCCGCCTCCACATGCCGCGCAAACCGCGGGGCGTCCATCAGCACCGACCGCTGCATCCGCCCGCGCAGGCCGGCGCGAATCTCGGCCAGCCGCGGCAGATCGGCCGCCAGCGCCCGCGCCTTGGCAATGTACTCGTCCGGCGTGCCGGCAATCCACTCGGGGCACCCCAGGTTGCTCAGAATGCTCACACCCCCGCGCTGCAAGGTTTGACCCGGCGCGCCGCCCCAGGTGATCACCGGCACGCCCATCCACAGGGCGTCACACGTGGTCGTGCCGCCGGCCCAGGGGAAGGGGTCCAGGGCGATATCCACCAGGCCGTAGTTGCGGAAGTAGAGTTCTTCCTTGATGCGGCCGACGAGGGTGAGTCGTTCGGGGGCGATGCCGCGGGCGGCGAAGAACTCGCGGACATAGGCTTGGCGGCTGCCCACGGGAACACTGAGCATGAAGCGTGTGCCGGGGATTTCCGCCAGCAGCCGCGCCCAGAGCGCCAGCACCTGGTCGTTGCATTTGGCGAAGTAGTTGAAGCTGCCGAAGGTCACATGGCCCGCCGCCAACGCGGGCAGGGGTTGCACCGCGCCGGCGGTCGGGTGGGCGGCATAGCACCAGTACGTCTCAGCCAGGCGCAGCGGCTTTTCAAACGGGAGCGCGTCGTCGGGCGCGGGTATCGGATCAATGAAGGCGTCGGTCAGCCGCCAGTCAATGGTTTCCAGGCCGGTGCCCGCGCCGTAGGCCAGGTAGGATATCTGCACCGGCGCGGGCTTCCGCGCCAGCACCGGCATGCGGTTGTCGATCGTGTGATTGTTCAAGTCCACGAGGATGTCGATGCCCGCGGCGCGGATCGCCGCAGCCGCCTCGTCATCGCTTAACGGCCCCAGCGGCACAAATCGATCCGCCACCGCCTGAATCCGCCCCGTCAGCGCATCCATGGCCCGCGAGGCCTGGAAGCAGAACACCTCCACCTGCGTGCGATCATGGTTCTTGAGCAGCGGCAGCATGAACCACCCCACGGGATGGGAGCGGAAATCCGCCGACATATACCCGATGCGCAGACACCGCGCGGGATTGCGGTCGTTGGTGTACCCGCCGCGCTGGGCCGCCACCGGATCGCCATAGCGGCGGTTCCACAGGGCCTGCTCCCGCTGGATATCCTCCCGCGGCAGGCCGGGCACCAGGTGCATGGTGAAGATCAGCCCGCTGTGCAGGGCGCTGGCGTCCGGGTGCTGGGCGAGCAGTTCGCGCTGCAGGGCCAGGGACTCCTCCAAACGGGCCAGGTCGCGCAGGGCGAAGGCCATGTTGGCGCGTGTGATCCATTCCGCCGGCGCGAGTGCCGCGGCCTGGGCGTAGGCGGCCAGGGCCTCGTCAATGTGATGGCCGTTGCGCAGAATATTGGCGAGTTTGCCGTGCGCCGGGGCATACTTGGGGTTCCGCTGCACGAGCCGGATCACCTCCTGATGCGCCTCGGCGGCGCGTCCGAGGCGGTCGAGCATGTCGACCAACTGCAGCCAGGCCTCCCAGTCATGGGGGGTGGCGGCCACCACCATGCGAAAGGCGCTGGCGGCTTCTTCGCGGCGGCCCATTTCCGACAGCAGCAGCGCCGCGTTGAACCGCGCATCGGTCAGGTCCGGCTGCAGCGCCAGCGCCCGCTCATAGGCTTGCAGCGCCTCGTCGTATCGTTTGAGCTTCACCAGGGCATCCCCCATGAATCGCTGCGCCACGGCATTGTCGGGCATGAACGGGATTCCCGCCTGGACCGCCTGCAGGGCCTCGGCATACCGCTCCTGGGCCAGATACAGTGCCGCCAGATTGGTATGGGCATTGGCCATTTTGGGGTCCAGCGCGATGGCGGCCTTGAAGTGCTCCGCGGCACGCTCGGGCTTCCCGGCCTGGCGATAGGCCTCCCCGAGGTTGCTGCGATAGGCGGCCTGGCACGGATTCAAGGCCACCGCCCGCTCCATCAATTCCACCGCGGCGTCGTACTTGCCCAGTTGGCACGCCAACGCGCCAAGCATATGCCAACTGTCGGCATGGTTGGGGGCCAGGGCCAGAACCTGCCGATAGGCCCGCTCGGCCTCGGCGTGGCGGCCGGCCATGTGATGCTGGACGGCGGCGGCGTAGAGTTGGTCGAGGGCGGGATTGGAGAAATTGAGCATGAGTGGAAATTAAGAGGTTAATTGGTGTCAAGTTGTGAGAGGCTGATGAAAGGACGAATCATGCTTCGCACAATTCGCCGGAAATATCCGGGACTTCAACGGTTACATTCGACTCCTGGGCCACCGTTACAAGTTTTTTATAAATATGGATGGCAACAGACTTTAAGGGTCGATCTGCCGCAATGGCCTGGGAGATTAAAAAGTGATCGATTCTGATTCTTCCATCGTCGAAGGACACCACCAGATTGGGCGTCTTTTTTAAGTGTGCTTTGACGCCCTTGATGAGCGATCCAATAATTGCACCCGTGCGATGGCTGTAAAAAACGGTCAACAGATGATCGACGCGCTCGCCGTAATAGCTCTCGGCGGAAACCAGGAATTCAATGCAATCTCCGTCCGGGTTGTACGTGGCCGTCGGCTTGAATGGGTCCGAAGCCGGACGTACGCCCGCCAGGACGTGCTTCGCGAAGCTTTCAGAAGTCATTCTCACAGCACGCGCTCCCGAAAACGGGGTTTTTCCGGATCGTCATGGCCCAGGGGAAGCCGGGGATTGTCCGGACAACATTTATCCCATCGGTAATGGTATACAACCCGCTCCGCATTGACAAATACCAAGTATACCATGTCATTGTAAGGGTCCAACTGTTTGCCACTGGCGTTAAAACTGCAACTCGGCAAACCCACGTAGCAGAGCCAGGATGGCACGTCCGCTGCTATATTCTCATCGGCGTCCCACCGGATGCCCATGAAAATCGCCGTTGGATTTTCGAGCACCTCGGGCACAAGAAAGGCCAATTCCGAGGCCAATTCCATGCCGCGGTATCGCGCCTGATGAATGCTCACGTCCGATATCAGGATATCCCACAACCCCTGGTCGCGATAATCTCGTGCCAAAATCGAAACGTAACCTGCCCGTTCCCTTGTTTTGTCCGGTAGTCCCCCGGCTTCACTCATGCTCATGTCATTCACCCTGTTCCTGCGAAAACATGAAGTCGGGGGCCTCGACTATTATAGCGCGGCCACAGCCGTGCGAACGGCGGGGTGCGCGGGGGTCGGAGCCGCCGGTGCCGGTGCCGTCGCCGCCGCGGGCGGCGGGGCAAAGGGGTCCAGTGTTCCCGCCTTGCGCGCCCCGTCGGACACCACTCCTTCGCGGGCGATCCGCGCCAGCGTGCGCTGCACCCGGTCGCGCTCGGTCAACGGCGAGGCCATATACGCATCATAAAGCTGCATCGCCGCATACAGCGTCCGCGCCCGAATCCGCGCATCGGTCACTCCCGCCGCCGCCACCCGCAGGCTCTCCGCCGCCGCGAAATACGCGTGTACGTCCCCCCGGCCCGCCGCCTCCAGGCTGCTGACCAACTGCGCCAGCGGACTCTCCGGCACCCGGCCCGGCAGGTTCGACACCAACGCCACATTCCCCTTCACAAAACGGCCATACAGATACACCATCGTCAGTGCCGCCACATCATTATGAATAGCCGGCTGATACTGCCCGGCCAGCGTCTCCATCATCGCCGCGGTCTGCCGCACGTCGGCACGCACCTGCGCGATGAGGCCGCGCGTCGCCGGGTCGGTCTTCAGCCACCCCTCGTGATACGCCACCTGCTTGATGATCGCCTGGGCGGCGTCGATCTGGTCGTACTCCAGCATAATCAGCGCAAGCTGCATGTTGGCCTTGGCCGCGATGCCGTCGTAGCGGATGCGGTCCGCCTTGGGTGTGACGCTGGTCCGCGCCATGATGTTGGCGATCGACCACAGCGCCCCGACCTGCGCCGGGGAGCGCTTGTCCATCTGGGCCAGATAGGCGGTCACCGCTTGGTCGGCAGTCGGAAAGCCCCCCGTACTGCGATAGGCGATGGCCGCCGCGCGGATCAGCAGCATCCGCCGCAAACCGGCCGGATACGCCGAAAGCTCCGGCCCGGTGGGGACCGTGGTGGCGGCATCGATCATTTTTTGGGCAAACGCGATCTGGCCGGAGGTTTTCAAGGACGTCAGTTTGTCGGCCTCCGCGCCGAATTGCTCGCGATAGGCCTGCCATTCCTCCGCCGTCAACAGCGGGGCATATCCGGCGGGCGTGGTCGAAGGCGCTTTGGGCGAGAGCGTCAAATCGACAAAGAAGCCGTCAACGGCGATAGGGGGGGGAGAAAGGGATTGGTTTTCACCGCCGGCGCGGGTGCCGGGGCGGGCGTGGCGGTTCGCGCCGTGGTGGCGCGCGTGGTCGGCGTGGCGGCAGTGCGGGGGACCGCCGTGGCGGCGCGGGTTGCCGCCGGACGCGGGGCGGTGCGCGGCGCGGTTTGCGCGGTCAAGGGCAGTGAAAACCCAACCGCCGCGACTGCGGAACAGATCGCAAACGTGTAGTAGCGGGATACCATACCGGAACGGGCCATGAGAATCCTTTCTCCAAGGCGCGGGGAACTCCCCAAAAACAGGGAGTCTGCAACAACACTCTATCGGCAATAGGCCCCTCCAGGCAACAGTACCTGTAGCGTCAGCAAGGGTCGGCGGGTCAGCGCGGGGCAAGGTCCATCGCAAAACGCAAAACGCAACCCTCCCCCAAGTTGAATTTTCACCCGCACTTACTACACTGCATCATTCGCCTTGAGCGATTCCCATCCCACGCGCGCCCTGCCGCGCGGCATTTTTCTGGAGACTTAACCCGTGAACTATTTCCCCACCTCGCACCTCTTCACCTCCGAATCCGTTTCCATGGGCCACCCCGACAAGGTCGCCGACCAAATCTCCGACGCCATCCTCGATTCCCTCCTCGCCGTCGATCCCCAGGCCCGCGTCGCCTGCGAGACCCTCGTCACCACCGGCCTGGTCGTCCTCGCCGGCGAAATTACCGTCCACAACCAAAAGGCCATCACCGCCCTCAACAATGCCGAGAACACCGTCCGCGAAACCATCCGCGGCATCGGCTATGACGACCCCACCACCGGCTTCGACTACCGCTCCTGCGCCATCCTCCGCGCCCTCCACTCCCAATCCGCCGACATCTCCCGCGGCGTCACCGCCACCAAGGACAAGGACCAGGGTGCCGGCGACCAGGGCATCATGTTCGGCTACGCCTGCAACGAAACCAAATCCTTCATGCCCCTGCCCATCCAACTGGCCCACCGCCTCATGGAGCGCCACGCCCAACTCCGCGCCACGGGCAAAATCAAGTGGCTCCGCCCGGACGCCAAATCCCAGGTCACCATCGAATACGAACACAACGTCCCCAAACGCGTCCACACCGTCGTGCTCTCCACCCAGCACACCGAGGAAGCCGTGGACAAAAAACGCGACTGCTTCTCCGAAGCCTGCAAAAAACAGGTCATCGAGCAGATCATCAAGCCCGTCATCCTCGCCGAATGCCCCAAGCTGTGGAACAAGGACATCGTCTACCACATCAATCCCACCGGCAAGTTCCTCATCGGCGGACCCCACGGCGACTCCGGCGTCACCGGCCGCAAAATCATCGTCGATACCTACGGCGGCATGGGCGCCCACGGCGGCGGGGCCTTCTCCGGCAAGGACCCCTCCAAGGTGGACCGCTCCGCCTGCTATATGGCCCGCTACGTCGCCAAAAATATCGTCGCCGCCGGCCTCGCCGAGCGCGTCGAAGTCCAGCTCGGCTATGCCATTGGCGTGGCCGAACCCGTCTCCGTCCATGTGGACACCCAGTGTACCGGCGTGATCTCCGAGGATCTCCTCTCCGAAGTCGTCCGCAAAGTCTTCGACCTCCGCCCCCGCGGCATCGTCGCCTCCCTCAAGCTCCTCCGCCCCATCTACCGCGAAACCGCCCGCCACGGCCACTTCGGCCGCGAACTGCCCCAGTTCACCTGGGAACGCACCGATAAGGTCGCCCAACTCAAGAAACTGACCGCCGAGGCCCGCAAGCTGGCCCTGGATGATATTCCGTTCTGACCCGCGGCCAGCCGCGGAAATCCGCATGGCCAGAGGGTTTCGTGAACTAAAATGAGCGGCGTAGTTTACGGCGCGGGGTGCCATGCTTTTGACGCTGTGAGGGAAGGTGGATTTCTGCTTGCATGTTCGATCATGTACGCCGCCTCGAATGCAATAGCTGCGTCAAAAGCATGCTTGTGGGGCCGGGGATACATCCTGTCAACGCGCGAAAATTCCTGATCAACCATCGTCATTGGCTATTCACCCCGCCTCGGGCATAATCCCTCCTTGATTCCCAAGGAGACCCGCATGTCCATCCACCCGCGTCGTCTTTTGCTCGTCGCCGGTTAGCTCCTGCTGAGCCTCGGGGCGGCCACCGCGCCCCAGACCGCCACCGCGCCGGCCACCGCCCCCGCCAGCCGCCCCGCCGCCCGGCCCGTCTCCACCACCCAGCCCAGCGACGGCAACAAGCGCTCGCGCCCCCAGTGGTATGCCGACTGCGAAAAACGCGTCGCCGACCTCAAGGGCAAACCCTGCGACATCCTCTTCATCGGCGACTCCATCACCGAAAACTTCATCAAGGAGCCCACCGCCGGCTGGGACATGGTCGGCAAGGCCGTCTGGGACAAACATTACGCCACCCGCAACGCCCTGGACTTCGGCGTCGGCGCCGACCGCACCGAGCACGTCCTCTGGCGCCTGGAAAACATGGACCTCAAGGGCTTCGACCCCAAGGTCGCCGTCGTCCTCATCGGCACCAACAACAACATCAACACCCCCCAGGAAATCGCCGCCGGCGTCAAGGCCGTCCTCGTCCAAACGCAGGCCACCTTCACGCACGCCAAAATCATCCTCATCAGCATCCTCCCCAACGCCCGTGCCACCCAAAAAATGGAGGACGCCAACAAGCTCATTCAACTGCTGGCCGACGACAAGACCATTTTCTACTTCGACCTGGCCGCCAAGATGACCAAGCAAGGCGCCACCTGGAAAGGCCTGGGCCGGGACAACCTCCACCTGTCCAACGACGGCTATGAGTTGTGGGCCACGGAAATGGAGCCGCTGCTGACGAAGCTGCTGGAAGGCAAGTAGCGGCGCGTGGATACAACCGAGGATCTGTCACATGTGCTCGATCCGGTATCGTATATTACTTGCCGACACGCTGATGCTCCTTCTGGGGCTGTCGGTCGTACTCTTTTTTACGTGGATCATGATCGATGGGGGATGGAAGGATTTTCGCCAGGGCCCAATCTGGCCCTTCATCATGCCGCTGCTCCTGTTCGTTGCGGGCGCGCTTGCCCTGGTGCTGGGTGTAATCCGGCTCGCCATCCCCGGCAAGAACCCGGCACTGCGCGCGCTCGACCGCGCCGGGCCGCGCGGGCCGGTGATCGCCGCCCTCAATGCCGAACTCGCCGGAGCGCCGACGATCTGCGCCAAATTCAAGCTCACGCCCAATTGGTTTGTTTTTCTCGGCAAACTGTCCGTCAAAATTGTGCGCCTGGACGACGTGGTTCTCATTCTGACCCGGGAATGGCGGCCCGAGCATCGGGAACTGGTGCTCTGCGATGCCATGGGAACCGAAACCTGCTTTCATCTGGACGGTTTTGAGATCAACCGGCTTCTGACGGAACTTCGGAACGCCCGGCCGTCGATCCTGGTGGATGATGCGCAAGAAACCTGGGATAAGTGGCGTCGGAACCCGCGCAACGTGATGATAGGAAACAAGGGCTGATTCGGATTCCACTTGCTTCCCGCGCGGGTGCCATGCTTTTGACGCGGTGAGGGAAGGTGGATTTCTGCTTGCATGTTCGATCATGTATGTCGCCTCGCATGCAATATCTGCGTCAAAAGCATGCCTGTGGGGCCGGGGATAAGCCCTGTCAACACGCGGAAATCCTCGGCTTCCAGCACTGGAATTATGAACGGCATTACGTCGGCGTGTCGGTCTTTGAATATATTTCGTGAACGCCGCAGAGCCAATTTACGGCGCGATGACGTTCCTGAATGGAGAGTTCAAGTGGAACCAGCGCGACCTCCGAAACCTCGTGGATTGCTACATTGCGTATCGCAAGGTCTCCGGCAATGAACCGGATACCTTCCAGTGGCATCGTGCCAAACCAAGCCTGCTGGGACTCGGTCTCGAAGTCCTTCTTACCGGGCTTGAGTCGATTCTCGCGAAGCCTCCAATGGAGAGCCAACATCTGGGTAGACAGTCGCTCAATATCGGCCTGATTGCGAAGTTCCGGGTGTTTCTGAAATGCAAGTGCTTTTTCCGGCGTAGCAAGCCCGCAGGCTTTGTCCATGATGCCAACGTCTACCTCCGCGTCATAGGCGGGCAGTTCGAGTTTGTTCAGTGCCCAGGCGAGAATTGCCGCTCCCTCGATCAGCCATTCTGCTTCCATGAGCTTGCGTGCATTTCCCTTGTGAATGGGCGAGTGAAGGAGTTCTTGTTCGCAAGGTTCGAGTTCGCCCTTAATTCCCGCCCCATCCACCCACTTGAGAAAGTCTACTCTTGTGGCTTCGAGTCGCGCGGGGTTATCCTGCTCCCGCTCAAGCATGCCGCGATAAGCTGCGGCAAGGAGACAGAGCGTCCTTTTTGCAACTCTATGCGGAGGTGGCGAGGGCGGATTGGGCAGGGTTCCTCCCCAATAACGTGGCATTTTGGAAGGGAGCGGAGCATCGATTGTGGGCGTCGGCAAAATAACGTCGGCGTCGGGTGGAAGCGTGGCGTGGCAGATAATACGACCTGATGCATCACGCAGTCCTGAAGGTGTGAAGATGGCACCATCCAAATACTTGGCCACGGCATAAATGAATTTCAGTCGCTCATCATCAGAACCGATCACCACCGGCGGTTCTGGGGGGGGAAAGACGGACACGGCGAATCGGAAGGAGGCAATCGTCGCCATGAGGCGCTGCGTTAGGTGATTCTTGGGAAAGCGGGCAAAATACCCCTGCATGCCGCGAATCTGCTTGGGAAAATCTGAACCTAGGTAGTAATTGCGAGCATGCGTGAAGGTGATCGAAAGTGGCTGACGCAACAGGCCGCGTTTGACAACCATAGTCACTTTCGACCATCCACCTGCATCCTGCACAATCGAGTGATTGGGCGACATCGACCGCAGGCAGGCAAGAACGCCTTCGGGGTCGATCTTGGCGGAGAAAATGGTGATGGGCTCTGCAGTCATCGTCGTGCGTCCTTATTTGCCGTTAATCTCGGCGGAAAGAAATCTCGCTGATGGAGAGGCGACCAAGCATTCTACTTTGCGAATCATAAAATACTACTTGGTCTTTATCCTCACTGCCACTTGGGTTCTGCGTTTTTTTCTTGTTATCATCCGCGCGCCTTAAGGTCGGGTAGGCCCGATCATGGTGCGGCAAAAGCGCATATGCCCACCGTCAGCAGCCCCCAACAAAGGCTCCCATTCACCAATGAGGTGTGGCAACAGCGCAAATGCCCATCGTCAGCAGCAGCGTGATCCCCGTGATCACCACGATCAGCAATGCAATGGTGGCAAAGCGCTTCCGTTTCGCCAGCAGCAACGCCATCACCGCCAATTGTCCCCCGATGAGTGCCGCAGCCATCGCGGGTGGTCCGTCACTGGCCAAAATCATCACGCCAAACAGCCACAATGCCCCCACCCCAAATGCCGCGAGTATCGCCATCACCAGGCAGCCTATCTGCTCCGGTTCTTTCACCACCGGCGTTTGATAGTTGAGAACCGGCGGTTTGGGTTCCTGGGGGTCGGGGGCATCGGGGGTCATGTGCATCCTCCAAACTCCGCCCGCTTCAATCCGGTGCCGCGGGGGTATCCACCGGCAAGGCGGCCGCCGCCGGCCGCCGGAACACATACCGCTGATACACAAACGCCAACCCCATCAGCGACACCCCCAATCCCGCGAACGATAGCACACGCTGCAAATCCTGCAACGCCGGCATGTCGAACAAAAACACCTTCGGAATCGCAATCAGCATCATCACCAGCGACGCCCACCGCAGCACAATGCTCC
>CAIPTQ010000209.1 GCA_903868035.1 uncultured Phycisphaerales bacterium
CTCTGGTGTAGAGAGTCCTATAGGGACTCGCCAAGGGTGCAGGCCGTAATACCCATAAATGTGGGAAAATTGCACGTCCGGTTCGACGAGCGGGAAGTGGACACGGAGCAAGGCTGGGCTCGTGAGGCCCCGGCGCACGAAAGAGCCGGACGGATAGGCCCGCCTAAACCACCGCGCCACTTCTCGACTCTACTATCACTTCTTGACTTCATACTCGGCATCAATCACGTCATCCCCGCCCTTCTTGCCCGGCTGTTCGCCGGGCGCTCCGCCCGGTGCCGCGCCGGGTTGTCCGCCGGGGGCAGGGCCGGCGGCTTCCTTGGCTTTGTAGACGGCTTCGCCGAGTTTCATGAGCACCTTCTGGAGGTCTTCCAGACCACGCTGGAGGGCGTCCTTGTCCTCGGCTTTCATGAGTTCCTTGACGCGGTTGATGCCGGCCTCGATGTCGGAACGTTCCTGCGGGCCGACCTTGCCGCCGTGTTCCTGGAGCTGCTTCTCCGACTCCAGCACAAACTGGTCAGCCTTGTTCCGCAGTTCCACGAACTCACGCCGCTTCTTGTCCTCCACCGCGTGCGCCTCGGCTTCCTTCTTCATCCGCTCGATCTCCTCCTTGGAGAGGCCCGAGTGGCCCTTGATTTCGACCTTGTTCTCCTTCCCCGTCGCCTTGTCCTTGGCTTTCACGTTCAAGATGCCGTTGACGTCGATGTCGAACGTCACCTCGATCTGCGGCATGCCGCGCTGGGCCGGGGCGATCCCGCCGAGCTGGAACTTGCCGAGCGTGCGGTTGTCCCGGGCGAATTCGCGTTCGCCCTGCAGGACGTGGATTTCCACGCTGGGCTGGTTGTCCGCGGCGGTGGAGAAGGTTTCGGTTTTGCTGTGGGGGATGGTGGTGTTGCGGGGGATCATGACGGTCATGACGCCGCCGAAGGTTTCGACGCCCATGGAGAGCGGCGTGACATCCAGCACCAGGATGTCCTTGACTTCGCCGGTGGTGATGCCGCCCTGGATGGCGGCGCCCACGGCGACGGCTTCGTCGGGGTTGACGGACTTGTTGCCTTCCTTGCCGAAGAGTTCCTTGACCAACTGCTGCACGCGGGGCGTGCGGGTCGAGCCGCCGACCAGCAGCACTTCGTCGATCTGGCTTGGGGTGACGTTGGCGTCGGCCAGGGCCTTCATCACCGGCTGGCGGCAGCGCTCGGTGAGATGTGCCGTGAGCGATTCAAACTTGCTGCGCGTGATGGACATCTGCAAGTGCTTGGGGCCGCTGGCGTCGGCGGTGATGAAGGGGAGGTTGATGGAGGTTTCCATGTTGGCGGAGAGTTCGATCTTGGCTTTTTCGGCGGCTTCCTTGAGGCGCTGGAGCGCCATGGGGTCCTTGCGGAGGTCGATGCCCTGCTGCTTGCGGAATTCCTCGGCGATGTGGTCGACGAGCACCTGGTCATAGTCGTCGCCGCCGAGGTGGGTGTCGCCGTTGATGGAGAGGACTTCAAAGACGCCGTCGCCGATGTCCAGGACGGAGACATCGAAGGTGCCGCCGCCGAGGTCGAAGACGCAGATTTTTCCGCCCTTCTTTTTGTCCATGCCGTAGGCGAGGGCCGCGGCGGTGGGTTCGGGGAGGACGCGTTTGACGGTGAGGCCGGCGATTTCGCCGGCTTCCTTGGTGGCCAGGCGCTGGGAGTCGTTGAAATACGCCGGGACGGTGATGATGGCGTCGGTGACTTTTTCTCCGAGGTAGTCTTCGGCGGTTTTTTTGAGGTCCTGGAGGATCATGGCGGAGACCTCCGGGGGCGTGAACTCCTTGCCGCGGATGTCCACCTTGACGAGTTCCTCGGGTCCGCCCATGACTTTGTAGGGCACTATTTTTTCCTCGCTGCCGACTTCACTGTGGCGGCGGCCCATGAAGCGCTTGATGGAGAAGACGGTGTTGCCGGGGTTGGTGACCTGCTGGTGCTTGGCGGGCAGGCCCACGAGGCGTTCGCCCTTGTCGGTGAAGCCGACGACGGAGGGCGTGAGGCGGGAACCCTGGGCGTTGACGAGGACCTTGGGTTGGGATCCTTCCATAATTGCGACAACGGAGTTGGTGGTGCCGAGGTCGATGCCGATGATTTTCGCCATGGAATGCTCCTGAAGAGTCAGAGACGGCCGGGGAGGTTGGTTCGATAACCATGGTGGTCCCGGTTCGCGGCTATTGATGCAAGGGGTATACCGGAGCGGGGTGCGGCGGGGGAGAGTTCTGTAAGTGATTGTATTTAATGAGGTTGCGGCATGATATTGGCGGGGGGTTGGGGGGGGAAACCGCTGCCAAAGCGGGGATTCGGCTGCCGGGATGGCAGATGGCGTTGGGAATGGGGGGGAAGGTCGATATACTGAGGAGATGACGACGCTACGGGTACATTTCGACGGGCGGATGCTGATCCCGGACATGCCGGTGGATTTGCCAAGGGATCGGGCGCTGGAAGCCCATGTGTTCGCAGTGGATGAAGACGTTTTTCAAACACGGTATTGCGACTTGCCGATTGAGAAGCATCCGCGCACGGGGTTTCCCGTGTTTAAGATGCCGGCGGATGCGCGTGAGATCACCATGGAAGACGTGTTTCGGGTTGAAGATGAGTTGTGACAATTTGGGAGGATAAGTGAGCGTACTGGAACAACCTCTTTGGCACAAAGGGATCAAGCCCATGGCCTCGGAATTTCTTGTAGGCGACTTGATCCAACCTGGTCATTCCCTGTTTGGACTTATCTGGATTAATCCGGGACGCTTGAGCGGGGCGCCGTGTTTCTTCGGCACGCGCGTGCCGATCAAGAACCTTTTTGATTACATCGAATCGGGCTATTCGCTGGATGTGTTTCTGGAACACTTTGAGGGCATCACGCGCGAACAGGCCGCGGGGGTGTTGGAGTTGGCTCATTCGGACTTGCTGGCGGAGCTTCCCAAGGCGTGAAGATTCTTTTCGATCATTGCGTGCCAGCCCCGTTGCGGCAGTCATTTCCCGCACACGAAGTGCGGACGACCGCGCAGATGGGATGGGAAGAGCTGCAGAACGGACAATTGCTTGCGTCTGCCGCGGCCACATTTGAGGTCTTCCTGACGGTCGATAAGAATCTCAAGCACCAACAGAACCTCGGAACCATTCATGTAGCCGTGGTCATTCTTGATACCGTCAAAAATACGCTTGATTCCCTCTTGCCGCTCGTGCCGGCAGTTGAGTCTGTGCTGCCGACACTACGGCCCGGCCAAATCGTCGAAATCGACAGTGCGGGGAAAATCACAATCATCCGGAGTGGCGAGTGACCTTATCCGCCGGGGGGATTTTCGGCGCGGTCTTCGAGTTCCTTGATTTTTTTGCGGTGGGCGAGTTTGGTGATGGGGCTCATGCGGTCGAGGAGGAGGATGCCGTCGAGGTGGTCGTTTTCGTGCTGGACGACGCGGGCGAGGAAGTCGGCGAGGTTTTCGGAGACGGGTTTGCCGCGTTCATCGAGGGCGTCGATGCGGAGGGTTTGGAAGCGGGGGACTTTGATGCGGATGTCGGGCAGCGAGAGGCAGCCTTCCTCGCCGTCTTCCGAGCCGTGTTCGTCGGAGAGGATGGGGTTGATAAAGGCCCGTGTTTCCTCGCGTTTGCCGGCGGTGGAGGCGACGAAAATGC
>CAIPTQ010000210.1 GCA_903868035.1 uncultured Phycisphaerales bacterium
ATATCGACGGTGCTGAATTTCGCCACGCTGTCGCCGGGGGAGAACAACGACATGCCCTTTGCGCTGTATCTGCCGAGCTATGCGGCGGTGGGGTGGTATCACAAAAAGGTGCCGTCGCCGCAGGGCGGGGGGGGGCTGGACGCCTTGCTGAAGGATGCTGAGGGATTCGCCATCGGCGACTATGCCACGGCGTTGGCCAAGGGGGCGGCGCTGCCGGAGGCGGAGCGGCAGCGGATCGCCAGGCGTGTGGCGGATTTGACGGGGCTATCGCAGGATTACGTGCTGCTGTCGAATCTGCGCGTGCAGCCGTCGCGTTTTGAGAAGGAGTTGCTGCGCGACAAGACGGGCGCGGGCAAGGTGATTGGGCGTTTCGACGGCCGCCTCACCGGCTGGGCGACCGATGCCGCCGGCGCGGGGCAGGATTACGATCCGTCGCTGAGCGGTTTTTACGCCGCGTATACGTCGGCGTTTAATGAGTACGTCCGCCAGGCGCTGAAATATGAGAATGATCTGACGTACGAAGTGCTCTCGGGCCGCACGCAGCCCTGGAACTTCGCCAGCGGCGGCGCGGGGGGTTCCAATGGGTATCTCTATGTGGGGGACGACCTGCGCGACGCCATGACGCACAACCCGCACCTGCGACTGCTGGTATGCTCGGGCCGTTTTGATTTGGCCACGCCGTACTTCGCGACCGACTACACGCTCAACCACCTGACGCTGGCGCCGGAAATCCGCAAGAACATCACGCAGACGTACTATCCCGGCGGGCACATGCTCTACCACGTGCGCGAGGGGATGGCGAAGCTGTATCAGGATGTGACGGGTTTTGTGGAGAAGAAATAGCCCAAAAAACAAATGAAACATGCGCCACACAGGAGATGCCACATGCTGATCCGCGATATTCAGCGCCAAGAGGCGAGCGCCGCGATCAAACGAATCCGGGAGGGCGCCCAGCGGCGGGGACTTTCCAATATGAGCATGGATGCAATCGACGCGTTCATCGCCGAGTCCCGTCGCGAACGCCGTAAGAAACGCCAAACCATTAAAAGATGAGAAGCGCCTAATTCCGTCGCGGCTCGAACGTCTTGACGCCCACCGACCGCCGCACCAGCGCCCGGCCGGCGGCAATCGATTCCAGCGCCCCGGTTGTGACCGCCTGGGTCATGATGTTGCCCAGAGCGGTCGCCTCGACCGGGCCGGCGAGCACGGTCATGCCCGTGGCGTCGGCGGCCATCTGGTTGAGGAGGTTGTTCTGGCAGCCGCCGCCGACGATGTGCAGCACCTTGAACTTCTTGCTGGTGATTTCCTCGAGCATGCGCGTCACCTTGGCGTAGGAAACCGCCAGCGATTCGAGAATCACCCGCGCGAACTCGCCGGGCGTGGACGGGGCCTTCTGATTGCTCCGCCGGCAGTGGGCGGTGATCTTGTTGGGCATGTCGCCGGTGGTGGCGAAGGCCGGGTCGTTCATGTCGAGGACGGCGAGTTTGGCGGGGGCCGCCTCGGCCATTTGGGTGAGCGTGGCGTAGTCGTACTCGGTGCCCTGGCGGGTCCACTCCCGCCGGCATTCCTGGAGGAGGAACAGCCCGGCGATGTTCTTGAGCAGGCGGATCTTGCCGCCGATGCCGCCCTCGTTGGTCACGTTGTATTCGCCGGCCTTGGCCGTGAGGACGGGTTGATCGACCTCCGCGCCCAGCAGCGACCATGTGCCGGAGGAGAGGTAGAGCCAGTCGCCGCGGGCTTCATCGGCGGGGACGGCGGCAACGGCGGAGGCGGTGTCGTGGGAGCCGACGGATATGACTTTCACGCCCCCCCCCCCTTGTGCGGCGAGTTTTTCGTTGGCGTTGGCCAGTAGCGTGCCGCGGATGGAGGAGCGCTCGCCGGGCATTTGGATCGGCGGGAAGAGGTTGGGGTCGATGCCGATGGCGGCGAGGACTTCCGGCGACCACGCGCGGGTGCGGGCGTCGAGCATTTGGGCGGTGGAGGCGATGGTGTAGTCAGTGGCCATGGTGCCGGAGAGCCAGTAGGAGAAGAGGTCGGGGAGGAAGAGTATGTGCTTGGCGCGGGGGAGCTGGGGGGATTTTTTGTAGGAGAGGGCGGCGAGTTGGAAGAGGGTGTTGAGGGCCATCGTCTGTATGCCGGTGATGCCGTAGATTTTTTCCTTGGGGAGCTTGGCGAAGACGGCATCGACCATGCCGTCGGTGCGGGGGTCGCGGTAGCAGACGGGGTTGCCGATGAGGGCGCCGGTGTCATCGAGGAGGGCGAAGTCGACGCCCCAGACATCGACGGCGACGCCTTCGACCTGGTGGTTGGCGGCGGCAACTTTCGCCAGGCCGGTGGTGACTTCATGCCAGAGGCGGAGGATGTCCCAGTGGAGGGTTTCGCCCTTCTCATAGGTGAGCTTGATCTGGATGTTGGGGAAGCGGTGCATTTCGGTCAGCGCGATGCCGGTGTCGGAAAGCTCGCCGAGCATGACGCGGCCGGACTCGGCGCCGAAGTCGATGGCGATGTATTTGTGGGACATGAGGGACTCCTTTGTGATGGCGGGGATTTTACGGGGAGAGCGCGGGGGGGGCAAATGGGCGGGTTGATGAACAAATCGAAGCCCTCGGCGGCGATGGGCATCGTGCTGTGACCCGCCTAAAGGCGGTACTACGGACTTACAGCAGGCTCCGCCCCGTCATCTCCTTGGGCTGGGGCAAACCCATGATCTTCAGCGCCGTCGGGGCAATGTCCGCCAGCCGCCCCCCTTCCCTTAGCTTTACGCCCTTGAACCGGTCATCCACCACGATCAGCGGCACATCGTAGGTGGTGTGGGCCGTGTGGGGGCAGTTGTTGATGGGGTCCCACATTTGTTCGCAGTTGCCGTGGTCGGCGGTGATGATGAGGGCACCGCCTTTGGCGAGGGCGGCGTTCATGACGCGGCCCACGCACTCATCGACTTTCTCCACCGCCTTGATCGCCGCCGGCAGCGAGCCGGTGTGGCCCACCATGTCGCCGTTGGCGTAGTTGATGATGTACACGTCGTGCTTGTCGTCGGCAATGGCGGCGAGGATGCGCGTGGTGAGGGTTTCGGCGGACATTTCGGGGGCGAGGTCGTAGGTTTTAATGTCCTTGCGGGAGTGGGCGCCGCGTATGTCTTCGCCGTCGAAGGGGCCGATGCCGTCCATAGTGGTTTTATCGACTTTACGGGGTTCGCGGTAGTCATCGAAGAAGAAGGTGACGTGGGGGAATTTTTCGGTTTCGGCGGAGCGCATCTGGGTGAGGCCGGCCCGGGCGATGGTCTCGCCGAAGATGTCGGCCATTTTTTCGGGCTTGTCGAAGATGACGTGGACGGGCAGGCCCTCCTCGTAGCCGGCCATGGTGGCGTAGTAGAGGTTTTTGGGCCGGGTGTTGCGTTTGAAGCCGCCGTTGGGTTCCTTGGCGAACTGGGCGTCATCATAGACGAAGGCTTTGGTGATTTCGCGCGGGCGGTCGCCGCGGTAGTTGAAGAAGATGACGGTGTCGTTGTCGGAAATTGTGGTCGCTCCCTGACGGTCGCGGCTCGGATCAATGATGACGGAGGGCATGACGAACTCATCGCCATTGCGCGAGGAATCGGAGGCGTGGGTGTAGTAGTGTTGCAGGGCTTCGGAGGCGGTGGGGTATTTTTCGCCCTTGTTCTCGGTGAGCAGTTCGTAGGCCGTCTGCACGCGTTCCCAGCGGTTGTCGCGGTCCATGATGTAGAAGCGGCCAATGACTGTGGCGATGCGGCCCACGCCGAGTTCCTTGCACTTGGCTTCCAGTGCCGGCAGGTAGCGCGCAGCCCCGGTGGGCGCGGTGTCGCGGCCGTCGGTGATCGCATGGATCAGCACTCGCGAACCCGGGAAGCCCTGTCGCTTGGCCATTTCCAGCAGGGCGTAGGCGTGTTCCTGATCGGAGTGGACCCGGCCATCGGAGCAGAGGCCCAGAATATGCACATTGGAGTTGTGTTTTTTAGCGTGGGCGAAGGCGGCCACGAGGGTGGGGTTCTGGAAGAAACTGCCGTCGCGGATGCGGCGGGTGATGCGCATGGTCTCCTGATCGACAATGCGGCCGGCGCCGATATTCTGGTGGCCGACTTCGGAATTGCCCATCACGCCGGCGGGCAGGCCCACATCCTCGCCGGAGGTGTGGATGAGGACGTTGGGGTACTCGGCCATGAGGCGGTCATCGACGGGGTGCCGGCCTTGCTTGATGGCGTTGTAGGAATCCATCTCGGGATGGGGGTTTTTGCCCCAGCCGTCGCGGATGATGAGAATGAAGGGACGCTTGGCGATGCGCGTGGGCATGAATGTGGACTCCAGAAAACGGGAAACAGACAGGGCGGCATTGTAGCGGGAGAGGAGACTTGCGGCGAATCATCCTCGTGAGTGATTACGTCAAACAACACCTTTTGTTCCGTAGCGCAGGTGCGCGATGGCTTGATCAATCTCCGCCATTCCGATTCCGCGTTTTTTCGCAAGACTACGGGCTTTTCCTGATTCGATTTTCCATTCCTTGTCCAGATCGCGTGCCAGCGCTTGATCCAAAGCGAGGCGATCCTCCTCACTGAGTGCTTTGATTTCCTTCAATAACAACCTAACCGTGGCGGTCATGAGGCTTCTCCGTAATTTCCTGTTCGTCACACAGTCGTTAACGCTGCCGCGCAATCGCAAGCGCCACAGGTGCGATTCCATTCTTCCGCCGCTTGATTTCGCCGTGGTCCCTGCCCCATTTTTCGAGATCCGTCCGCAAACCTGCCGCATGTAGCTCTTGTGCCGATTCCACCAGCATGGCAAAAAACACATCATCCGCGTAACGCTGGTCATCCGCCGCAAGTAGTGCCATGAGTTGGCCGGCGAGCCGATGCTGCATCTCATTGAATCCGCGTAACCGGACCGGATCGGCGATTCCCGGCGTGCCGGGAATGTAGGTGTCTCGGGCATCGATTGTGAGCAGGTGCGACCATCGGGCCACGAGTCCAGCCTGTTCATCCGGAGACAAGGCGGCAAACTTGTGGGCGAGCGCTTTGGCCGTCATGGTTATTCCTCCAACGCGGGATAAGGTTCGCAGGGCAGGCCGTCGATGGCGAATCCTCGCTCTTCGAGCACCTTAACCCGGGTGTTACCATCCATAATGATACCATTCATCTTCACCTAAAGGCTATCGCGCTGGCCGGGGGCCAGTGATTTCACGATCAAGTCGGTCGGCTGGCGACGCCAGTATGCCAGGCTGGACTTGCTCAAACTGGCATCGGGATGCAGGCGTTGCAGAAGCATGCGTTGGTTTCCTCAGACGGTGATTTTGTGGATCGTACACCCCGGCAGCGCCTCAATAAACTGCTTCCCGTACTGTTTGGTGACAATCCGCTTGTCCAGCACCACCACAATGCCCGTGTCGGTTTTGCTGCGGATGAGGCGGCCGAAGCCTTGTTTGAACTTAATGATGGCTTCGGGCAGCGAAAATTCCGCAAACGGATTGCCGCCGGCTTCGCGGATGGCGTCCAGGCGCGCCTCGATGAGCGGCTTGTCGGGTACTTCAAACGGCAGCTTGACGATGGTGACGTTCGACAGCGCCTCGCCCTGCACATCCACGCCCTGCCAGAAGGAATCCGTGCCCAGCAGCACCGAGTTGGGCGTGGACTTGAAGCGGGCCAAAAGCTGCCCGCGCGTGAGCTGGCCGCCCTGCTGGAACAGCGGGTAGCCCAGCGGGGCGAGTTGCGGGGCCAGCAGCTTGGCCGCCTTGTCGAGCATGACATAGCTGGTGAACAGCAGAAACGCCCGGCCCTGTGACTGGCGCAGATAATGCATCGCCCGATCCATTGCCGCGGGCAGAAACCCCTCCTCGTCCGGCAACGGCAGGCCCACTTCCAGATACATGGTGCATTGGGTGGCGTAGTCGAAGGGGGAGCCGACTTGCAGGTCCGTGCCGGCATCCAAACCCACGCGCGAGCGCAGATAGGCGAAGGGATTTTCGATTTTCGCCCCCCCCGATTTTCGATTTTCGATTTTTACGGAGTGACGGTCGGTGCTGCGGGTGGAGAGGGTGGCGCTAGTGAGGATCACACTTTTCAGCTTGCCTTGCCGCCCAAACAGGTGCGTCCGCAACTGCTCGGCGATGGTGATGGGGCTGCCGGTCCACTTCAGCCGCCGGTTCGTCTTGCCCGTCGCCTCCACCCAATAGACGGCATCTTCCACCTGCTGGGCCAGCAGGGCCTTGATCGTCGCGCTCAGGTCGCCGATCCGGTCCAGATAGCTCTGCAACTCGAATCGCTGCTTCTCAATCTCGTACTCAGCGCCGGTCAGTTTCGCGCCCTCCTCAGGGTCGTCCACGATGGGACGTTTGCCCTTGCTCTTGCCGGTAAGCTGATCGCCCAACGCCTTCAGGCACTTGCCCAGGTCCTCCAGCGCCGGCGACAGCGGATTGGCGATGATATCCTTCTCGCGGACGCGCCCGTTTTTCGGGGCGCGCGTTGTCAGCCAGCGGTCCAACAGGTCAAAAAACTCATTGGTCGCCCGCTCCGTGTTCTCAATGGCCGCCTGCGCGGCCAGCGTATCCAGGTTGTCCAGCGTCGCCAGAAAACCACGCGTCGTCTTGGCGGATAACAGCGAATGCAGCAGGTAGCGCACCTGCGACTCGGAGACAGAGATGCCGAAGTGATCGGAGGCGACCGCTTCGATCGTGTGGGCTTCGTCCAGCACCGCCAAATCATACGCCGGCAGAATGCCCCGGCCGCCCTTCTCCGGCATCGCCGGATCGCCCGTCGCGCTCTTGAGGGCCAGGTCGGAAAAAAACATTGCATGATTGCACACCAGGATTTGCCCGTTGGCGATGCGCCTCCGCGACGCCTGATAGAAGCAGCGTTCGTAATGCTTGCATCGGCGACCCAGGCAGTTGCCGCGCTCGGCGTTCACCTTGTCCCAGACTTGCCAGGCGGGCTGGCGGGGGAGGTCCGAGAGGCTGCCGTCCTTGGTGGTCCGGGCCCAGGTTTCGATCATGACCAATTCGTCGGCACTGCGGGCGTCGGGCAGCAGCGAGTAGGATTTCTTGCCGGCCTGTTCGAGGCGGCGCAGGCAGAGGTAGTTGCCCCGCCCCTTGCACAGCACGGCGGAAAATTCGAGGCCGCTGACGGCCTGCAAAAACGGGATGTCCTTTTCGACAAGTTGTTCCTGCAGCGCGATGGTGTGGGTGGAGATGACGACCTTCTTGCGGTTGGCGGCCTGGGCGATGGCGGGGACGAGATAGGCGAAGGACTTGCCCACGCCGGTGCCGGCCTCGGCGATGAGGTGTTGGTGGTGGGCGAAGGCGATTTCGACGGCGGCGGCCATTTGCTGTTGCTGGGGGCGGAGTTCAAAACCGGTGAGGCGTTGGGCGACGGGGCCGGCGGGGGCGAAGAAATCCTGGACGAGGATGGTCATGCGGGGAGGTTATCAGATTCGCCGGGGTGGAAACAGCGTGGGGAGGCGTAATGGCCACGATCTGCCACGCGGCATTGACGCCCCCCGCGTCCGGCAGATAATCCCCTCACGGCCCATGTTCTTCCAAGGAGTCCCCATGCCCCGCCTTTCCGCCCTCCTCCGCGTAGCCCTCCTCCTGGCCTCTGCCTCCCTCGCCGCCTGCGCCATCCAACCCGCCAACCACCTCGTCAGCGCCCCCGGCAGCACCCGCCAAATGCTCTTCACCGAGAATTGGCGCTTCAACCTCAACGATGTCACCAACAGTGAAACCCCCGCCTTCAACGACTCCGCCTGGCGCACCCTCGACCTCCCCCACGACTGGTCCATCGAACAACCCTTCGACCAGAAATACGCCTCCGGCACCGGCTTCCTCCCCGGCGGCATCGCCTGGTACCGCAAACACTTCACCCTCGCCCCCGACCAGCTCGACAAAGTTCTCACGATCCGCTTCGACGGCATCTACAAAAACTCCACCGTCTACCTCAACGGCCATAAACTCGGCGACCGCCCCTACGGCTACAGCTCCTTCGAGTACGACCTCACCCCCTACCTCAACAAACTTGGCGACAACATCATCGCCGTCCGCGTAGACCACAAGGATTTCGCCGACTCCCGCTGGTATCCCGGCTCGGGCATCTACCGCAACGTCTACCTCACCGCCGCCAAGACCGTCCACGTCGATCGCTACGGCACCTTCGTCACCACGCCCAAGGTCACCGAGAAATCCGCCACGATCAAGATCGAAGCCACCGTCCACAACGACAGTAACGAGCCGGTCTTCGTCACCCTCGACACCCGCCTCCTCGACCATCAGGGCCACGAACTCGTCGGCGGTGGTGTTGAGGGTAACATCAATGTCAATTACGTCACCACCTTCGACCCCGACCGCCCCGAATCCATCCCCGCCAAAAGCACCAAGGTCATCACCCGCGAATATATTCTCGCCAACCCCCACCTCTGGTCCCTCGATCGCCCCAACATGTACACTGCCGTCACCCACGTCGGCTGCCCCAAGGGCTGCGAGTTCGACACCTACAACACTCCCTTCGGCATCCGCACGTTCAACTTCGACCCCAACAGCGGGTTTTCGCTCAATGGCGTGCCGATGAAGATCAAGGGCGTCTGCCTGCATGAAGATGCCGGCGGCCTGGGCTCCGCCATCCCCCAGCAAGTCTGGGAACGGCGGCTTTTCCTGCTCCGTTCCGCCGGCGCCAACGCCATCCGCGCCTCGCACAATCCGCCCGCGCCGGAGTTCCTCGACCTCTGCGACCGCATGGGTTTTCTCGTCATGGATGAGGCCTTCGACGAATGGAACTGCCCCACCTTCGCCGGCCCCCAGGGCAAGAAGAAATGGATCGATACCTGGTCCGGCACCATCTCCAAGCTCGACGGCTACCACTCCGACTTCGACAAATGGGCCGACACCGATATCAAGGACATGGTCCTCCGCGACCGCAACCACCCTTCTATCATCATGTGGTCCATCGGCAACGAAATCGACTATACCGACGACCCTTATCCCGCCAATTCCCAGGACCTGGTTCCCGTCGCCAAACGCCTTATTGCCGCCGTTAAATCCGTCGATACCACCCGTCCCGTAACGGCCGCGTGTGCCAAGATCGCCACCAACTTGTGGTACAAGGAACTTGACATCATTGGCTACAACTACCAGGAAGGCCGCTACGTCGCCGATCACACCGCCATGCCCGACCGCGTGATCTTCGGCTCCGAAAACGACTTGCGCGGCTTGAGCCAGTGGCTCGCCGTCGCCGACATCCCCTTTATCTCCGCCCAGTTCCTCTGGACCGGCATCGACTATCTTGGCGAAGCCGGCCGCCCCGCCCCGGGCACGAAATCCGCCTGGCCCGAACGCTCCCGCCCCGACGGCTTCTTCGACCTGGCGGGTTTCAAAAAGCCCATGTTCTACTTCCGCAAATCGCTTTGGACCGACGAGCCGATGGTCAAGATCGACTTCAACCTGCCGGAGGAGCAGACTGATAGGACGCTGGCGGTGCCGCCGGGCCTGGCCTGCTATACCAATTGCGAAACGGTCGAGTTTTTCCAGAACGGCAAGTCGCTGGGCGAATTGCCGCTGCCCAAGGAGACGCGCGTCATCAAGGTGCCCGCCAACCCCGCGGCGGGGCCGATCAAGGCCGTCGGCAAGAAGGCCGGCAAGGCCATCGCGGGTGTCGAGGACACTTTCATCCTCTCCGGCCCGCCCGCGAAGATCGACCTCTGGGAGTATCCCTCGTTCCTCGGACCCGGCGACGGCCCCAACGTGGAGCAGATTGAACTCTCGCTGCTGGATGCCGCCGGCAACTTGTCGCGCGACGCCGCCAACGAAGTCTCCGTCAAACTTGACGGCCCCGGCCGCCTCATGGCTATCGAATCCGGCGACAACAACTCCCACGAAAACTACCAGGCTCCGCTGCACAAAGCCTTCCACGGTCGCCTCCTGCTCTACATCGAAACCCACGGCCCCGTGAAAGTGACCACCACCACGCCGGGATTGCCCGGCGCGTCGATCCGAATTGGCGGATGACCACCCCCCCTGACCACCCACCCCGCACCACACTTCATCCGGAGTGTGGCCACTTGCCCCGCGCCCACCCATACAGATACGATACTCCCTCTTCCATCGCCTGTTCTGGCAGGGCAGGCCGACCCCGGTTCACATGAGGTTCATCATGAACAATCATCTCCCCCAGTTTTCCTTCACGCTTCCGGCGCCCCCGGTGGAATCACGCCCGCCGCGCTATTCCAAGGCCCTCTGGCTGATCGCCATCGGCCTGCTGGTCAATGCCGGCGTGCTGCTGCTGGCGCGCGGCCAGGCCCCCGACATCGCCTTCGACCGCGCGGCCCTCGCCCAGGCCACGCCAATCGCCACACCGGCGGGAGCGCTCCTGGGCGCCCGCGGCATCTATATGATGCCCGCCCAGCTCGGCCCCACCACCTACGGCCTGTACCTGATGGATGTCGATTCCGGCACGATCTGCATCTACAAGGCCCTGCCGGACGTCAACCACTTTCGCCTCATGGCCGCCCGGTCCTTCAAGTACGACCGCTTTCTGGAGGACTTCAACAACGAGCCGCTGCGGCCCAAGGAAGTGCAGAAGATCGTGGAAGCCCAGCAGCAGCGCCTGGAATTGGGGCAGAAGGATGACCAGCCCACGGTCGATCCGACCACCAAACCCAGCGAGAATCTGCCGGATACGCCTAAGTGAATGCCTCCGGCACAATATTTTCCCCGGACCATCTTTCCAGTAAAATCCGCACCCCGGTCTTTATGGCCGAGCCTTGTTTCAAGGGAAGCGAGGTACTTTCACGATAGATATTGGATGCGCTCAAATTTGTTGCCCTTTTTAGGAGCTCCTGAATGAATCGTCTCCTCAAACTCTGTGCCTTGATGGTGTTCATGCTGACCGGCCTGACCCTCGGCGGTTGCAACGGCGCCAGCAACCGCGCCCTGGATATGATTGGCCAGGATGGCCCCAAGTTGGGATTCAATTTCCGAACCCTGACCCGCGGCGATCATGTCCGCAAGTACGGCGTGTTCGTGCCCATCTCCTACAAGGCCACCAACAAATATCCCGTCATTATCTTCCTCCAGGGCGTCGGCGAAGGCTGCGGCTGGGGCCAGGGCGACGGCAAGAATTTGACCGTCGGCCTGGGACCATTCGTCGCGCTGCAGAAGGCGACATTCCCCTTCATCGTGATCTTCCCGCAATCGGCGGGCGGCTGGAGCGCGGATTCGGAATACGCCCAGGACGTGATCACCGCGCTGGATGATGTGTCCAAGGAATACAGCGTGGATGCCGACCGCGTCAGCCTCACGGGCCTGTCCACCGGCGGCTACGGCACGTACGTGATCGGGGCCAAATATCGCGACCGCTTCGCCGCCCTTGTGCCCATGGGTTCCAATGACTCGGAATCCGCAGTTTCCGGCCAGTTGGTGAACCTCTCCGTCCGCGCCTATTGCAGCGCCGGCGGGGACATGTTCGCGGGCAACAATGACCAGCGCATGGTCGAGCGGATCAATTCCCTGGGCGGCCATGCGGCGTTCATCCAAACCGACACCTTTGGCCACGACTGCTGGGAAGCCGTCTATGGCAGCGGGGAGTTGTTCGGCTGGCTGCAGAACCAGCGGCGGCGCACCGCCATCGCGCCTGCGGCCATTCCCTCCACGCCCCGTGGCGCGGCGCCCGTGAGCACACCGACGCCGATGGCGGCGGTTCCGGCTCCGGTTCTGGCTCCGGCCGCGGCGGTGCGCACGAATGGGGCCGCGGCGGTGAATACGTCCTATTGATGGAATCTCGGCGGGATGCCGAGCCTTGCGCCACATGATGCATCACCCGAGGCACGCCGCTTCCAACCGGCGTGCCTCATCGTTTTTGCCCGGCGAACGGAACCCGTAGCGTAAGCGAGGTGTACATGCGCGCATCCATGGAGGCGGGTACTTCGCGCAGGCGATAAAAGGCAGTGCGTTGACGAGAATCCTCTCATCGCCTTCGCGAAGCATATGGGGTTGTTGGGAACGGTCACTCCACCTTGCTTACGCGACGGGTTCTGTTTCTGCCGCCGATGCATTTTGGCCGACTTGGCCGATAAGGGGTAGACACTGTCTTCGGAGCGTGTTGATGAACTCCCTGCTCAAGTTGTGCGCGGCCGGCCTTCTGGTAGCGTTTATTTGCACCCTGACCGGATGCAACGGGGCGTCGCAAATCGCGCGGGACCGCCTCGACAAGGACGGCATCCACGGCTTTTTGACCAAGACCCTGCACCGGGGCATCTGGACCCGCAAATACGCGGTGTTTATCCCCCAATCCTATTTCCCCGGCACCACCCGGAAATACCCCGTGATCATTTACCTCCATGGCATCGGCGAGGGCGATGGTTTGGGCATGGGCAACCTGAAAAACCTGACCGTCGGCCTGGCGCCGGAGGTGGCCAAGCGGGCCGACACCTTTGATTTCATCGTCATCTTTCCCCAGTCCGACGGCGGCTGGAGCCCCACTTCGGTCTACACCCAGGACATGTTCACCGCCTGGGCCAATACCGCCCGGGAATATCCCGTCGATCCCTACCGCGCCTACCTGACGGGGGTGTCCACCGGGGGCCATGGCACATGGGACATCGCGGCCAAATACCCCAATCACTTTGCGGCCATCGTGCCCATGGCGTCCAACGGGGCG
This sequence comes from uncultured Phycisphaerales bacterium, assembly GCA_903868035.1. Next base: position 12,647 of record CAIPTQ010000210.1, read on the forward strand.
GACGCGGGCGACGCCGCCAAGTTGACGAATACGCCAGTGCGGGCTTTTTGCAGCGTTTTTGGGGATATTTTCGCCTGGAATAACGACCAGAGCATGGTCAACAGCATCAGGTCGCTCAACCCCAAAGCCGACGCGCTGTTAATCAAAACCCCAACATTTGGGCATGATTGCTGGGACAATGCGTACGCCGGGTATGATTTGTTCTACTGGCTCAAGCAGCAGCGGCGGAGCGAAACGCCCGTGGCCCTCGCCCCGCCCCCCGCGCCCGCGGCCAAGCCCGCGCCTGTTATCGCCTCGGCAAAGCCGGCATCGGTCGCCAAGCCGGTCACCGCGCCGATTTCTGTGATTAAACCCGCGCCTGTGGTGTCCGCGCCGGCACCAGTATCAGCGGCCAAACCCGCACCATCGCCCACACCGGTGGTTGCCACACAGGCACCGATATCAACCGCCAAACCCGCACCTTCGCCCACACCGGTGGTTGTCGCCCCGGCACCGGCTCCGGTCACCAAACCGGCTGCGCAGCCCACCACTGTTGTCGCGGCACCAGCGCCGCGCGCCATGCCGACCGCGCCGGTGGCGCTCAAGCCCGCGGCATCAAAGAATTCGGGAGCATGGGTGAACACGCCGTGGTAACACGTGGCACGGCGGTAACAAACGCTCGGTTTGAATAATCACGGATCATTGTGGTGGCGTCACCACTTCCACGGCACCCAGCTTTTCCAACTGCGGTTTGAGCGTGGCGGCGGGGCCGACGACGACCACGGTCATGCGGTCGGGCAGCACATACTTGGTCATGTTGGCGCGAATCTGGTCAGGGGTCACCTGGCCGATGCGCTGGGCGTATTTGTCGTAATAGTCGGCCGGGTAGCCGTTGAGCATGCCTTCGAGGCGGCGGTCGGCCTGTTCGCTGACGGTCTGCATGGACATCAGCAGGCTGCCGGCGACGCGGAACTTGGCGTCGGCGAGTTCCTGGTCGGGGACGTTGGCGGCCTTCATGTCATCGAGGACTTTGAAGATCGCGGTGACGGCGTCCCCCGTTTTTTCAAAGCTGGTGCCGGCCGCGCCGACGAACACGCCGGCCTGGCGGTTGGGGGAGAAGATGCCGTAGACATCGTAGACGTAACCCTTTTCGGCGCGGACGTAGCGGGGCAGGCGTGATTCCAGGCCCGCCGAGAGGATTTGGTTGGCCAGCGAACCGGCGAACTTTTCGTCGCTCGCGATGGAATACGCGGGTATGCCGTAGCGGATGGCCGCCTGTTTGGCGTCGGGCTTGTCGATGATGACCAGGCGGCGGGCGGCGGGGGCCTTGGGGAAGGTGTAGCTGATCGCCGGCGGCGGGCCGGTGGGAATGTCGGCCAGCAGCTTGGCGGCGGCGGCCTGGCCATCGGCAACGGTGATGTCGCCGGAGATCATGAGGATGGCGCCGTCGCCCTTGTAGATGCTGCCGTAAAACTGTTTGACGTCCTCGAGCGTGAGGGCCGAGAGGGAGGCGAGGGTGGTGAGGCGGCCGAGGGGGGAATCGCCGTAGAGGTCCTTGGTGAGCTCGCGCGAGGCCATGGTGGTGGGGCTGTTGAGGGAGAGGCGTAATTCGGAGACAGATTGATTTTGCAGGTTCTTAAACTCGCCGGGATCGAAGGCGGGGGTGAGGAGGATGTCGTGGGTGGCGGCCAGGGCGTAGGCGAATTGTTCCTTGAGACAACTCCCGGAAATATGGGTGACATCGCCGCTGTCGAAGACGCTCAGTTCGATGGCGCGGGATTCGAGATCCTCGTTGAATTGATCGAAGGTTTTGCCCTTGGGGCCGCGGCGGACCATGGCGGAGGTGATGCTGGCGAGGCCTTCCTTGCCTTTGGGCTCGGCATGGCCGCCGGCGCGCAGGGCCAGCGACCAGTTGATGATGGGCATGCGGTGATCTTCCATGACGACGACGCTGACCTGGGGCATGACGTTCTTGGCCGGACCGATGGCGACCTTGGTTTCGACGCCTTTTTCGAAGGTGGCGGCGGGAAGCGTGCCGGCCATGGGCGGCTTGGCGGGATAATCCGCCGGGAAGTTGATGGCACGGGCGTTGACCTTGGTGTCGGCGGGCTCCGATGCCGGCGGGGTGGCGGAGGGCGCGCCGGGCTGGGGGCCTTCCTGCGGGCCGGGGGTGACGACCATGACGTTCATGGCGGTGTCGGGGAAATATTTCTGCGCGACGCGCTGCAAGTCGGCCGGCGTCAGCGCTTCCAGCCGCGCGCGGGCGGTGGTGACGCGGTCGAGTTTGTTCTGGATGAGCAGTTCCTGGCCCAGTTCGCTGGCCACCTTTTCGGCGGTTTCAAAGCGTGTGGCCAGGCTCATGCGCATCTGCTGCTTGACCTTGTCGAGTTCCGCGGCGGTGACGGGCTTTTCGCGTCCGGCGGCGACGGCGGCCTTGAGCTGCTTTTCGACCTCAGCGGGATCCTTATCCTTAAGGACAGTGGCTTCGAGGCCCATGAGGCCGCCGTCTTCGAGGTTTTCGATGAACATGCCGGCTTCCACGGCGAGGGGATTGTCGCTGGTGACCAGGGATTGATAGATGCGCGAGGATTGGCCGTCACCGACGATGGCGCCCAGCAGGCCCAGGGCGTCCATGTCCTCGGAGGCTTCCGGGGGGGCGCGGAAGGCCAGGAGCACGCGGGCCAGCGGGGCGGGCATCTTGACTTCCAGGCGGCGCGGGGCGGTCTGGGGGGGCTCGGTGGGGATTTGACGGTCAAGAGGTAGCCACGAGATATTACCGCCATTACCTACTTGGAGACCCCGGCCAGGTATCCAGGCATAGTATTTTTTGACCATATCGCGGGTCTTGGGGATGTCGATGTTGCCGGCGATGACGAGGATGGCGTTGTTGGGGACGTAGTATTTTTCAAAAAAGTTCTGCAAATCCTGCGTCTTGGCGGCTTGCAGGTGGGACATGTTCCCAATCGGCGTCCACTGGTAAGGATGGGTTTTGAACACCTCGGGCATGAGCAGTTCGAACATGCCGCCGTAGGGCTGATTGAGGCGCATGCGCCATTCTTCGCTCACCACGTTCCGCTCGGTGCTGAATATTTCCGGCGAGACCTTGAAGGAACTCATGCGGTCGGCTTCCAGCCAGAGGGCCATTTCGGTGTAGTTGGCGGGGAGGGTGTCGTGGTAAACGGTTTCGTCGAAGGAGGTGAAGGCGTTGGTGTAGCCGCCGACCTGGCCGACGAGTTTCATGTGTTCTTCGGGTCCGACGTGGGCCGAGCCGCGGAACATCATGTGCTCGAACATGTGGGCGAAGCCCTGGCGGTCGGTGCGCTCATCGCGGGAGCCGACGTGATAGAGCACGCGGACCTGCGTGACCGGCGAGGTGGGCATGGGGGCGTAGATGATGCGCAGGCCGTTGGCCAGCGTCTCCTGGGTCCAGGTCTGGCCGGCGGCGGAACCGGTGGTGGGGCCGACCTGCGCCCCGAGGCGCGACGTGGTGAGGCAGGCCAGGAGGAGGAGGGCGGGGATGAGACGTTTGGCGGGGGCCATGGATTACTCCTGAAAACGTGCGATAGGCTATCATAGGTGGGATTGGGTCAGGGCGAAACTTTGCCGGAAAGAATCATGCATGTCCGCGGTTCCCGATGATCCTCATCCCGTTGCTGCCGGTGCGGCTCCCTTTCCCGCGGAGCCGGGGGCACCATTGCCGCGTGCGCCGGTGCTGTCGAACTTAATTCTCATTGACGTGATTCCCGCTGGCCTGCCGGGGTGGTTGGCCCTACAATGATCTTGAGTCCCGATAACCTTTTGCCGATGGTTCTCATATCCGGTCCAGGCGGGAGCAGTTTTATGGCGCAGAACATGTACATGCTCCATTCGTGGAATCGACTTTCCCGCGCGCTGGGCGCGGGCATCCTGGCGGCGGGCTTGCTCGCCGGCGCCGCCCGCGGGGCCGAAATCGCCCATTGGAGTTTTGACACCCAGAACCCCGACGGCACCTTCCCCGATGCCGTGGGCAACGCCCACCCCGCCACCCCCAAGGACAATTCCGCCATCGTCTTCTACTCCGGCAGCGTTCCGGCCCCGTTCGGCAAGGCCATTACCCTCACCGGCGGGCCCGGCGCATACCTGACCATCCCGCCGCTGACCGGCATCCAGAAAAATTCGTTCACCGTGGCGGCCTGGGCCTACTTCACTACCCCGGGTCCGAATTTTATCCTCGCGGACTGGCAATCCATGACCCAGGCGGGCTTCGTCTTCGGCGTCAATCCCTTAGGCCCCGACAAATCCACGGCCCAGCCGATCGCCGATCTGGCCAGCACTGAAACTAATACCAGAAACCGCAACCGCCTCTCCGTGGTGCGACAGCCGCTCCCCACGAAATCTGTGACCTTGGGTGAATGGCATCACATGACTTGGACCTGGGACCGCGAGAATGCACTTCTGACCACCTATCTGGATGGGGAACCCCTGGGCGAAATGAAGAAGCCGACGTCCTCGGCGTTCTCGAAAACGCTCGATCTGGCCGTCAACAGCCGCCCGATGCGGATCGGCTCGCAGGAACAGGCGGTCGGCGGAGCGTCGCCGGCATTTCATGGCTCGCTCGATGAACTCTGGATTTTCGATCAGGCGCTCACGCGCCTGCAGATTCGGAACCTGAAAGATTTCAATGACATTAGGGGCAATACCGCACCGCCCATGGCGATGGTCAACAAGCCCCCGACGCCCCCGCCGACCTCGCCGGACAACGGCACGCCGGCGGCAACGGATCGCGGCGGGGTCACGCCCAACGAGTCGGAGCATACGATGGGTTCCCGGGTGCTTGGGTCCACGTCCGGGCGGCTCTCCCCGGCGCGCGTGGTGGGGATCGTGATGGGCCTGGTGGTGATCGTCACCATGGCCTGCTACCTGATCTGGGCGGTGACGGAGCGCGGGAAACTGCGTGCGGCGGGACGGCTGACATAAGCGGCGGAGTCTCCGGGTGACCATCGACCTGTGATCGTCCGCGTTACGCGTTGCCTTGCCCCCTTATCCGCCCCACTCTAAAATTCCACAATGAACATCATTCCCCGCATCGGCATCATTGGCGGCTCGGGCCTGGGCAATGCGCTATTGGCGGCGGGCGCGGGCGACGCCTCCGCCCAGGTCGCCGACATCGACACCCCCTTCGGCAAACCCTCCGCGCCCATCTCCCTGATGCAGTGGCCGGGGGAGGGGGGCGGCATTCCCATCGCCTTCCTCGCACGCCATGGCATTGGCCACACCATCCCGCCCTCGGCCGTGCCGTTCCGCGCGAACATATATGCGCTCAAGGCCGTGGGGTGCCGGTGGGTTATCGCTTCGGGGGCGGTGGGCAGCCTGCGCGAGGAGATCGCCCCGCGCGACCTGGTGCTGGTGGACCAGTTCATCGACAAAACCTATCGCCGCGCCGGCACCTTCTTCGACGAACTCGGCGGGGGGGCCGTACACGTGGAGTTTGCCGAGCCGGTCTGCCCGGTGCTGCATGGCATCCTGAAAACCGCCGCGGCGGGCGCGAGTTTGAAGATCGCGAAAATCCACACCAAGGGCACGTATGTGTGCATGGAAGGCCCGGCGTTTTCCACGCGCGCCGAATCCCTGATGCACCGGCAGTGGGGGGGTGATCTGATCGGGATGACGGCGCTGCCGGAGGCCAAGCTGGCGCGGGAGGCGGAGATCAGCTACGCACTGATTGCCCTGGCGACCGATTATGACTGCTGGAAGCCCCACCCAGTGGGGGGAGCGGGGGGGGGGCAGACGAAGCTGGCGCTGTTGCAGGAGATCATCGGGCACATGCATGCCGCCACGGACAACGCCCTGGCCCTGATCAAGGCGGCCGTGCCGCTGCTGTGGGAGCGGCGGGTGGAGGAATTTCCGCCCCATAAAGCCTTGGAATTGGCCATTTGGACGGACAAAAGCGCCATTCCCGCCCCGGTGAAAAAACGGTTGGAACTTTTGTGGTTCCGGTACGTCTAAGTGGGATTGGTGAGCCTGTTTACGCTGGGGCGTACGTCGAAGACACGCTAAAGCGTGTACTACGAACTACTACGAACTCCAACTCCGATGAAAAACGCCTTCCCGCGTGCGGCAACGATATAATAACCCCTTGGCCCAACCCCCTTACACGGAGGTGCCCGGTGTCTGACTCCCAACGTCCCCAGCGCACTTTGGTCATCCATGCCCTCACCGCCGCCATTGTTGCCGCGGCCGCCATTCCCGCGTTCATGCTCTCGGCGCAGGGGCAGGTGGTGACCGCGGTCGCCCGGCCCATTCCGCGCCCCGTTCCGCTTCCCGCGCCGGCCACGCCCGCCACCAATCCCGATGCCGACAACACCGGCAAGCCCGATGATCCCGCCGGCCCCTTTAGCCGCGAACCTGGCGACCTTATGTCCTCCGGCACGATGGTGTACGTCGATGACTCTTTTGCCTCGGTCGACAAACTTCGCACGGCCATCCGCCAGGCCAACCAGGGCCAGGCGCAACTGGCGATCAACAGCTTTCAGGCCATCATCACCGACTACGGCCAGAAGCTGGTGCTGCTCAACGACAACTCCTATGTCTCGATCACCGATTATGTCCGCGAGCGCCTCCTGGCCATGCCCGCCGTGAGGAACGGCATGTACGACCAACTCTTCGGCCTGGACGCGAAGCGTGAAATCGACGCGGCCATCGAGAACCGCGACGTGTCCCTGCTGATCCGCGTGAGCGACCGGTACTTCCCCAGCACCGCCGCGCTCAAGGGCCTGGCCCAGGCCGCCGAGTGGTATTTCGAGCGGGGCGAATTCGCCGCCGGCGCCCAGACGTGGCGCAAGCTGCTGACGCATCCGCTGGCGGGCGAGCGCAAGGCGGAATTCCTGTTCCGCGCCGCGCTGGCCGAGCATCTGGCGGAGGACGCCGGCAACGCCAAGCTGCTGCGCGACCGCCTGGAGAAGGATTTCCCCGAGGCCACCGGCACGCTTTCGGGCAAGGAAGTCAAACTGCTGTCCAAGCTCGATGAACTGCTGGGCCTGGCCCTGTGGGAAAAAGTCGCCCTCGCCGGCGATGAGTGGCCCGCTTTCGGGGGCGGCCCGAGCCGCAGCCAGCTTTTAAGCACCAATGCCGCCATCGGCGCCAAACTCTGGAGCGTGAAAATCGCGGATGCCCCCTCCACCTCCACGACCAGCGTTACGTCCGAACAGGAACTCCTCATCCGACAGCAACTTGTAATCCGCAGCGGCGGCAGTGTGGCCACGGGAATTTCCGATGGCCTGACCTCCCACCCCGTCCTCTCCAACGGCACGCTCTTTATCCATCTGGGCAACCAGATCGTCGCCGTCTCCGCCAATGCCGGCGCCCGCCTCTGGTCCTATCCACCCGCCACCGTCGTCGCCGGCATCGATCAGGCCACCCTGCAGTACATCCGCAACTATGGCACCAATCCGCGTGCCAACGCCCATGACTCCGTCTGCGTCTTCGGCGATCAGGTTTTCGCCGTCATCCCCGCCGGCCCCTACACTTCCAACGGACGCACCACCAGCATGCCCGCGCGCCTGGTCTGCCTCCGCCGCGATGACGGCACGGAACTCTGGTCCCGCAACGCTTCCGAAATCACCCTTGATAAACCGGGTACCCTCACCTTCATCGGTTCCCCCATCGTCACGCGCCAGGGCGTCTTCGTCATGGCGCGCAAAACCTCCGACGCCAATTTCACGCCCCAGTATCTGGTCCGTCTCGACCGCGAAACCGGCGTACCCACCTGGTCCTGCTACCTTTGCAGCACCTCCAACAACATCAACTACAACAACGGCAACGCCATTGCGGGCAACATCCCCGTGCCGACGCTTGTCGATGATGTGCTGTACATCAGCACCGGCCAGGGCGCGGATTGTGCCGTGGACGCCAACGTGGGCCGCATCCTCTGGCTGCGCGTCACGGCTTCGAAGAACGCCGCCGCGGCGGCCGGCGGGGGTGGGGCAGTCGGCCAACCCATCATGCTGCGGCAGCAGGCGTTGGTCATCAATGGCGGCCTGGTGATGGCTGACGACTATATGCTCGCCTCCCAGCCCGTGGCTTCCTGGAAGTTCAACCCGCCCCTCATCGTCGGCGACAAAATGATCACCACCGATTCCCGGTTTCTGCGCATCTACGACCGCTGGAACGGCAAGCTCATCAAGGCCTTCAAGGCCGCCGACCTCATTGATGCCAACAAAGTCTCCGGCACGGCCACCCTGGACGTGCTGGCCGGGGCCATCGGCTCGAAGCTCGTCTTCTCCATGAAAAACGCGTCCCTCTGCTACGACCTGGAATCCCTCCTCAGCGACAAACCCCAGCCCGAATGGATCGCCACCATCGCCGGTTCACCCGCCGGCAGCCCCCAGGGCCGGCCCTTCCTCACCACCTCCGGTTATTACGTACCCTTTGCCAACAAACTGGTCCGCATCAACATCCTGACCGGCAAGGCCGAACAGTGGGATTGGCCCAAGAACGAGAAAGGCGAAGACGGCAAGCCGGGCAATCTTCTGGTCACCACCGAACAGGTTGTGGTCGTCAACGACCTGGAAGTCGCCGGGTATTCCAAGTGGGAAACCGCCCGCGACAACCGCCTGGCGAAGATCAAGGCCAGTCCGAAGGATCCCGAGCCGTACCTGGCCCTGGCGGAGATCAGCTTCCGCACCGAGCACCAGGATCTGGCCCTGGAGAACATGAAGCAGGCCGTGGACCTGGCCAATGCCGGCTCCGCGCCCGCCGGGCGTTCGGTCGCCGACATGCTGGGCACGCTGTATCGGACGAACCTGGCGTTCGCCGAACTGCTGCTGGCGAAGAACGAAACAAACCTGCGCGATCAGTCCCGGTTCTATTATGAACAATGCCGGGCCTCGGCCCGCACGCCCGAGCAGGGCGTGCAGTGGCGCCTGGGCTTGTCGGACCTGGCCCTCAAGCAGGCGAAAGCCGACGAAGCCGCGCAGCTCTATTCCGAAATCCTCGCCGATCCGGCCCTGCGCCTGGCGAGCTTCCGCGAACCCGACGGCGTGCAGAGCGCCGGGGCCTCGGCCGAAAAGCGCCTGAAGGATGTGATCGCCAAAAACGGCCCGGCCGTCTACCAGCGTTTTGAGGCTCAGGCCGCCACGCTCACCCAGCGCGCCGCGGCCGCCAAGGATGCCGCCAGCCTCCAGCAGGTGATCGACGCGTACCCCAATTCCGCGGCCTCCCTCACCGCCGCCACGACGCTATCGGCGCAGTATCTGGGCAAGCAGGACTGGGAGAGCGCCCGCCGGGTGCTCTGGTGGCTCGAACCGCGCATCGCGGGTCCGGCCCAGGCCCAGGCCATCGCCCAACTGGCCACCGCCAGTCTCGGCCTGAAGAAATACCCCTCCGCCTCCGCCTGGGCGGCGCGCGGGGCGCGGCAGTACAAGGAATTCACCTGGACCGAGGCCGGCAAGCAGGTCACATTCTCCGACCTCAAGGCCCAGATCATCAAGACCGGCGGCGCGGACTTGGAAGGCCGGCTCCCCACCCTGCCCAAGAATGCCGACAATGTCATCAAGATGGATGCCGCGCCCCTGAGTGACGCCAATGTGCTCGCCGGCTCCCAACTCCTGGTCCCCGTGGAATCGTCCCCCGCGCTCCGCCCGCCCAACCTCCTGTTCATTCGCACCGGCAATCAAATCCGCATCCGGGACACGCTCACGAACGAGGAGGTCGGCAACCCCGTCGCCCTGCCCAACAATGCCGACGCCGTGCTTCTCGGGGCCACCAAGGATTTTGCGGTGGTCATGCAGGCGGGTATGGCCATCGGCATCGACCTGAAAACCCACGGCACCTGGACGCAGACCCTCCGGGCCGCTCCTGGCCGTGTAATTACCGGCCCCGTCCGCGGTGGCATCGGCACCACCGGCATCGGCACCACCCGGACGGTCCAGAATGGCAGCGAAGTCGAGGTCCGAGGCAACATTGTTTACGTCAACGGCAGCGGGATCGCCAATGTCACCAGCAACATCACGATCATGGATCAAAACGGCCGGATTCTCTACCCCCTCGGCAGTTCCGGCTCCGACCCGGACTCCATTCGCCGGGCCGCATTCGATGTTCTTGGCAATAACGCCCGCTTCACCACCGCCCGCATCCTCAACGGCATCGTCTACATCCTCGCCGGCAACCAGATCGACGCCTTCAACATCGAAACCGGCAAGCCCGCCTGGACCGCCGGCGCCGACATCGGACACCTCCCCGACGGCAACGCCACCACCTTCGTCGGCAATGAGGATATGATCGTCGCCCAGGTCGATGCCCCCACCGGCAAAACCACCACCTTCTGCGCCTTCGATGCCGATACCGGCAAGCCCTCCAAGCAAATCAAACTCGACAACGAACGCGCCCTGTGGCGCGCCCTGGGCGACGACGGCACCCTCTTCGTCGTCACCGACCAGGCCGTTGCCGCCTATGACATGGTCGCCGCACAAAACCGTCTGTGGGAGAACCGGAAAGCCGGCTCCCGTTTCGCCGGTGCCGCCGCCCTCACCCTCGACGGCCTGCTGGTCGTCACCGACAGCAACGAAGTCTGGTGCCTCCCCCTGGAAGGCGGCGAGCCCCGCTGGAAAGCACCCCTTCCGAACGACTTCAATCTCACAACCGCTTCCACCCTGCGCTCGTCCGTCAACGGCGACTTCGTCATCTTCCAGGCCCCCACCGGCATCGCCGCCTACAAGAGCCAGGTTCAACCGCCGGATCCGAAATATCCCGATAGCCCGCCGCAACGCCCGTGGTTCGCCACGCTGACGGGCGCTCCTCCGCGCGTCGCGTATCAGTTATCCGACAGCTACACGGTCGAGCTGCTGATGGGCCCGATAGGCTCGGTGAATAATTTCAGCACGACGCGCACCGTCGAGTTCCTTATCCGCCAGACCGCCGGCGGCAAAATGGACGTCAACACGTTCATCCCCCTCAATCCCAATAACCTAAAAGAAGGCCCCTTCATCCGCTCCTGGCAGGTCGTCGATGGCGGCATCGTCCTCGAAACCCTCCCCAACGGCGCGAACACCAACGCTCTTAACTTAGCCGGTAAAATCTATTTCTGGCGCACCAAGTAATACGTGCCTCTGGCCACTGGCTCAGCATCTCGCCGGTTCACCAATAAGCCCAGGGATCCTAATCCCGGGGCCTGCACTATCGTTCCAGCCAACTCTCCCTGCTACCTACCTGCCTGTCTAAACCTTGGACCGCCGCACCCTCATTCCTCAATCCGTTTGATCCCGCGCCCCCGCTCCCCCTATACTTATACACCTAAGGAGTTCCCATGCCCGCACCCGCCACCGCACCCGCCCCCGCTTCCGTTAAGGACCGCGTCCAGTCCGTCATCAACTGGCTGCGCCCGATCATCCAGTCCGACGGCGGCGACCTGGAACTTGTCGACGTCTCCCCCGAGGGCGTGGTCCAGGTCCGTTTCCTCGGCGCCTGCGTGGGCTGTCCGTCACAGGGCAGCACGCTGCAGCAGGGCATCGAGCGCAACCTCCGCGAAAAAGTGCCCGAGATCACCCAAGTCGTCGCCCTCGTCAATTGATCGCATGTTCACCTCCGAACTGTTCCCATGCCCCCGCCGAATGGCTCCCCCAACCGCCCCCTTGTCCCCTGCCTAAAATTGTTGCATACTGCTGGTGTGGTGAGTGAAAATTTCGATTTCCGACATCGGCAGGTGAGGAAAAATGTCAGAAACTGAAGATACCGTTCAAAACGCGGAAGAAGAACAGGCCGGCGCGCAATTGCACGAGGTGGAGCAGAAAAAACGCCGCATCGACACCTATTTTCGCACCGTCGCGGCCGTCCATGGCTCGGACATCCACATCAAGTCCGATGTCGTGCCCCGGGTCCGCATCAACGGCGAATTGCGGGCCCTCAAGACCGACCCCCTCACGCCGGCCGACGTCGATGCCATCGTCGAGGAAATGCTCACTTCCGAGCAGTTGTTTGAATTCAAACAGCACGGCACGGTCGATCTCGCCTACGCCCTGACCAAGACCGAGCGCTTCCGCGTCAACATCTACCGCCAGCGCGGCATGACCAGCATGGCGGCACGCCGCATCAATCCCCAGATTCCCAGCTTCCAGGAGCTCAACCTCCCGGAAATATTCTCCAAGATCGCCGAACGCGAGCAGGGCCTGATTCTCCTGGCCGGCATCACCGGCTCGGGCAAATCGACCACCATCGCCGCCATGCTCGAACAGATCAATAACACCAAAAACGTGCATATCATCACCATCGAGGATCCCATCGAGTATTCCTACGTCGATAAACGCGCCCAGATCGACCAGCGTGAAATCGGCCTGGATTGCGACAACTTCGAGCATGGCATCCGGGCCATGCTGCGCGAAGACCCCGATGTCATCCTGATCGGCGAAATGCGCGACCGCTTCACCTTCCAGGCCGCCATGCAGGCCGCCGAAACCGGCCACCTGGTCTTCTCCACCATTCACACCTCCAGCGCCCCCGGGGCGATCACCCGCCTCCTGGAGCTTTTCCCCAAGGATCAGCACTCCAACGTGCGCCAGGTCATCGCCGCCAATCTCGTCGCCATCGCCTATCAAAAACTCCTCCCGGCGTTGGACCCGGCGGTCAAACGCGTGCCGGTCGTGGAGGTCATGCTCAATTCCACCGTCGTCAAGAAATTCATTATCGAGGAACGCGAGCTGGAACTCGGTTCCGTCATCCGCAACGAAAAAGGCACCGGCATGATCGAGTTCAACGACAACCTCGCGGAATTGGTTACCGCCGAGATCATCTCCTCCAAGGAAGCCCTCCTGGCCTCGCCCAACCCGGAGGAACTGCGCATGCGCATGCGCGGCATCAAGACCAGCGGAACCTGAACGCCCCGCGCTGCCGCTTGAACTTCTTCACATTCCCGGGGATCATCCAGCCAGCACAACCACCGGCACAGGAATCTGAATCAGTATGTTCGATTATTTAAACCTTATTTATTGGCTCTTGGCGCTGGCGAGCTTAGTCGCCTGGGCACGGTTTGCGACTTTTATGTGTACGGATGTCACCAAAAATCTCGTCGATCAGCCCGAACTGCCTTGGAAGCTGGGTTCCGCCGGCGTCTTCATTCTCATGCTGCTCATTTATCTCGTCATGCCATCCTTCTGGATTTCCCTGCCCGTCAACTTCCTGATCGCCGGCGGCGTCATCGGCGGCTTCTGGTATCTGCGGGTCAAGACCCTGGGCCCCTCCGGGCATCTTTTCTCCAAGGCCATCCAGGCCGCTGGCAACGTCTCCAAGGGCATCGAGGATCGGAAAAACGCCCGCCAGGTCCAGCTCACCTATCTCCGGCATGACAACACCCTCATGTCCCTCCCCGGCCCGCAGGATCCCTTGGCCGCCGGCCTGGGCACCGCCGATGCCATCGTCATCCAGGCGCTCATGCGGCATGCCGCGATTGTGGACCTGGCCCCCGTGCAGAACGGCTATTCGCTCAACATGATCACCGACGGCGTGCCCACGATGCAGCCGGCGGTGGAACGCGCCGCCGCCGAGTCGGCCATTCAGGCCCTCAAGGTTCTGTCAGGCCTGTCCGCCGAGGAGCGCCGCCGGCCCCAGACCGGCACGTTCCGTTCCCGCGATGCCGAGGGCGCCCAGACCGTCTGGACCGTCCGCACCTCCGGCTCGGTCAACGGCGAACGCGTCGTCCTGGCCGCCAACGAACAAGGCCAGTGGGACATGCCCCTGGAGCAACTGGGCCTGACCTCCGAACAACTGGCGGAAGTCAAAAAGCTGACCGCCGACACCAAGGGGCTGGTTCTGGTCTGCGGACCCCGCGGCCATGGCCGCACGACCACGCTTTATTCCCTGGTGCGCCAGCATGACGCGTTCACCAATTCCGTCCAGACCCTCGAAGTCAACTCCCAGGCCGAGATGGAAGGCGTCACGATCAATCGCTACGACCCCCGCGCCGGCGCCGAGGCCACCTACAGCAAACTCCTGCATTCCATCATGCTCAAGGATCCCAACATCGTGCTGGTCTCGCAGATTCCCGACAGCCATACCGCGGATCTGATCACCGGTTACGCCAGCGCCAGTGAAGGCGTCAGCGACGCCCATCGCGTCTATACGACGCTGCCGGCGCTGGATTCCTTCACCGCCTTGGAGACCTGGCTCAACCTCAATTCCGACAAGCGCGCCGCCGCCAACGCCCTCCGCCTCATCGTCGCCCAGCGCCTGATCCGCATCCTCTGCCCCACGTGCAAAATCCCCTATCAACCCGACGAAGCCACCATGAAGCGGCTCAACATCCCCGTCGGACGCAATCTCCAGTCCTTCAAGGCCAACACCGAACCCATGACCGACCGCAAGGGCAACCAGATCACCTGCCCCGACTGCGCGGGCATTGGCTTCCGCGGCCGCACCGGCATCTTCGAGGTTCTCGTCGTCAACGACGACATTAAAAAGGCCCTCGCCGCCGGCACCAGCGTCAACCAGATCAAGACCCTCGCCCGCAAAAACAACATTCTCTTCCTCGTCGAGCATGGCATCCGCAAGTTCGCCACCGGTGTCACCGCCATCCATGAAGTCACACGCGTCATGAATCCCGACAAGCCCTCCGGCTCCGGACCTGCCGCCAAGTCCGGCGTCCAGCCGGCGCAAAAATAACGCCGCGGCCCAGCGCCCCGCCCAAGGAACTCCCTATGCTGCTCAATCTCATCGTCACCGTCCTCATCCTCCTCACCACGGCCTATCTGGCCAATCAGGGAATGCTCTCCTCCCTGCTGGCCCTGGCCACATCGATATTTTCCTCCATCCTGGCCATGGCCCTCCTGGAGCCCCTGCAAGGCCTCATTGGCGGCTGGCGGCCCGATTACGCCCGCGGCGTCACCTTTCTCCTGCTCTTTTTCCTCACCTTTACCATCACCCGCATCGCCGCCGATATCGCCGTCCCCAAGAATATCAAGCTTTCCACCCTCTACAATCGCGTGGCCGGCGGCACCATCGGCTTCTTCACCGCCCTGGTCGTCGTCGGCACCCTCCTCATCGGCTTCGAGATGCTCCCCATCAACCGCACTCCCATGGGGTTTGACCGCTTCCCCGACGTCACGGGCATGCAGGCCCTGGATTCCGACGGCAAGCTTATCCCCGGCCAGACCGCCAAGCCGGGCAACGTCTGGTTCGCCCCCGATCGCTTCGTTTTGGCCATCTGGGACGGCGCCTCCGGCCGCGCCCTGGGCGGTGACCACTCCTGGGCTTCCATCCACCCCGATCTGACCATCGAGTCCTATGGCTATCGCAATCACGTCGATGGCTCCAGGCGCGCCCTGCCGGCCGACCTCCTCATCGTCAAGTCCGCCGCCTGGTTGGCTCCCGAAACGAAGTACAAAAGTGAGGAGGGCGTCGATCTTCCATCTCCCGGCAAACGCCTCGTCATGGTGCGCACGGAGGTGCGCAAGGGCGACCAACCCCCGCACGACTCGGGCGATTCTGACAGCTTTTTACGCACCACCGCCTCCCAGGCGCGCCTCGTCACCGACAAATTCCGCCAGTGCTACCCCATCGGCTACCTCGAACAAGGGCGGAGCTTTATCCCCTTGGCGCTGGCGGATGGTTATGTCCTCGACGATTACACCAAAGCCGCCACTACGGTCCAGGACTGGATCTTTCAGGTGGCCGAGGACGAAAAGCCCGTCTCCATCGAAGTCAAACAACTCGCCCGCGCCGACTTGAAGGGCTTGGTGCAGGACAAGCAGTCCTCCCCTCTGGCGCTCGCCGAATATCCGGCGCATGCGTATCTGCAGGACATGTGTACCCTCTCCGTGGAACTCGATCCCACAAAAACCCGGGAACTCAAGTCCGCGCACGTCTACGTTCTGAAGCCCGATGCCGTGCGCGGGGATATTTCCGGCTCCATTCTCCGCAACGCCAATGACCACGTCCAAGCCTGTCTCCAGGACATGACCAACAATGCCAACGGGTGGAGTCCCAGCGGCAAGCCGGGCGTCCCCGCCCGGGGGCCTTTTTCCAATGCAGATCATTTTGCCACCAACTTTATGAATGGCAAGGACGAAGAGGGGGTTCCCTGGACAAACCTGATACCAATGGTGCTGCTGGGGCAAATTACACCCGATGGGGCGCGCAACCTCGCTGCCACTCCCCTTTACTTTAATTCGACCGTCGTCCCCCTCTTACGAAACTCCCGTGGCAGCCTCATCGTCGCCTCCGCCGGCGCCGACCTGAAATCCGGCTTGGTCACGCTTCCCAAAATCATGGCCGGCAGTCATCCCGTGGTGGTGACAATGCTGGTCTCCAGGGATGGCATCGACCGCGCTTACTACGTCTGGGTGACGGAGGTCAAGTTGGGTGAGCAACAAATCGACCGCAACGGCAAACCCGTGGTGGACAAGAACAATAAACCGGTGCGGACCAATCAAAGCCAGAAGCTGACTTTCACCGCCGGTGTCGCGAATCCGGCCTTTCAACTCGATCTGGATGAAATAACGCCCTGACCGCTTCCCCTGGCCTACAATAGCTCATCGAACTTCCGGGATCCGCCCCTCGCGTGAGGGACGCGCCCCGGAGCCACACTTTACCCTTGGGGGATTTGCCATGCCCGCCACTCTTCCTTCCCTGCCCTATGCCCACGATGCCCTCGAACCCGTCATCGACACCTTGACCATGCAAATCCATCACGGCAAACACCACCAGGCTTATGTCAATAACCTCAACAACGCCCTCGCCGGCAAGGGCGACCTCGAAAGCCGCTCCGCCGACGACCTCATCCGCAACCTCACCACCGTCCCGGACGATATCCGCCCT
Source organism: uncultured Phycisphaerales bacterium (assembly GCA_903868035.1). Next base: position 29,405 of record CAIPTQ010000210.1, read on the forward strand.
GCCGTCCGCAACAACGGTGGCGGACACGTCAACCACTCCCTCTTCTGGACCCTCCTGGCCCCCAAGGGCAAGGGCGGCGGCGGCGAACCCTCCGGCCCGCTCGCCGACGCCATCAAGGCCTCCTTCGGCGCCTTCGCCGACCTGAAGGCCAAACTCCAGGATGCCGGCGCCAAACGCTTCGGCTCCGGCTGGGCCTGGTTGATCGTCAAGGACGGCAAACTCGTCGTCACCTCCACCGCCAACCAGGACAATCCCCTCATGCCCGATGCCGTCCTCGCGCCCACCGGCGCCCTCCCCGGCAAGCCCATCCTCGGCGTGGACGTGTGGGAACATGCCTACTACCTTAAATACCAGAATCGCCGCCCGGATTATCTGGCGGCGATCTGGGATGTCGTCAACTGGGCCCGGGTGGCGGAACTATACGCCGCCGCGCGGTAAGCGACTTATTTTTGAACACCGCTGTTTCTCACGGCGCCTTTTCCACCACCAGCGTGACGGTGAAGGTCTTCGCCGGCGGAACGCCGTTTTCCCAGGAGCGGGCGTAGCCCAGCGTGATGGTGGACTCGCCGGCCTTGACGGCGCGGAACTTGGCGATGAACGTGCCGCCGGAGCCAACGATGCCCGCGCGGACGGGGGTGCGGACATATTGGATGTCGCCGGCTTGTTCGAGGGCCGTGCCTTCCATCTTGGTGACGGACCAGGAATAACCCGTGGTGGGATTGCCCGCGAGGGATATGGCGACCGCCGTGTTGTCGCCGAGCTTGAGAGTCTTGCCCGCGTCGGCTTCGGTGACGGCAAGCTCGGCGTTGGCATTGGCGGCCGGGGCGGCCGGTTTGGAGGCGGCATTACCTTCGGCCATGCCGGCAAAGGTGTCGGTGATGTCATACGACGCGCGGATCGTCAGCGAAATATGCCGTTGCACGATTCCACCGGGGACGCCCTGGGCCACCCATACAGTCACGCGGCCGCGCAGGCCCTGGCCATCGCGGCCCATTTCCGCCTTGGAATTCGTAGTATAGGTGTACTTGGTGCAGGCGTAGGTCTTGTCGCCGATCTTCAGGTCTTCAGTGCCCGCGGCTTTCGGAAACGCCGGATCGTTCGCCATGAACTTGGCGGGAATGGTCAGGTTTTCCGCCGGCACATTGGGGGCCGTCGTGATCTTGATCACCGCCTGCTCGGCGGTGAATTCCGCCAGCGCAAATTGCACGGTACTGATATTGGCTGGCCGGGCGCCCCCCACGGGCGCTCCGCCGCTGATCTGCTCGCTGCGATTAAACGTGACGGTCTTGCCCTCCTGGCCCTTCCAGACGTTGTACAGCGGATTGGCCACCCCCTGGTTGGTGTCCGGCGCGGTTGCCGCCCCACCGGCCTGTGTGGCCACCGGCGCGCCGCCAGGTACTCCGCCCTGTCCCAGCGCCGGCATCAGCGCAATGGCCGCCAGCGCCAGTCCCGCTGCCGCCACCATCAATACGCTCGTCTTCATTTTCATCACCTTCATCATGAGCATCGTTCCTTTCGCAATCTGTAAAGCCAGGGCGGACGCTTGCCCGCCCAATCCGTTCAGCACCGCCTGCGACACCGCCGCCGGCGCTGCCATGGGTTTGCCGAGCATCTCCAGCCCTCCGGGGATTCCCGCCGCCAGCATTCCCTGCCGGGACAGAAGCGCACGGAGCTTCCCCACCGCCCGCTGCACGCGTTTGTGCGTCGCCTCCCGGCCCAGTCCCAACCGCGCCGCGATCTCCTCATGCGTGCGGCCCTCGTAATAGGCCAGCACCAGCAGTTCCCGATCCGTTTTCGACAACCGATCCAGCGCCTGATCGATCAGCGGCGAAAGGTCTTCGTCCGCCGGAACTTCTTCTGCACGCATCGCCGCCGCCTTTTTCTCGTGATACAACCGCCTTCGTGAACGCTTGGCCGCATCCAGGCACGCGTAGCGCGTCACCCGCAACAACCAGGCCCCCAGCACCACCTTGTCATCCATCTCCGGCAGTTTCTTCTGCAGCACCATGAACACGGCCTGCGTGACATCCGCCGCCAGGTGTACGTCGCGCGCCTGCCGCAGCGCCGACGCATACACCAGATTCAAATTTTCCCGCACCAACTGGTCCAGCCGTTCGCGGGTTTCAACCACCGTCATGCACAACTCCAACAACTCTTTGTTCTTATTATGGACGCTCGCCCCGCCTCTGGACATGAAATTCCGGGGAATTATTCCGCGTGTACCGCGGCGTTGTTCCCTTCGCACAACTTTAATTCCGCGGGTTTTCCGCGCCGTTGGGCGCGGGAATCAGAATCTCGTCGTCCCATACCGGTGCCGGCGTAATGAGCATAGCCCGTTGCGGCTCCGCCGGCCCCATCCACATCACCTGGCTTTTGTCCCCGGTTTTCAGCGTCTTCATGAACGCCCCCAGCGCACTGGCGCGCAGTTGCACCATCGTGGCCGCGTCCCCCGTGCCCTCGGGCAATCCCGCCACCTGCACGCCCAGTTCGATCACCTTGCCTTCCCGCAGAACCGTCATGCGCACCACCGCCCCGGCCGTCAGCCCCGCCACGCGCATGGGAAAGTACGTGTTGTCCAATTCGGGTATATCCGGCGGAAATCCCACCCCCTCCATCGCCACGATCCGGTCCCCGTTGCGCAGCGCCTGCATCGCCGGAAAGCCCGGCTGCAGTTCCGTCACCATTACCGTCATCGTCAGGTCTTTATCCTGCGGCGCCAGCTTCACCGGATCCATCTTGTATTTCAGCCCCAGCAGGCTCACCCGCGACTTAAGCAGCGTCCGCGGCTTGAGATACAAATGTGCCGCCGCCTGCGTCAGCCGTTCAATCGCCTCGGCATCCGTCTCCTGCTCCAGCGCCTTGACCACCTCGTCCAGCCGCGCCGGCGGCAGCCGCAGCATCGCCCGCGATGCATCCTCGCGCTCCGTGAACACCTGCGACCGCAGCGCCTCCACCAGCGGCTTGAGCGCCCCCTTCACATCCTGGTCATGGGCAAAGCCCTCGTTGACGATGGGCAAAATAACGGTTCCGGTAACCCCGCTCACCTGCGGCAAGGGAGGATTAATAATGATGATTTCAGGCGGCAAAGGCTGAAGCACCGGCGGCAAAGGCTGAAGCACAAACGGAACCCGCACCTCGGGCGCTGGTTCCACAACCTGCGCCGGCAGCCCTCCGGCCGTCAGCGCCAGCACCCCCGCCCCCGCCAGGTATTGTCGCCAATCCGCCATCTTGCCGCCTCAGTAAACGTAACCCTTCCCTTAGACGCACCAACCCTCCTACCGGTTCCATCCAATTCGTCATTCATCATTTCCCCTGCCCCTGCTTGGGCATTTCCTCCAATGCCGCCAGCGAGCCTGATTTGTCGGCATCATCCAGAATTTCCAGCGTGGCGGAGTCCTCCAAATCCACGCTCCCGGTCTCATCCTTCTTCTGGGGCGTGGGTTTTTTAGCCGCCTCCGGCTTGGCCTTCTTCCCCCCAATAATCGTCCGCACCGGCTTGATCTCTTTGGGCGTGCCGTTGATCGTCACCGTGAAAATCACCGGCCCCACCGTCAGGGTTTCGCCGGCCCCCAACTCGGCCTGTTGCACGCGTTTGTTATTCACGTATGTGCCGTTGGAACTCCCCAGGTCGCGCACCGCAACTTTATCTTTCTTGAGCGTCAATTCGCAATGCTGCCGCGATACCTCCGCCAGCGGTATCTGAATGTTGCATTCCGTATTCCGTCCGATGACGGTTTTGGCCTGAACGGGAAAATTCCGCCGTTCACCCTTGTCCGTGAACATCACCAGAACTACATCCATCATGGTTCCTTTCGCTGCGTGCCGCCGGGTCCGGGAAATGAATTCCGGCAATGCTACACTGGCTAGGCTCAAGGTAACCTTGTGGGTCTCAAGGATCAAGCGAAATTCAGCCCGCTTGCAACCCCAACCCGGATCATTCCCGCCCTGCCCAGTCATGGGATGATCTTGTGTTGCGTGAGCCAGTCGAAGGTGGTTTTTTCGGCATCGGGCCAGGCGGTGGCGGGGGATTGGTAGCCATGGCCGGCGCCCGGGACAAGATGGATGGCGGCATCCGCGCCGGCGGCCTTGAGCGCGTCGTTGAGGCGCTGGTTCTGGACGACGGGGACGGTGGTGTCGTTGGCGCCTTGGACGGTGATCAGGGGCGGGGCATCCTTGCGGACGTAGGTCATGGGGCTGACCTGCTTGGCGATGGCGTCGCGGTTGGGGGTGTTGGCGGGAAGCCATTGGACGGCCCAGGACGTGCCGCGGGTGAGGAGATCGGGAACGTCGGCGGGACCGTAGCCGTTGACGATGGCGGCAATCTTGAAGTCCTTGGGGTTGCAGGGTCCGAGTTTGTCGTCGGTGCAGAGGCCGACCATGAGGGCCAGGTGCCCGCCGGCGGAGGCACCTGTGACGACATATCGTGATTTGTCCATGTTGTACTCGTCGGCATGGTCCCAGAACCACTTGGCGGCCTTGAGGGCGTCGTTGACGGCGGCGGGGGCGATGGCGGGTTCCGGAGTGAACTGGTGATCTATCGTGTTGTCGGCGAGGCGGTACTCGGCATTGCAGACGACGAAGCCATGGGCGAGGTAGCGGTTGTAGAAGGTGGACATGGTGGACTTGGAGGTGCGCATCCAGCCGCCACCGTGGAACATGACGACGCCGGGGTATTTTTTGCCGCCCCCCCCCGCAGGGTCGTTCTTGATCATGTCCTTGGGGTAGATGACATCGACGACACAGGCGGCGGGCTGGTCGTAGGGGAGGTTGGCGTCGACCTTGTACTTGGTGGCATCGACGCCGGAGACAGTGAACGCGGCGGAAGCGCCGGTGCGGGGTTTGGGGTCGAAGGAATTTTCGATTTTCGATTTTTGAATTTCGATTGGAGTGGCGGGGGCGGAGGCGGGGGGCGTGGGG
>CAIPTQ010000211.1 GCA_903868035.1 uncultured Phycisphaerales bacterium
CCAACGCTTACAGGAGTTCTTCCATTTTTTTGAGGCGAGCCCGCATTTGTGCAATCTCCCGCTCCAACTCCGCAATCTTCGAGCCCGCCGCCACGCAACCAGGACATTCAGGAAGGATCGCATCCATGCCATTTCACTCCGCGTTCCAAACGCTAGAGATATTATATGCACGGGCAAGGCGCTAAACAATTACTGATGCCGGGAACTACGCCCAGGCCATTTCCCTGTATGAAGCGACCTTGGCCAGGAGTAAGGAGAAGCTCGGCCCCGACCATCCCGATACGCTACGCGTGATGAACAACCTCGGCACCACCTATAGCAAGGCCGGGAACTCCGCCAAGGCCATCCCGCTGTTGGAGGAAACCTGGGCCAAGAGAAAGGAGAAGCTCGGCCCCGACCATCCTGATACGCTACGCGTGATGAACAACCTCGCCACTGCGTACCTGAATGCCGGGAACCCCGCCAAGGCCCTGCCGCTCTTTCTTGATGCCTCGCGGCTGCAGCGCACTCCGCCTGCGACAACCCGCGCCGGCGCGGTTCCCAAGTGACGGGTCCATTTTTGCGTTCCACCTTCATTAGGGGTGCCCGGTGTGAACGAGCCGGGCGTTTCCACGCCGGGCTAGGCAGAGCGCAGTGGCGGGCCTATCCGTTGAGTTGGAGCCATCAGCGTGGCGGGGAGTTTGCCGGGGCATGGCGCAAGCGTCAAGAGCGGGTAGAATCTGCCTACCATGACGAGCCGATTTCCTAGATTTCCACGGCAGATGCCGACCTTCTTTCGCGATTTGGAGAAGAACAACCGCCGCGACTGGTTTGGCGCGCGCAAGGAAGTGTTTGAGACGCAGATTCGCGGGCCGATGATCGAACTGGTCCGGCTGCTCAACGAGGGTCTGCGGAGCTTCGCGGCCGAACATGTGGCCGAGGAGCCGGCCAAGCTCATTTACCGGATCTACCGTGACACGCGATTTTCCAATGACAAGACACCTTATAAGACCCACATCGGCGCCACGTTCGCCCATAGGAACCTCCCCCGGCACGGCGGTGCGGGGTACTACTTTGAGGTGTCCCACCGGTACGTGGGGATTGCGGGGGGTGTGTACATGCCGGGGCCGGAGGAACTTCGGGCGATACGAACGGCCATTGCCGGGGACGCGAAGGGGTTTTTGGGGATCGTTGAGGCGCGGAAGATCCAGAGACTTTTTGGGCCGCTCCAGGGCGAGCGTCTCAGGCGGCTGCCGAAACCCTGGCAGGAACATGCCGACGACCCGGCCGCCGCGTATCTGAAGTTCAAGCAATTCTACTGGTGGGTGGAGCTTCCGGCTTCGTTGGCGCTCACGGCGCGGCTGCCGGGGGTGCTGCTCCGCCACTTCCGGGCGATGGCCGAGGGCATGGCGTGGTTCAACCACGCGATCCTGGCCGATCGCCGCAAGCGGGAAGAGGATACCGGGTCGGCGCGCCCCGCACCGATGTGGTGAGCTTCTCCACGTCCACTCCCGGACTACTCGGTTTCAAACGCACCCAGGTCCGGTGCCGCACCCTCATCAGGCCGCACCAATTTTCACCACGGTTTCGGCGGTTTTGAGGAATTCGGGATCGATGTCAATGCCCAGGCCCGGGCCCTGCGGAATCTGGATCTTGCCGTCCTTGATGGTGAAATTCGGCGTGTACCAGGTTTCCGCCCGCTGGCTGCTGCGCCAGGGGTATTCCATATACGGGCCGGCGTTTTTGGCGCAGGAAGAGAATTGCACGATGTTGACGGAGGAGACGCCGGTCTGCGTGTTGTGGGGGACGATGGTACACCCGAGTTTGGCGGCGATGGCGGCGACGCGCAGGGCGCGGATCAGGCCGCCGTTGTAATTGATGTCGGGCTGGGCGATTTTCATCATGCCGTTGTCCAGCATCCACTTGAAGCGCCAGAGGCTGCCATCCTGCTCGCCGGCGGCAATGGGGATGCGGAGCGCCTTGGCGACTTCGATGGTTTCCGAGAGTTCCTCGAAGGGGCAGGGCTCTTCGAAGAAGCTGTAGTTGCCGGCCTCCAGCAGTTTGCCGATTTCGATCGCCTTCTTGGCGTTGTAGGAGCCGTTGGCGTCGGCGTTGAGCGTGATCTTGTCGCCGAGCTTCTGGCGGGCGCGGGCGATGATGGTTTCGGTCCGGCCGGGATAGGTATCGACGTTGCGGCTCATGCGGCCGCCGATTTTGAACTTCACCGCCTGGGCGCCGGTTTCCGGCACGCCGCGTTCATACACGGCCACTTCCTCCTCGGCGCTGAGGATCCGATCGGAGCCGGAGAGGTAAACCGGAACTTCCTTGCGGACGATGCCGCCGAGGAGCGCCCCGACCGGCTTTTTGGCGATCTTGCCGAGCATGTCCAGCAGGCTTTGCTCGACGTAGGCGACCGGGCACCAGAGCGCCAGGCCGGACATCTTATAGTTGGCGAGGTAGACGCCGTCGATGAGCGTTTCGATTTGCCGGGCGTCCTTATTGCGGAAGAACGGCGCGACCAGGCGCTGGAAGATGGGGATGAAGTCTTCGACTTGTTTGGTGGGCGCAAGGCCCACGGCACCGTCGGTGGAGGTGGTGCGGACGAAATAGTTGGTGCCGCGTTTGAGCAGTTCGATGGACCGGATCATGACCGGCTGCTTGATCTGGCCGGGGATATCGAACATGGGCTGCTCGTAATCAGGGATCACGCGCGGCTCGGCCTGCTGCGCCGCGGCCCAGCGTGGCGGGAGGGCGGCGCTGAGGATCACTCCGCCACTGAACATCAGCCATTCACGTCGCGTAAGCATGACAACTCCTTGGGATTGAGGTACGAATGCGCTTTTTTTCCATGGGCCAAGCGTTCTGCAGGCAGTGTACCACCGCGCGCGATACCGGCAACCGCCGAAATGCACTTTGAGGTATGTGCCGGGGGGACGGGTGACCTTGCGTTATTGCGGACTCGTTACTTAAGGGGCGAAATACTTGGGGCGCTTCATGCCCGCGGAGGCATCGGCCTGAATCCGGCCGACTTCGACGAGCGGCTTAAGGACATAGCTGACGGCGGTGCCCTGAAGTTCGGGGAACTCGCGGGCCAGGAGCCCGGCGTTGAACTTTTCGCCGCGGCGGGCTTCCAGCCAGAGGCCCATGCGTTCGCGCACGTCGCTCAGGTCGCGGCGGGCGGCTATGACCTTGGCCGGCGCGGAGGTGCCGGAGATGGCGGCCAAGGCCCGGTCGATCTGGTCGATCTCGCGGCGGAAGTGTTTAAGCTGGTCGAGGATGGCGCGGCGGGACTGGCGGAGACCGTCCATCTGGGCGTGTTTTTTCTGCCGGGCTTCGTGATCGATTTGGGCGACGGCATCGAGGGCCTCGCGGGCGAGGGTGCTGGAGGGGGCCGCGGACGAACCGGAGGGCGCGGGCGCATCGAGATTCGCGGGGGCCGGGGCGCCGGAGCGTTTGCGGTATGCCCTGCGCGGCATATCCGGCGCGGCAGCGGCGGCGCCTGCGGGAAGCACTTTGAGTTCCCCGGAGGCGTGCCACTCGCGAATCACTTCGGCCAGGCCGACGCTGACCCGGCTCCGGGGGGTCCACTGGCTGGGGCGGTCGGATTGGTTGCGGTCGGGCGGCGGGGGGAGTTCCTCAGCGATCAATTTGCGGAGAATGTCCTTGCTGTTGATGCCGAGACTCTTGGCGACTTGAAACACCCTGTAACCCATAAATGCTCCGTTGCGTCTGTTATTGACCATCGACATCCACACATACCAGGTGCCGCGTCACAAAACGCGCTCGTGAAAGAAGGAACATGAGTTTACCGGCTACGCATGATTATACAATCCTACGCCTGCCGCATCGCCGCGGCCTCACGGGCAGATGTCACAAGACGCGTTCCCGTCCTTGTCGCGCGGCGGTTCGTCCAGGCCCTTGTACCCGCAGACCGGACAGGTGTAATGCTTCGCACTGGTCATGTTCACCAATTCCCAATCAATAAACTCGTCTTATGGCTCCCCGAAGCCAAACGCCAAACGAGGGTTTTAATTCCGTGCCGCCGAAGTATTCTCCGGATGATACTGAATCCCATTAGCCATGATCACCTCCGGGGACAAGGCTTCCGCCGCCCGCAGTTGCTTGACCAAATGTCCCACAATGTAGCGCCGTGCCGTGGTCTCCTTCAAATCTTCGTTTTCCACGAGTTCACCAAGCGCCTGGTCCAGTACCTTCCGTGCGGCTAACCGCTCAAGATTTTTGTAAGGATGATGTTCGCGGCTCAAGTTTCTCTCCTGGCGTCAGACACCGGCGACCACCGTCACGCCTTTCCCACCGCCATCACCTCATCGAGCAACTTCGCCCCGCGAAGCTGCATCACGGGATTCCAGTTCTTCGGCGGCTTGATCGTCTTGCTCCACCACCCGGCACCCCGCCCCAGCCATTCCCGGCGCAACTGTGCGGCACCTTTCGTGGCGTCATCGTAGCCGAACTCCGTCCCGCAAGATGGACAGATTTCAAAAGACGCGTTCCCGTCCCTGTCGCGCGGCGGTTCGTCCAGGCCCTTGAATCCACAGACCGGACATGTGTAATGCTTCTCATTGGGCATGGTAATAGTCCAAGTTCGTTGGATACCCGTGTTCCGCCGGATTGGGCACAAAAAACGTCTTGACGATGCCGGCGGCACTGAGGATTCCAAATTCCTCCGTGACTTCATTATACCGTACCAGATCGCCGTTTGAACGCATCTTTTGATGCAGTTTTACCGGTGGAGGACCGGATAAAAACCGGCCAGCCAATAACTCGTAATGTCTCGGTGAAGTCGCCCGCACTCCCCGGCCATGTCTGACAAAATGGTCTTGGCGACGATTGGCATCCGCGAATCTTGGAGCCGATTTCGCCATCAAAATCCCCTCACACCTTCCCAATCAGCAAACTCGTGTTATGCCCCCCAAATCCAAACGAGTTGCTCATCGCATATTGCAGCACCGCCTGCCGCGCCACGTTGGGCACGTAATCCAGATCGCAGTCCGGGTCCGGCTCATCATAATTGATCGTCGGCGGCAGCACCCCGCGCGCCAGCGCCAACGCCGTGATCACCAGCTCAATCCCGCCCGACGCCCCCAGCGAATGCCCCAGCGACGACTTGGTCGAGGAAATCGCCACCGTCCTGGCCGCCGCCCCAAACACCGCCTTCACCGCCCGGGTCTCCGCCACGTCCCCCAGCTCCGTCGCCGTCCCATGCGCGTTGATGTACCCCACCTGCTCCGGATTCAGCCCCGCCTGCTGCATTGCCTTGGCCATCGCCGCCGCCGCCCCCGCCCCGGTCTCATCCGGCGCCGTGATGTGGCATGCGTCCCCCGTCGCCGCCACGCCCACCAGTTCGGCGTAAATCCGCGCCCCGCGCGCCCTGGCCCGCTCGTATTCCTCCAGCACCACCACCCCCGCGCCCTCGGACATCACAAACCCGTTCCGGTTCTTCTCGAACGGCCGCGACGCCTTCTCCGGCTCGTCGTTCCGCGTCGAGAGCGCCCGCAGCGCGCAGAACGACGCCAGCCCCAGCTTCGTCAACGCCGCCTCCGAACCCCCCGCGATCATGATGTCGGCATCGTCATACTGAATCGTCTTGTACCCGTCGATCACCGCGTTCCCCGCCGTCGCGCACGCCGTCACCGTCGCCGTGATCGGCCCCTTGAGCCCGAACTGGATCGACAGATTCCCCGCCGCCGCGTTCCCCATCAGCTTGGGCACCGTGAACGGCGACACCCGCCGCACGCCCTTGGCGTTGAGCACGTCATATTCCTCCTCCATCGTCGAGATGCCCCCGATCCCCGAACCCACCACCACGCCGCCGCGATGCGGATTCTCCTTGCTGAAATCAATCCCCGAATCCCGCACCGCCTTGATCCCCGCGCACAGGGCGTACACCGAGAACAAGTCCAGCCGCTTGATCGCCTTGTGTTCCAGCGTCTTGAGCGGGTCAAAATCCGCCGGCGTGATCTCCCCGCCGATCCGCACCGGATAGTTCTCTATCCCCACAATGCGCGTAATCTTCTTGATCCCGGATTGCCCCGCCACCAGGCGGCTCCAGAAACTTTCCAACTCTTCGCCCAGGGGAGTCACCACTCCCAGACCGGTTATCACAACGCGACGCTTGGCCATGTATTTTCCGGCAGCGGAAAGCAGGATGCGCGGGTCGGCAAGCCGGCCGGCCTGCAACTCCTCGCTTTCCCGCTTCCGCCTGCCTCACTCCTTGGGACCTTGTTTGTCGGAAACCGACTTGATGTAATCAATGGCCTGCCCGACCGTCTGGATCTTCTCCGCCTCCTCGTCCGGGATCGACATCTCGAATTCGTCCTCGAATTCCATCACCAGCTCGACCGTGTCGAGGCTGTCCGCGTTCAGATCGTTGATGAAACTCGTGTCCCGCGTGATCTCCGCCTTGTCCACCCCCATCTGCTCGGCCACAATGTCGATCACCTTCTGCTCGATTTCGTTGATTTCAGCCACGTTTTGGCCTCCTGATCCTGAAAAAAAGGAACGCGTACAACCTGCGAAACCCGGCCTGTGGCCACGGCAGTCCCGCTGGATAGACGTGGTAGACTACCGAAACCTCGCCCTTTTGGCAAACATCCCCGCCACTATGCCGCATGCCCCCCCCTCCCGGCGCAGCCGGGCCGCCCCCGTCGGCCCGCCCGCCGGCTTCACTTCAACGGCAGATACACCGGCTCGATCTTCGCCAGCCCGTTGGTCACCGTGATGGGTTTGGTCGGGATGTCCACCGATGCGGACTCCAGCCCGTCGCGCTTCGCCGTGACCGTGATCTTGCCGGCCGTCGTCGTGGACCGCACCGCCACGCGGTTGATCCCGCATTCCGTGAACAGGTACGGGTTGTTGGTCGAGTTGGTCTTGCCGGAGTTGTACCCGCCGCGCCAGTTGGCCGGACCCGTGCAGGTGAAATCCACCCGGGCGTCGTCCGTGGGGCAGCGCCGCCCCTGGGCGTCCACCACTTCAAAGTCAATCAGCGCCACGTCCGCCCCATCGGCCAGCATGCCCCCGGGCGCGGTCGTCAACGTCAGCTTGATGCTCTTGGCCGGGCCGGCCGTCTGGAGTTCCTGCCGGGCGGCTTCCTTGCCGTCGTTGGTGCCCACGGCGACCAGGGAACCGGGTTCAAAGGCGACATTGGGGAAGGCGAAGATGTAGCGGCTGGTGGGGGTGGAGTTCTTGCCCAGGGACTTGCCGTTGAGCAGCAATTCCACCGTCTTGGTGTTGGAGACCACGTACATGGTTTTCCTGGTGGGCGCTCCGTCCTGTTGTGTTGCCGGATAAGTCCAGTGGCCGACGATGTGGAGGTCCGGCTCCGGGTTCTGGATGACGCGGTGGCAGAAGTAGATTTCCTTGGGCAGGCGCATGCCGTCCACCTTGCCCGAGGCGCGGGCCACTTCGCTGGACTGCTGGCGGCCGTCGGCGTCCTCATCGGTGAAGTAGATCGAGCAGTAGCCGGACCACTTGGAATGCGCGGGATCGGGGTTGGAGATCATGTTGTCGATGTAGGAGGCGTAGCGGCGGACGGAGCCGATGGCGAAGGTCTCGGAGTTGAGGTTCCAGGTGTCCGTGGCGCCCTTCTTGAAGCCGAAATACGGCGGGGAGAAGTCATCCCAGTAACGCCGGCCGGCTTCCTCGCGGTAGTCTTCGGTTTCGATGAGGGGGGCCTTGTCGCGGCGGGGGATGCTGTAGCCGCGGAAGATATTGTTGCCGGTGATCGCGTCGGTCTGCGACGCCTGGCCGATCATGACCCCGTAGAATTCACAGATCGGCGTAAGGGCCGTGTTGCCGGCGGCGTCATCGTTATCGCGGGTGCCCATGACGCGGCCGCCGCTGGGGTCCAACTTCTTGCGGAGCTCGACCATCGCGGTCATCTGGTCGGGGGCGAGGATGGTGTTGCCGGCCTCCCAGAAGAGGTTGCTGGGGCTGTTGCGGAAGTAGATCATGGCGTATTGCATGGCTTCGTAGCGCTGACCCCACATGCGGCCGGTGGGCATGGTTTCCTTGTCGCCGGCGGGGACCATCTGCACGATGCCCAGGCGGTCGCACGCGAACGAATCGACGGGCTGCGGCGTCACGTGCATCCAGCGCATGTAGTCGCCGTGGCTGTCGCGCAGGAGCTTGAGCGTGTAGTCGTGCATCCAGTCCGGGTAGCCCGCGCCGATGCCCGCCCAGGAGTTCGAGGAGCGCTGGGAAAAGCCCTTGAGGTACGTGAACTTGTCGTTGATGAAGACGCCCCCCGTGCCGGCGCCCCCCTTGAACTCCGTCTTGCGGAAGCCGGTCGTGGTCTTCCGCACATCGACGACTTTGCCATCCACGGTGAGGGTGGTGTAGACGTTGTACAGGTAAGGATCCTCGGGGCTCCAGAAGTGCGCGTTCCGCAGCGTGCCCGTCCCCTCGATGACCGATTTCTCCGTGGCCACCATGTCCAGCTCGTTGGCGTCGAACTTGGCGCACACCACTCCGCTGGCATCCACAATCGTCGTGGACAGCAAAACCGTGGCCCGCTCCGCCGAGGAATTGTGTACCTCCGACTCCACCGTGATCTCCGCCGTCTTGCCGGCGATGTTGAAGTTCCCGGCGTGTACGTAGATGCCGGTGGTCTGCAAGCCGTAGTACAGGGGCAAGGTCTGATAGATCGGGCCGGTCAGGTGGAGGTTGACGTGGTCCCGGATGCCGCCGTGACAGGGGTTGAAATCATTGGAGTTCCAGCGGAACCCGGTGCCGCTGGATTTTTCCTGGTAGCTGCCGCTGTTGTCCACATGGACGGCCAGGACGTTGTCGCCGGCGAAATTGACGGTGGCGGTGATGTCCACGCCGTAGGGGCTCACGCCGTTTTCGGACAGGCCGACTTCCTTGCCGTTGAGGAAGATGTCGCCGGCCTGGCGGATGCCTTCAAATTCCAGGAATACGCGCTTGCCCGCCGAGCCGGCGGGGAGCTGGAAGTGCTTGCGATACCAGACGGTGCCCTTATAGGTGCCGCGGTCCCCGCCCGAGTGGGCGATCAAGCCGCGGTACGAGTCGATGTCGTTGTACGAGTGCGGCAGGGTGACGCTTTGCCAGGCGGCATCGTCAAAGTTGGGCGTCATGGCCGTTGGGAATTTGGCGGCTTGCTCCTTGATGAATTTCCAGCCGTAGTCGAAGTTGTAGTCCGCATGCGGCGAAGCCGGCGGCACATACACCGCCTGCGCCGAGGCCCGGGCGGCCATGAGTAAAACCAGGGCGGATAGGGGGAGCGTAACGACTCTGACGGATACGGTCATGGCAAATCCTCACATGTACCAACAGTTCTTCCAACCCCCGCGCCCGGCGAACCGGACGCAGGGTAAGGAAGAATAACGCCAAAACAACCGTTTTCGTACAACTTAAGTAAATATTTTCAAACGCCTGGTGCTTTCTTGCGCACGCTCGCCGGGCCAAAAATATGGATCAGCGGCGTGGGCCGGATGAACATCTCAAACATCGCCAGCGCCACCGCCGTCACCACCACCATCCCCGCCAATGTCGCCTCCCACCACGCCGTGCGGTCCGCTTGAATCCACTGCGAAATGTACGGGATCACCGGCATCTGCACCAGATATACCCACAGCATCGTGTCCGTGAAATACTTGCCCAGCCGCGTCGGCCGGTCCAGATAACGCTGGAACAACCCCAACAACCCCAGACCCGAATACGCCGCCCCCACCCCGTATAACGCAAACCCGCCCAGCCGGATCAAATCCGCATGCGCCGGGGCCGCGGCGGCCGGCATGCCGAAACCGCCAAACGGATTCGCCGGCATGCCGTAAGTGGCATACAACGACCGCGACAGTACAAACCCCGCGATCCCCAGCGCCAAATTCCACAGCCACGGCCGCGCCAGCCGCGGCAAATCCCCGCGCAGCCGGAA
>CAIPTQ010000212.1 GCA_903868035.1 uncultured Phycisphaerales bacterium
CTATGCAATCGACAAGGTCAGCTTCCACGATTTTTCGGCGGATGTCGCCTTCGCCGCCGGAGTTGGAGGAGAGGGAGCCATTGGCCATGACGAAGCCGGCGACGCCGCCGCCGCGGCCGTTGGGGGGGGCCATGTGGTGGATGAAGTGTTGGATCCAGGCGTAGTTGGCGTTGCCGGCGGGCGGGGTGCCGTACTTCCAGCGGACGTCGTTGGCGAGGAGCGGGGCGGAGTAGTCGGAGACATTGAAGGGGGGGTTGGCGAGGATGTAGTCGGCTTTGAGGTCGGGGTGGAGGTTGCGGAGGAAGGTGTCGGCGTGTTCCTTGCCGAGGTTGGCTTCGATGGTGTGCATGGCGAGGTTCATGTGGGCGAGGCGCCAGGTGTTGGGGTTGGATTCCTGGCCGTAGATGGAGATTTTTTTGGTATTGCCGCCGTGGGCGGCGACGAATTGTTCGGACTGGACGAACATGCCGCCGGAGCCGCAGCAGGGGTCGTAGACGCGGCCGTCGAAGGGTTCGAGCATTTCGACGAGGAGGCGGACGATGCAGCGGGGGGTGAAGAATTCGCCGCCGAGCTTGCCTTCGGCCTGGGCGAACTTGCCGAGGAAGTACTCGTAGACACGGCCGAGGGAGTCGCGGGCTTTGTCCTGGGGGCCGTGGAAGCCGATGTTGGCGATGAGGTTGATGAGGCCGGTGATTTTTTCAGGGGCGATGCCGCGGCGGGCGTAGTCGCGGGGGAGTTTGGATTTAAGTTTGGGGTTGTCGCGTTCGACGGCGAGGATGGCATCGTCGATGAGGGTGGCGATGTCGGGGCGGGTGGCCTGGGATTGGAGGGCGGGCCAGCGGGATTCGGGGGGGACCCAGAAGACGCGGTCGGCGGTGTATTCGTCGCGGGATTCGAGGAGGCGTTGGAGGGCGGGGCCTTTGATGTTGTCCTTGGCGAGTTCGAGGGTGAGCTGCTGGCGGCGGGATTCGAAGGCGTCGGAGATGTATTTGAGGAAGAGGAGGCCCAAGACGACGTGCTTGTATTCGGCGGCGTCGACCTGGCCGCGGAGGGCGTCGGCGGCTTTCCAGAGGGTGTCGGCGTAGGCGAGGTCGGGGGTGGTGGGGTTGGGGGGCATGGGGGTCTCCGTGGGGGTATTGTGGGGCGCGGGGAGGTTGGGGGCAAGAGGGGGGAGCCGGTCTATTGCGTCAAATGCGGCGGGATGCTCTTCACACGCCCCCGGGCAAAAACAGCCCCGGCTTAAATTATGCACACGGGGTTTGGCCGAAGTATCGCAAAAAGGCCGAAGTGTTCGCGCGATCTACAATAATATGTCAAAATGGGGTAATTTGTTAGGGCAGACCGCCAACCCCTCCCCGAGTCCCGATTGAAGTAAACAGGGCGGGCATGATGGAAAGCTCGATTTCCTGGGTGGCGGGATCGACCTTGCCGCCCTTGACGTAGGTGCGGATGAGCGCCTTTTTCTCTTCGAGGCTGCCGGATTCCATCAACTGGTCCAACTTGGTGAACTGCGCATCGGCCCGGCGTGCGACTTCCTCGGGGCTGGTGATGTCAGGCACGCCTTCGGCGGCGGTGTCCAGTTGGGCCTGCACCTGTTGGCGCTCGTCGGCCAGCGCCTTGGCCTTGGCATAGAGTCCAAGGGTGGTGGCCGTCGGCACGTCCAGCATGGATAGATGGGTGGTCAACTTGGCGATCTGGCCGTCCAAGTCGGCCAACCGCGTCTGCAAACCCTGGCGGGCGTCGATCTGGCTGCCGCAAAGCTTGCGCAATTCTTCGGCGATGGTTTGATGGAGTTGGGTATCGCCCTGCAAGTGCCGCAAGTCCTCTTTGATCAGGTCGATGACCAAACCCTCCACCGTGTCGGCGGGCACGCTGAAGCGCGTGGGGCAGAGTTCATACGCCCCTTGATGGTGGTTGCGGCAGACATAGCGCCGGCGGATGCAGCGCCGGCCTTGGGGCCGATTGGACCGATGGGTCTGACCCATGAGCCGGCCCCCGCAGACCCCGCAGCACAACGTGCCGGTCAGGAGGTATCCGTGGCCGCCGGCGGCGCGCAGGCTCTGGCCGCGCGTACACAGGTGTTCCCGGCGTGCCGTATCCAGCTTGGCCTGCACCTGGTCAAAGAGCGCCGCGTCAATCAGGGCGGGCCATGCATTATCCACCACGATCCAATCCTCGGGCGGGCGCTGTTCGCTCTGTTCGTCCTGGCGTTCCACGCTGCGTCCCTCCTTGCCGCCGATGTGGCGGTGCCACTTGCTGTGGGTGGCGCGGTTGTAGCGCAGCGTGCCCTTGTAGGCGGCATTGCGGAGCATGAGGTGGAGCGTGGATATCGTGAACCGGCTGCCGTTGGGGGCGCGCAGGCCGGTGGCGTTCAACTGGTCGCGGAGCATGCGGAAGGGCACTCCCGCCATGTAATCCGCAAACAACCGTTGGACGGCCTGGACGCGCCGGGGTTCGGAGGGGATCAAGGTGGCCGATTCATGTTCCGGCTTGAGGTAGCGGCTGCCGTCCTTAATATGCTCCATCAACTCCTGGGTCTGGGGATGCAGGATCAACTGCGAGCGGTCGGGCAGGTTGCGGACGATGCGGCGCGGCGTGCCGTCAGCCCCAAGGCACAGTCGGTCAAACCCAAACGGGGCGGTGCCGCAGGGCCACATGCCCTTGGACGCCCGCGCCACCAGTCCGCGCATGGTGTCGCGGGAGAGCTTGCGCAGGTAATCGCCATTCTGGTAATGCTCGACAAAGCCAACCAGTCCGGAAGTAAACGAACGGTCGGCCTCCTGTCCGGTGGCGACATAGAAGAC
>CAIPTQ010000213.1 GCA_903868035.1 uncultured Phycisphaerales bacterium
CGCCGCTCCTTCCTTCGCCCTTCATCATTGGTCCTTGGTCCTTGGGTCTTGGTCCTCCTCGCCCTCCTGGCCCTCCTCCCCCTCTCCACCCTCTTCCATCGCGACGACCTCGGCCGCTGGGACGCCCAACGCTCCGCCATGTCCGCCCCCGATGAATTCTCCTACCTCCTTATGGCCCAACACTTCCTCCACGGCGGCGGCATCTCCCTCCAGGCCCAACTCGGCCGCGATACCTTCTATCCCCCCGGCTACCCCCTCCTCCTGGCCGCCTGGGGCAAATGCTTCGGCCTCTCCGCCTTCTCCGCCCACGCCCTCAACACCCTCCTCCTCTCCGCCGGCATCATCGTCGTCTACTTCTTCTGCCGCCGCCTGCTCCTCCAACTCGCGCCCGCCGATCCCCGCCGCGCCCCCCTCACGCCCGCCGCCGCCTCCACCCTCGCCCTCCTCATCGCCGGCATCTTCGCCGCCAACTGGCATGTCCTCGAAACCTCCCTCCTCATCATGTCCGAACCCGCCTTCATCCTCGCCACCTTCGCCTGGCTCGCCCTGGCCCTCCGCTGGCCCGACTGGCCCGCCCACCCGCGTCAAGCCGCCGCCCTCATGCTGCTGGCCATCCTCGCCTGGTCCCTCCGCGGCGCGGGAATCGTCTGCGTCGCCACGACCATCCTCTATCCGCTGCTCGCCTGGCTCGGACGATCTCCCGCTCCTGCTCCTGCGCAAGATTTCCCCACCGAGCGCAGGTTCTCCGCACGCCTCCTTTCATTCATCATTCATCATTCATCATTCATCATTCTCCTCGCCCTCCCCCTCGCCTACCAAATCCTCCTGGCCATCTGCGCCCCCGAAAAATCCCTCTTCACCGCCCAGGACTCCGCCAATAGCTACCCCAAACAGCTCCTCCGCGGCATCCTCGTCGGCCCCGCCGGCCCCCATGACCCCCACCCCTGGCTCACCACCACCACCGTATGGTTCAAACATATCTACATCCTCATATTCGGCCACCTCAACGACTTCGCCAATAGTTTCGTCCCCTGGCTGCGCGAAAATCCCGATTCCTTCTTCCGCGGCCTCATCGGCAAAATCTTCGCCTTCCTCAGCCTCGCCGGCTTCCTCTTCCACGCCGCCCGCCACGCCCGTCCCCGCCCCGCCCCCGCCACTCCCGCCGCCGCCGCGCCGCGCACCACCGCCACTACGCCGCGCACCGCCTTCCTCGAACTCTACCTCCTCCTGTACCTCACCCTCTACCTCCTCTGGCCCTTCAACTTCCCCCGCTTCTGGTCCCCCATCCTCCCCCTCATGCTCGTCTACGCCGCCGCCGCCCTCCGGGCTTTCAGCCCCCCCGCGCGCCGCCGCTCATTCCTTCGCCCTTCATCATGGGTCATGGGTCATTGGTCCTTGATAATTCTCTCCCTCCTCCTCATCCTCTCCGTTGAAGAAGCCGCCCTCCAGCTCGGCACCTACGCCCGCCGCCTCAACTACGTCTCCGATTCCCTCCGCGACGCCACCCGCAAAATCATCCAAGCCTCCCCCAACACCTCCCCGTCTCATCCCACCCTCGTCACCGGCCTGGGCGACGACGAACTCTTCGCCCTGGCGTGGTACTTCTCCCAGGAACCCAACGGGGCCGGCTACCGCATCGGCGCGCCGCTGCCGCACATCCTATCCGCGGACGGCACGGACCAGCGCGAGCGCGCCGACCAGATGCTGATCCGCTATGCCGGCGAAATGCGCCCCCGCGCGGCCGGGGCGCAAAACAGGGCCGATAACCACGAACATTTATTTTTTTTCAGTTATTTTCCCAACAACGATACGCGGGACACGCTGGCCAGTTTTCAGCGGCAATGTCCCGGGGCTCAAGCCGTGAAAATCTTCCAGAAGGAGGCCCTGGCGGCGGTATGGGAGATACGTACTAAACCCGCATCAATACAGGGTTTCATGACCCTTCCCTGAGCGCCGCCCCCGCCCCCGCGCCCCGATCCGGGGCCGGCGGCACACCGCCCCCCACCCGGCCCGAACCCAAACCCATTTCCGCGTCGCCGGCGGCAAAAATACGCGCCCATCCCCCTGAACCGGGGAATGGACATTTTGCGCCCGGCGCAGAATCTATGCCCTGCGGGCGTTTATATCGGTGCCTGCCACCAGCTCTCACAGAGCGCAACGCCCGGGAAATTTCGACAGGTCTTGTGCAGCCGACGATGGATCGCCGGCGGACCCTGTCCCTGGCCTCGTGATCTGCGCAGTTGGGCCCGCCCATGCATCCATGCATCGCACATCGACGCCCTGGCCCGCCGATCGTAGTACAGGATTTCATCCCGGCATTCGGGGCCGGTCAGTAAACAGTGTGGATCGGCAACCATCACGTTCGCCACCAGAGGTTGTATTGTGCAGTATTTTCCCACGCCATCCAGCAGCCGCCCGGCGGATACGCCCCACGTCCCCACCCCCGGCGGCGACGCCCTGGCGCCGCGCGAGGTCGTGAGCCTCCTGCACCTGCTGGGCATCCTGGGCACCCTGCGCAACGATCCGCGCCACTGGCGGCAGGAACTCCTCCACGGCATCACCCAAATCCTGCCCGCCGCTGCCGCCGCCGCGTTCACCCTCAAAAACGTCCAGGCGGACGAACCCCCCGTGGTATTCGCCCTGTTTGACGCCGGCTTCCATAGCGAATCCCAGCGTCTGGCCTTCCTCCGCGAATTCAATGCCGCCCCCTTTGCCGACCCCTTCTCGCGCCGCATGCTCGAACGCTTCCTCGCGCAGCATCCCGACACGCTCACCTGCCTCCGCTCCGACCTGGTCGATCCGGGCGCCTGGGCCGCCGACGCCCATGTGCGGTTCCATCGCCGACCCACGGGCATGGGCGACTGCCTGCTGTCCCTCCAGCGCGGCGGCGAGCACGGCACCGTCTACGCCCTGCTGGCCCTGCGCACGGTGGTGTGCGAACCCGCTGAGGGCGGCGCCAGCCCCGGCATCGACATGCGGGCCGCGGCCAGCTTCACCGCGCGCGAGCGCCTGCTCCTGGACACCCTCCACCGCGGGCTGGACTGGTTGTATCGCGCCGAAGAAGCGGCCCACCGGCTCGACCACGCCTCGGCCCTGCGGCCGCGCCTGCGCCAGACGCTCGAATACATCCTCCGCGGCGACACCGAACGCCAGGTGGCCGAAATAATGGCCCTGTCGATCCACACCGTCCACGACTACGTCAAATCCCTCTATCTCCACTTCGGGGTCTCCAGCCGCACCGAACTTCTGGCCCGCTGGATACAAAGCGGGGGCCAAATCCCCCCGCGCCGGGAATGAAGGCCACCGGCATCACTGGGGCTTGGTCGCCGGCGCCGGCGGGCCCAGCGGCTCGAACTTGGGCAGTTCCTCGGCGATATCAATGGCGTCCCCGGTCACCGACAGCAGCTCGATTTCAAATATCAGATCCTGCCCCGGGGGGATTTGCCCCGCGGGCTTGCCCCGGTCCCCGTAGGCCAATGCCGCCGGCAGATAGACCCGGCGTTTGCCCCCGGGGTGCATGCCCTGCATCCCCAGGCTGAAGCCCTTGACCAAATCCTTGCTTCCCATCCGGAAGATCAGCGGATCACCCGCGGGGCGGCGGTCGAACACCTTGCCGGTGTCCGGATACATCCCGCTGTACGCCACGGACACGGTCTGTCCCAGCCGCGGCGGCACCCCGTCGAAGCTGGGCCGCAATTCGTGAATCATCAACCCGCTGGGATAACGCGACCAGGATTCCCCGTCGGGTGTTTGGTAGGCGATGCCCTCAAACGGCAGCGGATCGAGAAGGAAGAACGTCGCCTGCAACTGTTCGCGGGTTTCCCTGGCCAATTCCTGGGTGGACGGGCCGGGCATACGTACCGGCCGGGCCACGGACGGGGCATTGGTTCCCGGCCCGGCCTTCCCCTGACGTTTGCATGCCGGCAGACTGCCGCCCACGCTTGCCACCGCCACCACCAGTGTCCATATCCACATCCGTCGCAACATGACCGATCCTCACTGCCTGGGAACCAGAAACACCGCCGCACCTTCGCCCTTGGCACCCTCTATACCATTAAACGACCGCGGCGCGGAAAGGTTCGGATTCGCACTCCGGTAATATGGCCATGCCGGCACGTCCACATCCGCGTGGACCGGATCATTGGTCACAAAGTACACCGGCACATTGGGTGCAATATGCACCGGGCGTTCCGGCGGAAACAACCACTTGTCATCCTTCAGCAGGTACGTTCCCGGCGCGACACCCGGCCGCAGAATGGTGCGGGCGTCCGTGAAATACAACCGCACATTCGGCTCCTGTGACAGATACACCCACACCGCATCCGCCGGCGTGCCCCAAGCGTTCGTGGTCACGATCACCATCGGTTGGTCCGGATGCGCCCGGGCAAGCCGCTGCAGAAAGTGAATGGCATCCTGCGTGCCGCAGCCGGCCGTCCAGCCGGTCAGATACTGATACCGGTCGGAGGTCACGCGTTGCCCCTTGTAGATCAGCGTGTACGTCAGCGTCTGCCGCGTCCAGTCGAATAACTGAATCCCCACCTCCCGCACGGGCATCCACAACAGCCCGCCCCACAACACCGCCGCGCCCATCCACCCCAGCGCACGCATCTTCACCCCGCGCAACAGCACCGTCGTATCCCCCAGCAGCAGCGCCCCGGCAAACAGCAGCGGCGGCACCCCCGCCAGCAGATAGCGCGAATAAATGTTCTCCACCAGCAGCACCACCGGTGCCTGCATCACCAGCACCCACACCACCAGCAAAAACGCCATCTGCCGCTGCCGGATCACCGTGTAGACCAGCCCCGCCAGGCACATGGCGCACACCAGCGGCGTCAGGTAGAGCGGCAGCCATCCGGAATTCGGATTTCCGTCCTCGTTCCATCCCGGTATGTAGGCGGCGAGCGCATTGCGCCGGGCCAGGGCCAGTTGCCCGGCTTCCGCCCGCGTGAAGTCGCTCCGAAACATGATCCGCTGCTTGACCTCCGCCAGCAGTTCGCCATGGGTCACCGGCGCTTCGGGGTGATTGGGGTGATAGGCTTCCCGCGCCCGGGCGTGCAGCTCGGCCGTCAGATACGGCGTCCACAGCGCCAGGGCGATCAGCCCCGCCAGCGACAACTGCGCCAGGCCGCGCATCCAGAACCGCAGCACTTGCCGCTCCTCACGGGTGCCATGCTTTTGACGCAGTGAGGGTGGATTCGTTTCTGGAGGAACGCTCGATTGTGCGGCGTCTTTCGCCTGCATATCCGCGTCAAAAGCATGTTGTTCGGCAGTACCGGCCTGCTCCCGCGCCTGCCTGGCCCAGGCATCCATCCGCGTGGAGGCGTGGACCAGCCAGGCCGCCAGCGGCATGGCGCAGATCGTGTAGCTGACCCCCTGCCGGGTGAGCAGGCCCGCGCCGATCGCCACCCCCAGCGCGGCGGCGGCCAGCCACGCCTTGCCCCCGCCGTCAAACACCAGCCGCGCCCAGCGCAAAGACAGCCATACGATCACCAGCGACTCGGCGGTGAACAGTGCGTCGGCGGTCGCCAGGCGCTGATAGAACGCCAGGAACGGACAGAAGATTCCCAGCACCGCCGCCAGCGCCCCCAGCCCCCGGCCCGATATCTGCTTGTCCCGGGGGACCAGGAAATGCCCGAACTCCACGCCCACCGCCATCATCACCGGCACGCACGCCACGCCCGCCAGCACGCTCACGAGCCGTGCGGCCAGCAGGGTATCGGCCGTCCAATGGAACACCCCGGCGAGCAGCCAAAAATGCAGCGGGGGCTTGGGGTCGGCCAGGCTTACCCACAGATGCATGCCGCCGGAGACGGCCTCGCCGCGAATGAGCTGCGCCCAGCGCAGATAGATCGACTCATCGCCAAAGATGGGCAGCGCCAGCAGGTGGATGACCCGCAAGACCAAACAAGCCAGCGTCAAGACGCCGCCCAGCAGCCAATACCGCCGGCCGCGACGTGGGCGCAGCGCTGCGTGGGGGTCTGGCAACGCGGACGTCTGGCCCGGCGGGGGGTTGGGCGTGGGGTTGGAGATGTTCTCATCACTCATGCCCCCATCATATGATTCACCGGGCCGGTTGGCGATGGGGTTGGATGGGCCGCGTGGGTGCGGGGGGGTGCGGTTTCAAAGGGCTTGGGTGGGCGACTATAATCCGGGTTGCCCTTGTTGAGGAATTTTCCCATGACCCCAACGCCCGAGCCAAGCACTTCGTCGTCGGAGCCGGCATGGACGGACCCGCTGCTGGCGAATCCGCATGCGGTGGGGGACAAGGCCTCGCGGGTGCGGCGGATGTTTGCGGCCATTGCGCCTTCGTATGATTTGAATAACCGGCTGCATTCGCTGGGGATGGATCAGCATTGGCGCTCGGTGGCGGTGAAGATGGCGGGGGTGAAGGCGACGGATGTGATTGTGGATGTGGCGTGCGGGACGGGGGATTTGACGGTGAAGTTTGGCGAGGCCGCGTACCCGCTATCGCTCCCTGGGATGCCGGGCCAAGTAACCGGCATCGATTTCACATTTAACATGTTGTCGATTGCGCGACAAAAATGGACGCGGCACGGCATTGTTGCGCACACGCTTGAAGACCCCGATATGAATCCCGGGTCGTTGGAGTTCGTGCAATTTGTGCAGGGGGATGCGCTGGCATTGCCGCTGGCGGATCGGTCGGCGGATATCGTGTCTATAGCGTTTGGGATACGGAATGTGGCGGATTGGCGGATGGCGTTGAAGGAGTTTGCGCGGGTGCTTAAGCCGGGAGGGCGGGTGGTGGTGTTGGAGTTTTCGTTGCCGCGGAATCGGGTGTGGCGGGGGTTGTACAACTTTTATTTTCGGCGGGTGTTGCCGCGGACGGCGACGTGGATATCGGGGGACAAGACGGGGGCGTACAAGTATTTGCCGGAGTCGGTGAACACGTTTATATCGCGGGAGGAGATGGTGGCGGGGATGGCGGCGGCGGGTTTTGGCGGGATTGAGGCGCGGGCACTGACGTTGGGGGTGTGCGTGTGTTACAAGGGGGTGCGGGGGTGACGTGACAGGTGACAAGCAGACAAGGTGACCGGGTGACGGGGTGATTAATTTCAGGGGTCAACCAAGGGGCGCGCGCGGCGCGGCAACACGCTGGCTCTGGTCGATGGCCTGCCGGGCGTGGTCCAGGGCCATGTATTCGACATGGCCATCCCGGAACAGCACGTAGATGCCCTCAAGGGTCGGGCCAGCGTTCTTCTCATAAGCGATCACGGCATCGGCACCGGCATTTTTCAGGCCCGAGACATACTCGTAGTCCGAGTTCCAAAAGACCCATTTGGCCCGAATTTCCAGTGCCAAATCACCTGGAACCACCGTCCCGGATGCGGGATTGACAAAACTGTCAAGCGGCAATCCCGTCACGTAATACAACTCGCCCAGATCGTCGGGAAGCGCTCCGTCGCGCTCCTTGGCGAACGACGCCAGGGCTTCACCGATAACCTTCAGATTGGCGGCCGATTGGGCCCGGGCCGTGAAATTCCCAGCGTATCCCGCCCCGAGCGGTGCGGCCGGCGTCACCGCAGACGCCGGTTGCGCCGGCACCGCCGGGCCCGTGAAGGCGTACTTTTCGATGGCGCCGCCCGCCAGCAGCGCCGCGGCGGCAAAGCCCGCCACGAGCTTGGCCTTGGTCAGGCACAACATATTCATGGCGGCTTTCGAGAGGGCCAGCGTGGTGGAACCGGCCACCAGCGTGGTCGTCCCAAGCTGACCGGCAAACAGCGCCTCCGCCGTCTTGGCCGCCAAAGCCACAAACGCCGGCGGAACGGCGCCTGCGGGATTCAGAGTCAGCGCCGCCGTGACTCCGGCGGTTGTTTCGACCAGGCCCTTGCGGGCCAGTTGCGCACGCAGCAATTGCCGGCCGCGGTGCAGGCGCATGGCCAGCGCGCCGACCTTGCAGCCCAGCAGGGCCGCGGTCTCCTCCTGTGTGCGCCCTTCAATATGATGCAGCAACAGGGGCACACGATACTTTTCCGGCAGCGCGGCCAACCCCGCGTGGAGCGTCTCCAGCGGGATCGCCGGGGCCTCGGGGGGACGATGTTCCGGTCTCATCTTGGCGGCCTCCTGTTCGTGACGGCGGCGTATGGACCGCGCCTCGGCCGCGCGCGCGGCCACATACCAGGCGACCCGGTGCAGCCACCCGACGACATGCCGCCGAACCTCGCGGGAGGAGGCCTTTTGGGCCAGCGTGAGGAACACGGCCTGGGACGCGTCATCCGCCTCGGAGGACGTGCCCAGGACACTGCGGCAGACCGCCACGACCATGCCGCCGTGGCGTTGGACGATTTCCGCGAAGGCGGCTTGATCGCCCGTGTCGGCAAAGGCGGCCAGCAGGGCTTCGTCGGAGCGGGGGGTGGATATGGAATGGGAAAAGATCATCTGGACCATCATAACGCGATCGAAAAGGCGGGGCACATCATACGCCATGCGTTTGTATGCCGGTGATTAACCGCGTGGTCCCTGCGGCTCGGCCTGCGCTTCGCTTTGCTTAATCGCCAACTTGGCCCGTTCCAAGCTCATCAACTCCACATGGCCATCCTTGAAGAGCACCTGAATACCCTCCGCCGTCTCACCTATCTCATACGCCACGACCGTGCCCGGCCCGGCATTCTTCAGCCCCGGAATATATTCGTAGTCCGAACAGCAAAATACCCATTTCGCCCACTCCTCCGGCTTTAAATCGTTCGGCACCGTCTTGCCCGAGGCCGGATTGACAAAACACTCCACCGGCGTGCCCGTCACATACGCCAACGCCCCCAAATCCTCCGGCATCGCCCCCGCGTTCCCCTTGGAGAATGTCGCCAGCGCCTTGCCCATGGTCGCCAAATTCACCGCCGATTGTTCCCGCGGCGTCAGCCCCGGCGCTGGTGCCGCCGCCTTTGGTCGCGGCCGCACATCCATCACCGACAGCAACTCCTCGGCAACCGGTTCCGCTATTACCTGCGCCACGGAAGGTGTTGGAATCGGCGTCGGAGCCGGCGTGGAGCCAACGGATTTCCGCAGCACCGGCTCCTCGACCCTGCGGGCCGGCCCTCCAGCCCAAAAACCCAGTAGTGCCAAACCCACCAGCCCCACTACCCCGCCCACAATCGAAAACACTTTCACATTGGCGTTCGTCGGCATGGAACACACTCCTTTTACGGTTTCGAACCAACTAATCGATCCATCAACAGTAAGTCCGTCGTGGGGCCGGCAGAGTAACATTTTTTGGATCCAGCGGGGGTCTTGTACCGCTCACCCCCAGTATGTGCTGACGCTGGGGATTCGCGTGTGCTACAAGGGGGTGCGGGGGTGACGTGACAGGTGGCAAGGTGGCAGGGTGAGGGAGTTGCACGGGGACATGGTGATGGTGACAAAGTGGCGCAGGTTGGGGGAGGGAGTATAATGAACGGAGATACGAAAGGAGCCCGGAATGACTTTGTTGGATTTAACGGTCAATGCGGATGCGGACGGGAAGGTTCATCTGGACCTGCCGACGGGCACTCCGCACGCGCGGGTGCGGCTGCATGTGGAGCTTGAAGTATCCGATCGCCGGCGCGCGGCGACCCGGGAGGAATATCTGGCCTTCATCGACAGCGTGCATGGGATGGGCGACGATCCGACCTTTGTGCCGCCGCCGGATACTCCGCTGGATGGTGTTGAGCCGCTATGAGATACCTGTTTGATACGAACGTCTGGATTGCGATCCACCGTGGGAATCGAGCGATCCGGTCGCGCTGGGCGCAACAATTGCCGGACGCGGTCTTCGTGTGTGCCCCCGTGCTGGCGGAGCTTTACGAAGGGGCGCTCAAGTCGCAAAAGACGCTGGAGAACATGAAGTTCATCGACCGAATCACCGTGCAGCACGACTGCCTGGCCTTCGGCATTCAGGAAGCCTTGAGGTTCGCGCAGTTGGCCAACACCATGCGTGCCGGTGGCCAACAGATCAAGACCATGGATCTGCAAATCGCGGCCATAGCGCTGGTCCATGGATTGCGCGTGGTCACGCATGATCTGGGGGATTTCGGGCGCATCCCGGGGATGGACATGGAGGATTGGCAGGTGTGATGACGATGGGGGTGGGCGTGTGTTATAAGGGGGTGCGAGCTTGAGTGATGAGTGATGAGGTTTTGTGCGTAGTCCCGAGCATATGATCCGGCATGTGGTGCGGTGCGACTGGCGGTGCAAGCATTGTGGGGAGGTGTTTGGGTCCGAGCGGGTGGCGCACTATGGGGCGGAGTTGCCGGCATTGATCAAGCCGACGTGGTTTTTCGCGGGCATGGCGCTGCTGGATCATCTGCGCGATTGCCGGGGGATGGATTATTCGGAGGCTTTACGGCGGGAATATGGCAAGGATTTTCTGAACCATCCGTTGATCTACAATTGGTACAATGTGAATGCCTTGATCGAACGCCATTTTATCGCCGAGGAGGAGTTGGAATGATCCAAACGCCTATACCGCCCGCCGCCGCGCCGCCGGTGGAGGATGTTGCGCCGCTTGGGCCGGCGTCGCCCAAGGCCCGGCAGTGGACGCTGGCGCCCGACTGGCTGCAAGTGGTGCTGATTTTTGGGCTGCTGGGGGCGGCGGTGTTTGTGGCACTGGATGAACGCTATCTGTGGGCGACGCTGCTGGCGGTGGCGGGGGGGGCGTTTGGGGTGAGTTTTGTGCTCCGGCGGATGGTGGGGGATGAGTATGGGCGGACGTAAGCGGATCATCGTGGGGATCACGGGGGCTTCGGGGGCGGTGTATGCGCGGCGGATTCTCGAGGCGCTATGCGCGCCGGTGGGGGGGCCGGGGGGAGTGCCGGGGGTATGCGCGGGGGGGGGCGCGGGGGGGGCGAGGCATGAGGTGTTTCTGGTGGTCTCCACGCAGGGGCGGCGGCTGTTGCATGATGAGCTAGGCCTGGAGAGCGGCGGACCGCTGGATGTGGCCGCATTGGCGGGGCGGAGCGATGGGAGCGGGGGGGCGCATGGGATTACGGTGCTGGGGTATAAGGATGTGGGGGCGGTGATTGCGTCCGGGTCGTTCCAGACCGACGGCATGGTGGTGGTGCCGTGCTCGAACAACAAGCTGGCGGAGATGGCGCACGGCCTGGGTGATAATCTGATCGCGCGGGCGGCCAACGTGTGCCTGAAGGAGCGGCGGCGGCTGGTGGTGGTGCATCGGGAGATGCCGTTGGGGATGATTGAGATTAAAAATATGCTGGCGCTGACGGAGGCGGGGGCGGTGATATGTCCGGCGAATCCGGGAGTTTATCATGTGCCCACG
>CAIPTQ010000214.1 GCA_903868035.1 uncultured Phycisphaerales bacterium
AGTCCGGCGGCTCCGTTCCCCCCCACCCCAGCCCTCCCCAAAGGAGAGGGAGCATCGCTGGCCGCGCTACGAGCTTGCGGGTGCGTCCGATAGGCGAGAGTCGGGCTTGCCCTCACCCTCTCCCCAAGGTCTGGGGTGAGACTGGCGATCAGGAGTTGAGCTCGTGTGTTCCTCGTCTGTCTCGCGTGTGCTCCTCGATTGCAGGTTATGTTCCGGGTGCGGAGCGTTTTCGAGGTTCGTGGCAACTCGGGGCGGAGGCGACCTCGCTATCGGGGTGGTTGGCGCGCGGGCCGTAGCGGGGGGACGCCGCTATAACTCGCCGACGAGACGCGGCGTTACATGCAGTCTTGACCCTGATTCGGGGTCTCCGCACGATGGGGGCCTACGATAACAATGCACGCTGGCATGAAATGTAAATTTTCCCGATTCTCACGCTGCAAGCCAATGCTGTTTGTTCAGTTCGCCCTGCTGGGCTTGGCTTTGGCGGCGACCGGTCTGGCGGCGGGGAAGAGTTCTGATCTGGAGGAGGGATTCCGCAACCCGCCGGAAGCGGCACGGCCATGGGTGTATTGGTTCATTATGGACGGCAACCTGAGCCGGGAGGGGATCACGGCGGACTTCGAGGCGCTGAAGCGGGCGGGCATCGGCGGGGTGATTATGATGGAGGTGGATGTCGGGATCCCGCGCGGTCCGGTGAAGTTCATGAGCGCCGAGTGGCGGGCGCTGTTCAAGCACGCAGTGGCCGAGGCGGAACGGTTGGGGTTGCAGATTACGCTCAACGCCGGGCCGGGCTGGACCGGGAGCGGGGGGCCCTGGGTGAAGCCGGAGCAGTCGATGCAGCACCTGGTGGCGAGCGCGGTCGAGGTCGCAGGACCGAAGCAGTTTGACGAAGCCCTGCCGCAGCCGCAGCGGCGGCCGGCTTTCTTCGGGGACGGTCAATTGCCGCCGGAATTGGAGAAGGCAAAGAACGACTATTATCGCGACGTGCTGGTGCTGGCCTTTCCGACCCCGGCCGGGAACCAGCGGATCCGCGACATCGACGAGAAGGCGCTGTATGTGCGGGCGCCGTTTACGTCGCAACCGGGCGTGAAGTCGCGGCTGCCATCGGCGGGGAGCTATCCGGCGTTGCCGGCGGAGGCCGTGGTGGCGGCAGACCGGGTAGTGGACATCACAGCCAAAATGGACGCGAATGGCCGCGTGGCCTGGGCGGTGCCGGCGGGCGAGTGGACCATCATGCGCTTTGGCCGCACGAGCAATGGCGCCGGGACGCGGCCGGCCCCGCTGCCGGGCCTGGGGCTGGAATGCGACAAGTGCGACAAAGCGGCGCTGGACGCGCATTTCGATGCGTTCATCGGGGCGCTGCTGCGCGAGATCGGGCCGAGGAAAGAATCTGGCGGGGCGGGATGGACGATGCTGCACATTGATAGCTGGGAAATGGGCGCGCAGAACTGGACGGGCGCCTTCCGCGAGGAGTTCCGGAGGCGACGGGGCTATGACTCGCTGCACTATTTACCGGCCATCACGGGCCGGGTGGTGGACAGCATGGAAGTCTCGGAACGCTTCTTGTGGGATTTGCGGCAAACGGCGCAGGAGTTGATCATCGAGAATCACGCGGAGCATCTGAAAGCCCTGGGACGCCAGCACGGGCTGGGGCTGTCCATCGAGCCCTACGACATGATGCCGTGCGCGGACATGAGCATCGGCGCCGTGGCCGATGTGCCGATGTGCGAGTTCTGGCTCTACGGTTTCGACAGCTCCTTCAGCGTCATCGAGGCCGCCTCCATCGCGCACACGTGCGGGCGGCCGATTGTGGCGGCGGAGTCATTCACCTCCGGCGACGACGAGCGCTGGCAGGCGCATCCGGGAACGATGAAGGTGCTGGGCGACTGGGCGTTCAGCGCGGGGGTGAACCGGTTCGTGGTCCACCGCTCTCAACACCAGCCGTGGCTTGACCGGAAGCCGGGCATGACGATGGGGCCGTATGGGGTCCACTGGGAACGCACACAGACGTGGTGGGATATGGCCGGCGCGTATCATGACTACCTGGCACGCTGCCAGTTCGTGCTCCGGCAGGGGCTGCCGGTGGCGGATGTCTGTTTCCTCGTGCCGGAAGGCTCGCCGCAGGTGTTCCGGCCGCCGGCGTCGGCCACGCGCGGCAGCCCACCGGAGCGCCTGGGCTATAACTTCGACGGCTGCGCGCCCGAGACGTTGGTGTCGCGGATGTCGGTGAAGGACGGACGCCTGGTGTTGCCCGACGGGATGAGCTATCGCGTACTGGTGCTACCGGAGGTGCCGACGATGACGCCCACGCTGCTGCGCAAGATCAGGGAACTGGTCAAAGCTGGGGCGACGGTGCTGGGACCGCCGCCGGTGAAGTCACCGAGTCTGAGCGGCTACCCCCAATGCGATGCTGCGGTGAAGAGGCTGGCGGGGGAGATGTGGGGGAGTGATGGGAGGAATGG
>CAIPTQ010000215.1 GCA_903868035.1 uncultured Phycisphaerales bacterium
CCCCCCGCCCCCCCCGCCCCCGCCGCACCCGCCGCCCGGCCCTGGCGGGTCGATCTGGTTCACTGCGGGGTCGTCATCGAGTCGTACTGGTTCACCGACCAGCGGCGTCTGCTGTGCGTGTGGACCCAGGGACCGCAATCCGTCGTGGCCCGGCGCGCCGAAAATGCCACCAGCGCCGCCCTCCCGCAGGAACGAAAGACCAGTCCCGCCACTATGCCCGCGGCCAAACCGTGAGGCACACCGCCGCCGCCCCCGCTACAATGCCCGCGTGCTCCAGCATCCCAAAATCCTCATCCTCGGCGGCGGCGTCATCGGCCTCGCCTGCGCCTGGCGCCTGGCCGCCGCCGGCGCCCGCGTCGAGCTCTTTGAGGCGCGCGACATCGGCCACGGCGCCACCCTCGCCGCCTTGGGCGCGCTCTGGCCCGCCAGCCCCCTGGCCGCCGGCCCCTTGCAACAGCTCCATCGCGCCAGCCTCTGGCAGTTCGAGGAATTCGCCGCCGGCCTCGCCCAGTACACCGGCCTGCCCATCGGCTTCCTGCGCCTGGGTCGCCTGGAACTGCTCAACTCCGACAAGGCCGCCGCCCGCGCCCGCCTGGAAGCCCAAACCGCCTGCGCCCAGTGGCCGTCCTTCGGCAATTCCCTCCCGGTGATGGAACTCCTTGAACCCGCGCCCCTCGCCGCCCGCTGGCCCCACCTCGCTCCCGTGCCCCATCCCGGCCTGCTCTGCCGGGCCACCGCCCAGGTCCACGTGCCCCAACTCGTCACGGCCCTGCACGCCGCCTGCCTCTCCGCCGGCGTCGTGTTCCACACGCATACCCCCGCCGCCGCCCTCCCCATCTCCGGCCAGCGCGTCCTGGGCGTCCGCACCGCCGACAAGCTGTATGAAGCCGATGCCGTCCTCGTCGCCGCCGGCGCCTGGTCGGGCCAGCTTGCGCCCGCAGTCTCCGCCGCCGCCCCCATCCGCCCCGCCAAAGGCCAGGGCCTGGCCCTGCGCATCCCCCCGGGCCTGCGCCTCCAAACCATCGTCAAATCGGAATCCATCTATTTGATCCCCTGGAACGCCCCCGGCGAAATCCTCGTCGGCTCCACCACCGAACCCGAAGCCGGCTTCGACGAAACGCCCACCCCCGCCGCCCGCCAAACCCTGCTCGCCGGCGCCGCCCACATCATCCCGGCACTCCACGACGCCGTCGTCCTCCGCCACTGGACCGGCCTGCGCCCCCAAAACCCCGCCCAGCGCCACCCCCCCATCATGGGCCCGCACCCCCAAATCCCCAACCTCCACCTCTGCACCGGCCACTTCAAGACCGGCCTGGGCCTGGCCCCCCTGGTCTCGCGCCTCATGGCCGAATCCATCCTCACCGGCGCCCCCGCCGAACAACTGGCGCCTTTCCGCCCGCATTAATTCATGAGCCCCCGCAACCCTTCACCCCACAGCCGACGGCGGGGATCGAACCCGCAACCTACGGTTTACAAAACCGGAGGATTTCAGTGCAGAAAACGGCTGTAACGATAGCTCCAGTAATGACTTAGAGCAGTCTCCATGCAACACGGCAAAGGTCGGCTTAGGGTTGTGCTTGCCCCCAGACGCAACGCCAGCCTCTTGTCAAATTGGGGGTGATTTCGCAGAGACGATACGGGCAATCATGACGCTTCCGTTGACGCCGGAAGAAAAGGCCGAGGCTATTCGACGGCTGTTGGCTGATGGGAAAGGGGATGATGGGGCATAATGTCGGCGGTCGTCAGGCGGCGTTGCTTTGCGAGGTTCAAGTGGTCGCTTCCAGGCCCGAGCTTTTCCCGCAGAATGCGGTTCAGCCGCCAAGTGCCCCCAAGCAAGTTGTGCCACGAGTATTTGATCACGGCAGGAATCTTGCTCCGGGAGACGCGCTGTGCGAAATTTGTTTGTACGCGCGGTAGCCAAGAGGCGGTTCAGTCATACAATGAAAACGGCGACATGCGTGGGATGCATGCCGCCGGTGTTGTTGGGAGTATGAGTACTTGGAGTATACGCCCGCGTTACCGCCGACGCCGCAGCAGCAGCGGTACGACGGCCAGACCTAGTAGAGAGAGTGAAGCCGGTTCCGGCACCTGCACCGACAGTTCATCGATGCGGTAATCGACGCCCTTGGGGGCAACAAAGTCAATGACGATCCGGTCCACCGTCTGGGTGGCAACAACTGGCAGCACGAAGTTCTGCGCTCCGTACGTCGTGATCGAGCCGCTAAAATAGGCAGACCCGGTTGGGTAATACAGCGTCACGTCCACTTTCAGCGGCCCGCCATTGCCGGCATCGTAACCCATGAAGTTGATCGCCAGCGCATTCATCCCGACGAGGTTCAACGGCGTGCCTGCCCCGTACCCAAGTTCCAGCGTGGCCGAGGCACCATCGGATGAGCGGTAATCCAAGAACGAGAAGGGACTGGTGCTGTAAATGTCGGCAGCCGCGGTGTCGAATCTCTGAAAATCCGTAATTGTTTAGCGCCTTGCCCGTGCATATAATATCTCTAGCGTTTGGAACGCGGAGTGAAATGGCATGGATGCGATCCTTCCTGAATGTCCTGGTTGCGTGGCGGCGGGCACGAAGATTGCGGAGTTGGAGCGGGAGA
>CAIPTQ010000216.1 GCA_903868035.1 uncultured Phycisphaerales bacterium
ATTGACGGGACGGATTACTTCCTGATCAACCTGGCGTTGGCGTCGCAGACGGGTCCGTTGTCCGGCGGGTTTACGCCGGTGAGCGGCGGGTCGGTGGGCGGCGGCGGTTCGACCTCCGGCGTGCCGGAGCCGGCGAGTTTGGTGTTGTTGGGGTTGGGGAGTTTGGTGGTGATGAGGCGGCGGGGGCGGCGCTAATTGGGCCAATCCGTCACCCCTTCAGCGGCCGCAGATAATACACCCACAACGCCACGACTTCCCGGGCC
This sequence comes from uncultured Phycisphaerales bacterium, assembly GCA_903868035.1. The sequence continues at coordinate 264 of CAIPTQ010000216.1, forward strand.
ATGAAAAAGGGCCGCGCGGTCAGGGGCCGCCGCTGTTGGGCGGGCACCGTGTAGACCGCGATGGTTGTGTTCGCCCCGGTCGCCGCCGCGGCCAGCGCTCGTTCATAGGTCAGCTTGATGCGGGGGAGATGATAATCGTGGCTCACGGCGAGGACCGTTTTGATGCCGCGCTCCGGGAACAGGGCCACGGTGTTGTCCACGGTGGCGTCCGTGTTCAGGCCCTGTTCATCCAGCACGATCGCGGATGCCGGCACGCCTGCGGCGAGGGCCAGGTGGCGCATGACTTGCGGCTCGGAGAGCGTGCCGGCGCCGGGGCCGCCGGAGAAGATCAGGAGGGGGGCGCGGTGCTCCTGGTAGAGCGCGAGGGCGGTGCGGACGCGGTCGTCGAGGGCTTCCGAGGGGGTGCCGTCGGCGTTGGCCTTGGCGCCGAAGACGACGATGACATCGGCCTGGCGGCGGTAGTCGGTCCGGCCGAAGCAATACATCTGCGCGAGGGGGAAAATCACCATTGCGGCCACGATTGTCAGAAAGTATAGAATCCGTGCCGCCCAACCGGCGCGGGGTTGCGGCCGCCAGGCGGCGCAGGCCACGAATCCCAGCGCCGCGGCCAGCAGGAGCGACAGCGGCACCCACACCCCCGGAGTGAACTGGCCGCGGAACCACAGCCAGTAGAAGCCCGCCGTATTCCAGAGTGCCACGGTGAGCAGCCCCCCCACCGCGGTCTGGGTCCAGATTCGCGCCCACCCCCGCGGCGCCCGGGGCCGGTTGATGCCGATGGCCAGCAGGGCCAGTGCGCCGCAGATCAGCAGGGCGTGGCCGGATTTCCAGGGCAGGAAGGCGACATCGAGCCACCAGCCGTTGGCGTCAAAGCCCGGCGACCACCACGACCCGACGATGTTGAGCAGCGTGAAGGCGCCCAGAAACAGCGCCAATCCCCGCGCCACCGCCGTATGAAATTTGCCCAGCGTCACAACCATGAAGGAGTTATCGACGGGCGGCGCAGATAGGCCACAACAATAGGCCCGGCAAACCAGCAGCGGCCCGTGTATAATCAGGGGACAAGGAGCCTTAGATGAACTGGCAGCAACCCATACCCCACAGCTACACGCAGCTTGCCCCGGCCGAGGTGCGGACGCGCATCGCGGCGCGCAAGGCGGAGCTGGGCGACAAGCTGGTGATCCTGGGGCACCACTATCAGCAGGATGAGGTGATCCGGTTCGCCGACGTGGTGGGGGATTCGTTTTTGTTATCGCGTGAAGCGGCAAAGTTGACCAAGGCGGAATATGTGGTGTTCTGCGGCGTACACTTCATGGCCGAATCGGCGGATGTGCTGACGGCGGAGCGGCAGCAGGTGATCCTGCCGGACCTGGGGGCGGGGTGTTCGATGGCGGACATGGCGCAGCTCGAGGATGTGGAGGACGCCTGGGGGGCGATCCACGAGGCCTGCCGGGGGATCGACGGTTTCCGGCTCGTGCCGATCACATACATCAACTCGTCGGCGGCGATCAAGGCGTTTGTCGGCGAGCACGGCGGGGCGGTGTGTACTAGCAGCAATTGCGAAAAGTTGCTTCAATGGGCGCTGGAGCAAAGGCCCGGCGCGGGCGGAGGCGGGCATACAGGTACTGGGGCACTGAGCCAGGCCAAGGTTAACGAGGGGGCTGAACTTGGTGCCTCAGTACCTGCCTGCCCCCCCACCGGTTCCGCCGGTTCCGCCACCAAAATTATATTTTTCCCCGACCAGCATCTGGGCCGCAACACCGCTTTCAAACTCGGCTTTCCGCTGAATACCATGGCCATCTGGGATTATCGTCAGCCGGCCGGGGGGCTGAGCGATGATGACATCCGCAAGGCCACGTTCTTTCTCTGGCAGGGGCATTGCTCGGTGCATCAGCTTTTCCGGCCCGAGCACGTGGACCAGGCGCGGGCGCGGCATCCGGGGATCCAGGTGATTGTGCATCCGGAATGCCGGTATGAGGTGGTGCGGAAGGCGGACCTCTCCGGCTCCACCGACCTCATCGGCAAAACCATCGCGGCGGCCCCGGCGGGAACGTCGTGGGCCGTGGGGACGGAAGTACACATGGTCAATCGCCTGGCCCACCAGCACCCGGACAAGCACATCATGATTCTCTCGGAGTGCCAATGCCTGTGTACGACGATGTACCGGATCGACCCGCCGCATTTGCTGTGGGTGCTGGATAACCTGGCCCAGGGGCGGGTGGTGAACCGGATCACGGTGGAGGCGCATGCAAAGTATTGGGCGCGGGTAAGCTTGCAGCGGATGCTGGACATCACGGCGGGGGCGGCGGTGCGGGAACCGGAGGGAGTGCCGCCGGAGAAGCCGCGGGAAAAACCCGCTTTGCGGGTGCTGGCCCGGGCGTGAGCCGCATGAGCAACGAGGGGATTCATCCAATTGAAATTGCGGGTAAGATGGTCGCTCCCTAACGGTCGCGGCTCTGATACCGCCACGACACCGCCACGACATCTCGACAAAACACATGCCGCGCGGTATTCGTTGCTTCCCGATCGTTCATTTTCCAACCGACCCGTTCAACAAAGGAACATTCCATGGCCGCAGGAGTTTCCCAGGAATCATTCGCCATCGCATCCGAATCCACGCACCGCGGCAAAAAACTGCGCGTCGCCATCGTCGGCTGCGGGGGCATCTCGGACCTCCACCTCCGCACCTACAAAAAGTACCCCGACGTGGAGGTGGTCGCGGGCGTGGATACCAAGCCCCGGCGGCTGGAGTGGGTGCGCGACACGCACGGCGTGAAGGAAACGTTCCGCGACTGGAAAGCGATGCTCAAGAAGGTGCAGCCCGATGCCGTGGATGTGTGTACGCCCAACGCCGTCCACGCCCCGGCGGTCATCGACGCCCTGAACGCGGGCTGCCACACGTCCACCGAAAAGCCCATGGCCATGACGCCCCGGCAGTGTGCCCAGATGATCGCCGCCGCCCAAAAGAACAAGCGGAAACTTGCCGTCGGCTTTCAATACCGCTTCCACCCCTCCACGCGCTTCCTGGCGCAGGCCCGCGACGCGGGCGAGTTCGGCAAAATCATGTTCGTCAAGTGCCAGGCCCTCCGCCGCCGCGGCATTCCCAACTGGGGCGTCTTCGGGCAGAAACACCTCCAGGGCGGCGGCCCCATGATCGACATCGGCGTCCACGTCATCGAAATGGCCCACTACGTCATGGGCTCCCCCCGCCCCATCGCCGCCTCCGGCAACACCTGGACCTACATGGGCAACAAGCCCAGCAAGATCGCCAGCATGTGGCCGGGGTGGGATTATAAAACCTACACGGTGGAGGATTTGGCGATCGGGCAGATACGGTTCGACAACGGGGCGATCTTGCAGATTGAGGCCTCGTTTGTGGCGCATATCGAACGCGATATCTGGAACTTCACCCTCATGGGCGAAAAAGGCGGCGGCACCTGGGACCGCGGCCTCAAGGGCGATGCCGCCGGACCCGCCGTCTTCACCGACCGCGCCGGCCACATGACCAACTACCACCCCACCTTCACCGGCGACGGCGATTTCCCCGCGCTGTTCGACTATAAGCTCCGCAACTTCGTGGACGCCTGCCTGCACGACACGCCGCTGGAAGCGCCCGGCGAGGCGGGCTTGGCGGTGCAAAAGATGCTCGACGGCGTCTACCGCAGCGCTGCGGCGGGCAGGGAAGTCAAGATTGACTGATGGTATCAACGTTGGCGTATGGAAGATCTTGATTTCCTGGTGGATTGCATCGGCCAGCGCCTCGTGCCGCGCGATCCCAAGCAAGTCGTTTCTGAAATCGAATAGCTATTCCCCAGATACGACTCGACCACCAATGAAAAGGGCTCGGCATCCCAAAGAACGCCGAGCCCTCTATTAACAACCAACCACTAACCAACCCCTCACTTCGGTTCCTTCACCGACTGCGACACCCCCGTCACATTCGGCCCTACATTCGACAGCGGCGGCAGGTTCTTGAACTCCTCCGCCAGCGTCTTCTCATCCACTTCCGTCACCTCGCCCATCTCCACCAGCTTATCCACCACCTTCCCATCCCGGATTTGCAGCGACAACTGCTCCAACTGCCCGCTCGCCGACATCTGCCCCTTCAGTTTCTCCGGCCGCCGCCCATATTGTATCGCAATCGACGCGATCCGGGCATTCACTTCCTCATCGCTCACCTCCACCCCGAACTGCTCCGCCAGCCGGCTCATGATGAAGAACAGCCGCAGGTCCACCGCCGCCTGCTGCGCCGACGAAATCCGCAAGGCGTCAATCTGCTGCACGATCTCCGCCTCCGGCACGCCCTTCTGCATCAGCTCCGTCGCCCGCCGCCGCAATACCGTCCCCATCTGCTTCTGCGACAGCTTCGACGGCAACTCCAAATTCGTGTTGCTCAGCAGATACCGATACACCTGCTGGGCAATCGCCCCCTTCGTCTCCTGCTCGAGCTGCACCACCAGCCGCTCCTTGAGGTCCGACTTGAGCCCCTCCACATCGTCGAACCCCAGCATTGCCGCGAACTCCGCGTTCACCTCCGGCAGGTCCTGGTGCTTCACCGCCTTCACCGCCAGTTCGATCTTCACCTTCTTGCCCCGGTGCTTCTCGTCCGGGTGATCCTCCGGCAGCGTCCCCTCGATCACCACTGTCCCCGCCACCTTCGCCCCCGTCAGTTGCTCGGTCAGGCTCTCAAACTTGATCCCCGCGATGTTCGCCACCGCGTCCTTCGCCACCGACAGGTTCACCGCCAACTGCTCGGCCACGATCGAATTGTCTTCCGCAGCCACCACCTTCACGTCCGCCGTCACCGTGTCCTTTTCCGTCGCCCCGTCCGTCCGGTCATGCCAGTGCCCGAAATACTTCTGCAAATTCTCCACCGCCAGGTTCAGCCGCTCCTCCGTCGCCTCCAGCTTGGGCCGCTTGACCGCGATCTTCTCAATCGACGGCAGTTCAAACTCCGGCGCCACTTCCACCTCCACCACCACTTCCAGGTTCGCCCCGTCCTTGAGTTCGATCTTCGAGAGATCGACGTCCGGGTCGCCGAGGGCTTCGAGTTTGTTGTCCTCGATGGCTTTCTGATACGCCTCGCCCACCACCTGCTGCTTGACCGTGTTGCGGATGTCCGCGCCGAAGCGCTTTTCGATGAGCCGCCGCGGGGCGCGCCCGCGCCGGAATCCCTGGATCACCGCGTCATGCTGCAATTCGCCAAACGCCTCCTCCAGCTTGGCGGCG
>CAIPTQ010000217.1 GCA_903868035.1 uncultured Phycisphaerales bacterium
ATCATCGTCACCAGCATCATGCAGGGCTTTGTCGACCGCGTCCGCGACGCCAACCGCGACCTCTACGGCGACATCATCGTTTCCTGCCCCTCCTCCTCCCAGGGCTTTGAAGGCTACGACGAACTCGCCCAACAGCTCAAGGCCAACTTCCCGGAGATTCAGGCCACCACGCCCGTCGTGGAAATTTACGCCCTGCTCTACGCCCCCTTCTCCGAAAAGTCGATTCCCTCCCTCCTCGTGGGCGTCAAGCCCGACGAGCGCTCCGCCGTCTCGCAATTCCGCCAAAGCCTCTTTCGGCAATATCAGGCTCCCAATCAGGCCCTCGATATCCTCGCCCCGCACCTCCCCGCCACGCGCGAGGCGCTCATTGATTATGCCCAAAAACACTTGGAGGCCGCCCAGAAGGCCGATGACGACGCCCTCCGCGCCTTGGACGTTCTCCGCGATCCCAAACACGTGACCGGACCGGCCTACGGTCGCCTCTGGACCCTCGCCCTGGTCGCCGTCGTCGTCGCGCTGCTCCTCCTCCGCGCCCGCGTCGTCCGCACCGGCGGCGCTTACATCACCGCGGGGCTGGTCGGCATCGCGGGGCTGGGCGTCGTCACGCTCCTGGTCTGCTGGCCCGTCCTCTTCCTCCGGGAGCGGGGGTATGACATCGCCGAGGACCGCACCCGCCAGACCATGATGGATGTTTTCCAGGCCAAACGCACCGTGGATCTTGCCTTTGCCCTGCCGCCCGGCGCCAGTTTCAAAAACCGCGCCGCACTCGCCCCCCTCGTGCTCCCACCCGGCGCCTCGTTCGACCTGCCGCCCGCGGCCAAGGTCGTCCGCGAAGGCAACTCGCCGCTCCCCGCCAACGGCTGCATCGTCGGCTCGCAGATGGGCTATCGCCGCGACACCCGCGGCAATTTCGTGCGCGGCTATCCCGACCGCTATAACAAGGTCTCCATCACGGTCTTCCCGCCTTCCAAGAACGGCCCCGACTTGCAGGTCACCAATGCCCGCTCGCTGGATTTCACCATCGTCGATGACGCCCACACCGGCGTCTACGACGTGGACTCCCTCGACGTCTACGCCCCCTTTGAAACCGTGCAGTTCATGGCCGGCATGCGCCCCGATCCGCGCCTCGGGCCCGAGGGCGACTTCCCCGCTCGCGCCCACCAGATTCTCATCCGCCTCACCCCCGCCGGCGAATCCCACATGAAGGAACTCCGCGCCCGGATGGACGAGTTTATACAAAAGAAGATCGAAGCCAATTTTGAATATCGCATCAAATACGGCAACCTCAGCGTCCAAACCTGGGATGAAAAACAGGCCAAATACCTCGGCGCCGTCCAAAACGAAAAAACCATGATGACCTTCATCCTCCTCCTCATGTCCGGCGTCGTCCTCGTCGTCATCTTCCTCATCTTCTACATGATCGTCCGCGACAAAACCCGCGACATCGGCATCATCAAGGCCGTCGGCGGCTCCGAAATCGGCGTCGCCTCCATCTTCCTCTCCTACGGCCTCCTCATCGGCATCGTCGGCGGCGGCCTGGGCGCCCTCACCGGCACCCTCTTCGTCACCCACACCAACCAAATCCATGAACTCATCTTCCAGACCACCGGCCTGATCATCTGGGACCGCTCCGTCTACCTCTTCGACCGCATCCCCGATGTGGTGCGCTGTTCCGACGTGGTGCTCTATTTCTGCGTCGCCCTCGTCGCCGGCGTCGCCGGCGCCATCATCCCCGCCATCCTCGCCGCACTCGAAGACCCCGTGCAGGCGGTGCGCTATGAATAGTCCCCCCCTCATCCGCCTCGTCAACATCCACAAGTCCTACCGCATGGGCAACGACATCGTCCCCGTCCTCCGCGGCGTCAACTTCGAAATCGCCGACGGCGAGTTCGTCGCCATCATGGGCGCCTCCGGCTCCGGCAAGTCCACCCTCCTCCACATCGCCGGCACCCTCGACCGCCCCGACCTCGTCGCCGCCCCGGAGCGCCCGGACAACGGCTCCGCCCCCGCCGCCGGCGTGCTCCCCTACTCGGCCCGCAGATCCGGCGGCCCATCCGTCAAAGGCTCCCAACTCGATCCCCCCGGTGAACTTTTTTTCCGCGACCGCCCCGTCTCCCGCATGGGCCTCCTCGCCCGCCACCGCCTGCGCAACCGCGAGTTCGGCTTCGTCTTCCAGTTCTACCATCTCCTGCCCGAACTCAACGTCCTGGAGAACATCCTGCTCCCCGCCATGGTCCAGGCCCCCTTCTACAAGGCCCTCATCCGCGCCCGCCCCCGCAAGGACGAGGCCCTCCGCCTCATCGACGCCTTCGGCCTCACCCCGCGCATCCGCCACCGCTCCGCCCAGCTCTCCGGCGGCGAACGCCAGCGCGTCGCCATCGCCCGCGCCCTCATCAATCAACCCGCGCTCCTCCTGGCCGACGAACCCACCGGCAACCTCGACGCCAAAACCGGCCGCACCATCCTCGATGTCCTCGTCCGCCTCCACCAGGAAAGCGGCCAAACCATGCTCCTGGTGACCCACGACCCCAATGTGGCCGGCCTGGCCGACCGCACGGTGCATCTGGTGGAAGGCAGAATCAAATAGGTTTGGAGTTCCGCTTTTAGGCGGGCGTAAGCGGTAAAACGGTACACATTCAATAATGTTGAGCCACACCCAACCATCCGCGGAATGTGTGAATCTCTGGCGGACGAGGTCGCGTAGGGTTAAGGTACGCACATCTCACTTCTGGTAGGAGGATTGCAATGGCCAGATCCATCATCGGCTTGATGTTCACGCGCTACTTGTGGGTGCTGCCACTGGGTGCGGCTATCGGTGCGGGGGGAGGGTTGAGTTACGTTGCCTTCGCCCCGAAACTCTACACGGCGATTGTGCCGTTCCAGGTTCTGCCTCCCCAACCACCCCTCGGACAGGACCAGGCCCAACAGATGCCACTCACCATCGATGACACCAACCAGATCATCAACCGGCAGGTGTTTATTTTCCAGCAGGAAAACTTCTTGCAGGATATATTGAAATCCAAGGAATTCCATACTCGGCCCGATGGAACCGATGGCGATTGCAACTGGCTGGCCGAACACAAACCGGATTCATTGAAGTGCCTCAAGCGGGATTTGGTGGTCGTGCCCCAACTCAACGCGGCCTCCTTTCAAGTGACCATGACCGCCAGAAATCCGATGGAGTCCTATACCCTGGTCCAGGCTGCCATCAAGGTCTACAAGCAGCGTCTGATCGACGATAGCAAAAATCGCCGCACCGCCATCCTGCGCAACCTCGGCGACCAGGTCAAACTGGCCTCCGACAACTTCGACATCAAGAGCCAGACCCTGGCGGATTATCAGAAACGCAAGGGCATCGACGCACTGAAATCGCGTTACGAAATCGAACGGAATTCACTCATAGCCCTTAACGATGATTACACGCGGGCGAACCTTCAGGCCAGCAACGCCGAAGCGCAATACGAGTCCCTGAAAACAACGAAAGCGGAGGGGAAGGAGGTGGAGCTTTCGGCCGACTTGCAGGAGCGTGTGGACAACGATGCCACCCTCAAGTCGCTGCTGGCCGCGCGGCTGAATTGGGAACAGGAGAAGGCGTCTGCGTCCAGAATTGATCCCTCGACCCAGCTTATCGCCCAAATCGATGCACGCCTGCAAAAGATTAACGAACAAGTCGACAGTTTGCGCAAACAACTTCTGGCTGAAGCCCGCGCCCGCATGGAAAAGACGCTCCAGGATGCCGCCGTCATTCAGCGCTTCACAGCCAACTACCTCGGCCAGATTCGCCAGGCCAAGGAAGCCATCATCACGGGCATCGGCCAGGATCTGCTGGACTGGCAGCACCGGATGGATGAACTCAAGGAGCAGGGCGACTTGGTGAGCAAACTCCGGAGCCAGTACAATATGTTCCAGGCCAATCAGACGGATGACACGCGGGTGGCGCAAATCGACGAACCAGTGATCCCGGACCAGCCGGTATACCCGGAGTGGTGGACCACCCTGCCGGCGCCGAGTGCGGCCGGTTTGGCGCTAGCGCTCATTCCCGCCTGCCTGCTGGCGTGGGGCTACCGCCGGCGCATGATGCCAGGAGCTTTAGGTACGCAGCCACCGGCAACTGCGCCCGGCCATACTCCGGTCTGAGGGATCCCCTTCCAACCCGCGTCCACGTGTGCCAACTTCCGTCAACTTATGTCAATTTCGTGTCCACTTTTGTCGACTTTTTTGCCGCCCCAATAATCCATCCTATCAGCTGAAACGGGCGACGGTGTTACAATAAGGTGCGGACGACCGCATGGGCCTGCAAACCACGAACGCCGACGCGGGCGTCGGCACCACTTCTGTCATGAAAGGATCGCCATGAGGCATTTGCCAATCGATGCGAAGATGTTTGCCGAGAACCGGGAGCGGCTGGCCCGGAAGTTGCCGCGGAATTCGTTGGCGGTGGTGAACGCCAACGACGTGCTGCCGATGAACGCCGATGCGGTGCTGCCGATGGTGCCGCAGACGGATTTGTTTTATCTGACGGGCATTGAGCAGGAGGAGACGATTCTGCTGCTGTGCCCGAACTCGTTTGACGAGAAGCTGCGCGAGGTGCTCTTTGTGCGGGAATCGAGCGAACTGCTGGCCACGTGGGAGGGGCACAAGCTCACCAAGGAGGAGGTGCAGAAGATCTCCGGCATCAAGAACGTCAAATGGCTCTCTGAGTTCCGCGGCATTTTCCACCGGCTTATGTGCGAGATGGATCATGTTTACCTCAACGCCAATGAACATGGCCGTGCGGTTGTCGAGGTGCAATCACGCGATGCGCGTTTTGTGCGGGACACGCAGAAGCACTATCCGCTGCATGACTACCGGCGGCTGGGCCGGCTGATGATGGAACTGCGCGGGGCCAAGACAGATGCCGAAATCGAGCTGCTCAAACAGGCGATCCACATCACGGGCAAGGGTTTTCGGCGTGTCGCCAAGATGGTCAAGCCGGACGTGGCCGAATTTGAGATCGAGGCCGAATTCGCGCACGAATTCACACGGCGGCGGGGCCGGTTTGCGTATTCCCCCATCATCGCGTCAGGCAAGAATTCCTGCGTTCTGCACTACCTTCAGAACGACCAGACGTGCCAAAAGGGCGACCTGCTGTTGCTGGATGTCGCGGCATCTTATGCCAACTACAACGCGGACCTGACGCGCACGATTCCTGTGGATGGAAAATTCAGCCGCCGGCAGCGTGCCGTCTATGATGCGGTGCTCCGCGTGCTGCGTTTTTCGGTCAAGAACGCCACGGTGGGCAAGCTGCACCGGGACTGGCAGAAGGATGCGCAGGGGATGATGAACGAGGAACTGCTGGCCTTGGGGCTGATCAAGAAAGCGGACATCAAGAAGCAGACGGAGGAGGAGCCGGCGTGCCGGAAGTATTTTATGCACGGTCTGGGGCATTTTCTGGGGTTGGATGTGCATGACTATGGGGTGGCGCAGGTGCCGTTCCAGCCGGGGACGGTGCTGACGGTGGAGCCGGGGATTTATATTCCCAAGGAAGGTTTTGGCATTCGGCTGGAGAATAATATTGTGGTGCGGCCGGAGGGGGCGGTGGATCTGTTCGAGGGGATACCGATTGAAGCGGAGGAAATCGAAAACCTCATGCAATAGCAGGGTGTGTTAGAGCATTTTTCACGCGGCCATAGCGGCGTAGCCGCGTTTTCGGATGTAGGCGACGGCATCGTCGGCGGTGATCGATTCCAGCGCCTCGCCGATGGCGAAGAAGAGTGCCGTGATGCGGCGCGCCCCGCGCTTACGCAGCAACGTCTTGATCTTCGAGATCGCCATCTCGATGGGATTGAAGTCCGGCGAGTAGGGCGGCAGGCGCATCACCCGCGCACCGGCAGATTCAATTAACGAATCGACACGCGGCGATTTATGGGCCGGCAGATTGTCCAGCACCACCACCTGTCCTGGCGTGAGCACCGGCACCAGGCACTGCTCGACGAAGCCCACGAACGTGTCCTCATCCACGGCCTGTTCAAACGTGCCGGCGGTCAGGATGCCCGCGGCATTCATCGCCGCAATGGTGCTGAGCATCTTCCAGTGTCCGTGGGGCGTGCGGCACACGATGCGCTGGCCCCTGGGACCGCGGGCGTAGAGCCGAGTCATGTTGCTGCTGGCGCCGAATTCATCAATAAACACAAGCTGATCCAGCGTGACGTGCCGGAACCCCTCGAACCACACGGCCCGCGCCGCCTTCACGTCCGGCCGTTCCTGTTCGGCGGCGTGGATCGACTTTTTTTTAAAGGCAGTTTCAACCTTTCCGCAGCGCGAAACACCGTCGGCACGCTCACCTTGGTGCACAAGGCGTCGGCCAGTTCCTGGAGCGTCATGTCCGGCCGCTTGGCGATCAACTCCGCCAACTCCGACAAATCGTCTTGGTTCAATTTGAAGTTGTCCGGCCGCTTGAGCGGCCGCGGGTCCAACAAACCCGTTTCGCGCCGCCGCTGAATCAGGCGCCGCACCCAGGATTCGCTGCATCCCAACTGCTCCGCCACATCCGCCGACGAACCCGATTCGTCATAAGCCGCCGCGACCAACCGCCGGTATTCCATCGCATACGTCATGTCATCGACCTCCTGTCAATGACAACAGTATACCTACGCAATCGCGATGGCGCTAGGTGCGAATGAAAAATGCTCTAGTCATTGGTGAGGCCGACAGCGGGGGCTATTTTTTGTCCTCATCCTCCGGCCAGAAGAATATGGTCAGCAATGCGCACGCCGCCGGTATCGAGAAAGGCAACAGAATCGAAAAGGCGGGCTGCCAATTATCATGGGCATCCGGCTTCGGCAGAAACGTCGCCAATAACCCAATGGCGGACGCGATACACAATATCACGGCAAGGTCCCGATTTCCCTTGTGTCCGTTTTCATTCAGCTTTGCCGCCAACAGAAATATCCCCACGCCAATGGCACAGATCAGTCGGATTTCCAACCAGTGTGTCGTATAAAGGTCACGCCAGGAATCCGGTAAAAAGACCCGGAAGAGAATGAATCCAAGGCAGACCAAAAGCACGGTGGTCGCTAGATATTTCATGACGGCAACTCCCAAAAGCAGCAAAGACGATGTTACGCTGATAGCTCCGCCGCAACAACATTATTCAACTCCCCAATCCCCTCCACCTCCACCGTTACCTTATCACCCGCTTTCAAGAACAGCGGCGGTTTCATGCCAATGCCCACGCCACCCGGTGTGCCGGTGAGGATGATGGTGCCGGGGAGGAGTGTGGTCGAGCCGGAGAGGAATTCGATCAGCGTCGGCACGTCGAAGATCATGTCCGAGGTGTTCGAGTCTTGCCGCACTTCGCCGTTGACCAATGTTCGCAGCCGCAGCCCTGCCGCGCCCGCGGGGAGTACATCCGGGGTCACGATGGCCGGGCCGAGGGGGCAGAAGGTGTCGAAGGATTTGGCCCGGCACCATTGGCCGCCGCCCCAGAGTTTTTGCCAATCGCGGGCGGAGACGTCGTTGGCGGCCGTATACCCAAGCACGTAATCCAATGCCGCGGCGCGGGAGACATTCTTGGCCCGTTTGCCGATGACCACGGCCAGTTCGCACTCCCAATCCACCTGTGTGCTCTGGAGGTGTGTGGGAATCTGGATCGGGTCGCCGGGGTTCTGAACGGCGGCGGGGTTTTTCATGAACACCACGGGGAAGTCCGGTCGCGGAGAGCCCATTTCGGCCATGTGCTTCTGGTAGTTCAGGCCAATGCAGAAGATCGCGGCAGGCTGGAGGGGGGCGAGTAGTTTTTTAACGGGGATTTTCTGATGGGTGACGTCGAAGTTGGCCAGGATGTCGCCCTGGATGCGCAGGGCGGTGCCGTCGGGCTGTTCGACGCCATGGTGGATTTGGTGGAGGGAATCGAGGAAGCGGATGAGGCGCATGGGTACTCCTTGATGGGAGAAGGGTACGCGCGGGAGGGAATGGGGGCAAGCACCCATGCAGGGCCGATAACGGCCGACATGCGGGAACACAGAAAATGGCAGTAGGGGAAATCCCCTGCTATCAGCCTCCCTGGACAAGGCGATAGGACAAGGCACGCAATTTTGGATATTCAGACCTGATTCATTGGCCCGGGCTGAACACGGGAAGCCCGCAATCGGTCGTTGACCAAAAAGGAATCCGGCATGTCTCAGACGGCAGTGGCGCCTGCGGAAACGTTGGAAGGCGATGACAGGCTTTCGTTCCTGATTGTCCGGCTCATGCAAACGCGGTTGGCGATCCCGGCGCAGCGGGTCAGCCAGTTGCTGCTGCTGCCCGAGGTAACCCGGCTGCCGCAGGCGCCGCCGGAGGTCCGGGGAATGATCAATATCCGCGGCGAACTGATGCCGTTGTTGGATTTGCGGGTGGTGCTGGGGATGCCCTCGTTCATCGCGGAAACGCAGGAAGTCATACAGACGCTCAACGAGCGTGAGCAGGACCACAAGAACTGGATTGCGGAGTTGCAGGCATCGGTCGAGCAAAAACGTCCGTTTAAGCTCGCTCGCAACCCGCACCTGTGCAAATTCGGCAAATGGTACGACACGTATAGGCCGCAGAACCAGAGCGTGGCGTTTCTCTCCCTGTGGCACTCCTTCGACCAGCCGCACCGCATGATCCACGGCATTGCCGACCGCGTGTGCGCCCTGGCCGACGGGGGCGACCATGCGGGAGCCAAGGCCATCATCGAGACCACCCGGGGGCGCGAACTGCGGGAAATCATTGAGCTGTTTGCCGAAGCGCGGGAGTTGCTGCGGCAGACGACGCGCGAGGTGGCCATGGTGCTGCGCCAGGAACAACTGCAGGTGGACGTCAGCGTGGATGAAGTGATGGCGATTGAACCGTTGGACCATGCGACGGTGGATTATTTGTCCGAGATGAATCGGGGCACCTCATCCCTGACGCCGCAGGTGGCCAAACGGCGCGGTTCGGGGGAACTGGCGCTGGTGCTGGACACGCGGCGGCTGTTGGAATACGCCAAGGCGCGCGCCAACCCGGCGGTGGCGTGCCGTGGGTGAGGAGATGTTCAGGGGCGGGGCTTGGGGGTGAAGGTGCCGTCCTTCATGGAATTCAGCCAGCGTTCGGTGAGGAGGTCGGCGGGGAGGGCGTAGGTTTCGGTGCGGCCGGCGCGGGCGATGTTGATGCCGATGACGTGGCCTTCAAGGTCCACGAGGGGGCCGCCCATGTCGGTGGGGGCGAGGATGGTGTCATGCTGGAAGACGGCCCAGAAATCGGAGGCCCGGGCGCTGACGCTGCCGGAGAGGACGGCCATTTCGACATCTTCGCGGGTGGCCAGGATGGTGTCGCCGAGTTGGACGCGGAGGGTGAGGTTTTGGATGCCGCGGGTGATGGACAGGGTGACGGTGTCGGTGGGGTAATGCCGGCGGATGATGGCTTGGAGGGCCGCGACGGTGTTCACGGTGGCGCCATCGACGGCGGTGATGACGTCGTCGGTGAGGACGCCGGCGCGGCTGGCGCCGGATTGCATGAAGACGCGGGTGACGAGCACTCCGCTGGCGGGGGCATCGGCCAGGGAAACACCGAGGACGCCGTTGGAGAAGGGGATGGTGCGGCGTTCGACGCTGATGACGCCGTAGGATTTGGGGGCGAGGTTTTTGCCTTCGGAGGCGGCGGCTTCGGGGGTGACGACGAATTCGCCGACGGTGACGGCAACAGTGTCTGGACGGGGCGCGGGCGGCGCGGTGATGGTGGGAATGGGGCCGTCGGGATAAACGTTGCGACGCCCCATACCGCGGCCGCGCTGGGCGGCGGGCTGCGAGGCGGGAGCGGGCCGGGAGGGCGGGGTGGTGTCGGCGAGAATCACGGGAACGAGGTTCTGGGCGTCGATCTTGAGCATGGCCAGGTCGTAGGATTCACGGAGGCCCACGACCTTGGCTTCGAGTTCCTTGCCGTCGAGCTTGACGAAGATTTTTTTGTGGGTGACGACTTCGCTGCCCTTGGTGAGGATGAAGCCGTCGGCGGTCATGACGGTGCCGTAGGCGGCGATGACTTTATCGGTTTCCTTGTCGCCATCGTTGACGAGGATGCGGACGGTGGACTTGGCGGCCGCGTTGGCGACATCGCCAAAGGACAGCCGGATGGCCATGGTGGACTTGGTGGTGTCGAGGCGCGGTTCGGCGGCATATACATATGAAGCAACACCGGCGGCCATCACGAGCAGTATCAGGGAGCGGCATCTGCGGTTTAATCTCATGCACAAATCCTTGCGGGGGTTACTTTGAATCTGCGGCATCGAGTACGACTTTCACCTGCACCAGCTTGGCATTGCGGAGTAGATCGAGGGTGACCGTTTCACCGGGGGCATGGGTGGAGACTTTGGCCAGCAGTTGGGCGCGGTTTTTGACAATCTCGCCGTTGAACCGGGTGATGATGTCCTGGGGCTGGATGCCGGCGCGTTCGGAGGCCAGATCTGGGCGCACGCTCAGGACGACGATGCCGGCGGGGTCATCGTCGGCGGACAGGTTGAGGGCGGCGGCTGGCTTGGTGGACGGTGGGGGTGTTGGGCCGCCGCTGAGCCGGGCGAGGATATTGGGGGCGCCCCATTGGTCGCCCCTGGCCAGGCGGTCCCAGGTGTCAATGAAGGTGTCGATGGGGACGTGGACGTTGGAGGTGGAATTGATGCCGATGCGCGAGTTGATGCCGATCACGCGGCCATCGAGATCGAAGACCGGCCCGCCGGAATCACCCATGATGAGGGGGCAGTCGGTCTGGACGTACCATTCGGGATTTTTGCCGGACGGGACGTTGATGTTGAGCACCTTGCCGAGGCGCAACACCGGATTGCGGCCTGGTTCATAGCCGCCGGGATGGCCCATGGCGACCACCCATTGGCCAACGCGCATTTTAGAGGTCGAGCCCATGGGCATGAAGGCGTATTCGCCGGGGGTGGTGATTTTGCACATGCCTGCATCGAACTGGTCGTTGGCGCCGAGGGTTTTGCCCAGGACCCTGGTGCCGTTGGAGAGGATGAACCCAATGTCGGCGTTGGGTGTGCCGGAGACGTGACCGGCGGTGAGCACGTAGCCATCCTTGGAAACGATGACGCCGGAGCCTTGGCCATCCTTGACCTGGATATTGACGATGGCGGGGAGTGCGTATTTGGCGACGGCCTCCGCGCGGGCCTGGATGGCCTTGAGGTCATCGGGATTGGCCGGCACGTTGGGGGCGGGCTTGAGCTTGGCGATTTCGGGGATCGGCTCAAGGGTATAGGGGACTTTGGGCGCGGGCTTGATTGCCGGGGTGGATTGGGCGCGGACTGAGCCGGCCGCGAGCAGCGCGGCGGCCAAGGCGCAAAATGCCAGCCAACGAGGCCGGTGGAGCATAAAAAGCCTCCCAAGAAGGGGATACCACGCAACTATAGCATTCCAGTCGCATGGTGGATGCGAAAAACTGGGATGAAATTGGTCCTCCAAAGGCGGCTACGCGGCGCGGGGCGTACACGGGGATCACCGGACGCGTGGCAGACTAATCATCGGGCGATGTCATGTATTTCCATGCATTCAGAATACATATTCGCATGTGCGACTGCGGTGCCGGGGGAGGCAACGCGGGCGGCACTCACCGTTCGCCAAAACGTTGCTGCCTCCGCAGCGCTGTTTCGTTGATGGATTGCACGGCTTCGACGACCATACGGCGATGACGCTGTCCTGGTCCGAATTTCTCGCCCGGCGCGACCGGCAAAATATCCAGTATTTTCCATATCCCGGGGCCACGCGCACGGTGATGGTTTGTTCGCACATCTGGTGGACCGAGCAGATCGCCCTGGCGTTCCACAACTGCGGCTACAACCTCCTGCTGCATCCGCCGCTGTATCTGGCGTACACCGACGAGACGGCATTCGCGGAACTTGAACAGGTATGGCCGCAAATCCTCCACACGATGCAAACGGCCAAGGTGGATTACCTCGTCGGGGGCAATACCTCGGCGCTGCTGGTGCATCCGTACACGGGGGAACTGCTGCATGAGGCGGCACGCGCCCAGGGGCGACCGGTGACGCTGATCAACTGGTGGTGGGATGAGGTGCGGACGCGTCCGCCGCTGGCGCGGGCGGGCGTGGGACCGGCCGGCTTTGTGAAACTGCTGGCCAATGAACACACGGTGAATGCGATTTGGGACATTGACGTGATGGAGGAACTGGAGGCGCAGTTCGGGTTGAAAAATCTGGTGCATCTGCCGCTGGCGACGCTACCGGAGTTCTGGCCCCACGGATATGTGCCGCTGGAGGAGCGGCCGCTGGCGGCGTGTTTTCTGGGGCATTGTCACTTCGCGGCGGAGTGGACGCAGACCGACCCCGACCCACTTTGCGGCTGGGCGCGTTCGATTGTGCGGCGCAAGATCGCCAATCCCCAGACGCCGATGCAGACACTGATAGAGAGTGCATACCAAGCCCTCCGAATGCAGCCGCCGGTGTTGTCAGCCGATTCCGCGGACGAGGCGTGGCAGGTTTTTTCCCGTCCGAGCGAAGTCCTCAACGCCACGTACATGCACGAAACGCGCAATGTTTTCGTGCAGGCCGCCAAGAGACACATTGGCGGCAAGCTGGCGCTTATCGGCAAGGGCTGGGAAAAACTCGGCCTGCACGCCAACATGGAACATGCCGGCGACAAGTCCGGCGTGATATACGGCCAGTCGCAGGTGTGCCTGAACCTGTTTGGCGGCTGTGTCCATGGGGGATTGCCGCTGCGACCGTATGACATCGGGGCCAGCGGGGGACTGATTGTGACACATGACCAGCGGGAATTGCCGGGCCTTTTTGAGCCGGGGAAGGAATGCCTGGCGTTTCAGTGCGTGGGGGAAATGGCGGCGATAATTGAGAAAGTGCGGAAAGCACCCGCGGAATTCAACGAAATAGCACGTGCCGGACGCCGGCGGGTGCTGGCGGAGCATACGTGGGGGCAGCGGATTAAGCGGCTGATGAGCCAGGTTGGCGGGTAGCCGGAGCGCTTAAAAGGCGATAAAAAAGATGATTCGGCGCGGCTAATTCAGGGTTTTTGCCGGTAATGCCGATAAAACTGAGTTATTATCTCCGGAACACCCCGGGCAGGATGTCCGCGGGTTCCCCGAATCATTGCGAGGCCCAAGTGACAGCACGAGAGAATTCACACGGACGTGGCATCACCAGGCGATCACTCCTCGTGGCCCTGGGGCTGGGCGGGGTGGCGGCATATATAGGGGGGTGCGAGTCGGACGGACTTACCGACATTCCCGATCCTTTTGCGCCCAGCCGGTCGCTGACTGACCGCGGTTATGCGCCGCCCGCGCCGACCAAGCCGCTGGGAGCGCCCCCCACCACCAAGGCACCGCTGACGACTTTCGGCGTCATCCCGCGCTCGGCTTGGACGCGCCAAGGCCCCAACATGGCGACCATCGCACCAATGAACGGAGTGAAGCTGATCACGTTCCACCATTCCGGCGATCCCAAACCATTCGCATCCACGGACTATGCCCAGACGGCCCAGCATTTGGAATACGTTCGCGAATATCACCGGAGCCGGAATTTCCAGGATATCGGGTATCACTACGCCATCGACCCCGCGGGGCGCATCTGGCAGTTGCGCAGCCCAAGCTATCAGGGCGAGCATGTGCGGAACAATAACGAGCACAATTTGGGCATTGTGGTGCTGGGGAATTTTGATTTGCAGGCGATGACCCAGGCGCAAAAGGACCGCGTCAAGGTCTTCGGCACGCTGGTGCGCAAACAATGCGGTTTGCCGATCAATCGCGTCTATACCCACCAGGAGATCGTCTCGACGGATTGCCCGGGGCACGACATGCAGCCGTATATGGTGCAGGTGCGGAAGCAGGGGCTGGTGTGAGGGGGGGTGAGACCGCCAAACTCACCTCGTTTCCGGGGGAGTGCCGATTCAAGTAAAGGGTGCCGGACCGTCCGGTTTGGGTATTATACGCGAAAATGATTTCTGAGGCAGCTTGTTTTTTTGGAGGCAGCAGTCGAGCAGTCGAGGCTTTCGTATGCCGCTGTTTTGCACAACGTCGTCAGCGAGGTCGAATCGGCTTCGGCAGAGTCTATCGCAGTACGTCGGCACCTTCCGGGACGCGGTAGGCGCGGATATTTACACTCAAGTCTTGGCAGATGCGGACCAAGGATTGGCCTTTTGTGTCGAAGACGCCGATGAAGGGCGTTTGCTGAATGACTTTCGCGTGAGGGTAGCCGCCACGGCTGGCCTTGTCGAACAAGGCACGATCCATGACCAAAATTCGCTTATGTTGGGGGAAGCTTTCCTCGACAAGCCGCCAAGTGCGGCGCTCATAATTCGGATACAAGGTCTGGCAGTCGGTCAGTACCGGCAGGAGATAGGCCCAACGCTTTTGATTGCCCACCAGCAGCACAACATGGGTGTCCTGGGCGTCGGCGGCCAGTTGGACGGCGTGGGCAATGTCCCATGCCTCTGCCACGTCAATAAGCTGGAGTACTTGAACATCGCCTAACTCACTGGCGATGACGGCGGGCATCTGCCGAGTGTGGTCGCGTGTCGCCAAGATGGAAAGGCCGAAAAATGCCACGAGAAGGACGCGGGGGATCCACGAACTTATGTTGGCGCGGGCAATCCACATGCGTATAGCACCGCCAGTGCGGGGCTTGCCAGCAGGCGCAGTAACCACAGAACCGGAGAAGAGTTGTCGGACACTGCCCCACAAGAGCAACAGCATCGGCAGCACGGGAACAGCCAGGTACATGCGGGCGTAGGGGAAAAAGACCGAACTGCGGCCCTCATGGACGCGCTTGAAGCCCAGCGAGTACAGCCCAAAGCCGACCGCCGCCAAGGTGGCCAGGGCGGCGGCCCAGCGGCGGCGAAGCAGTAGGGAGAACAGCACGGCTCCGAAACACATGCCCACCGCCCAGGCGGTGGCCGAGGCCGTCAGGCCGACGGGCAGGAAGTCATGCAGGGGGATTGCCAGATGGTTATAGAACTGGTGGAAATCGTAGCTCGACCAGTCGAGTTGGCCTTGGCGATGATAGAGACGGTAGTCGTCGTGCAGTTTGTAATAGAAGAAGAAGATGCTCACAGGATATACCGCGCCGATCATTGCGCCCAAGCTGGCGTAGAGCCAGAAAGCGGCCTGCCGGAGGCGCGTGGCGAGGGCGTAGGCCAGGGCACCAGCCAGAAGGAGGCTGCAATTGGGGTTGACGGTCAGGGCGATAACGGCCAAAAGACCGACAAAAAAGAAACGCAGCGAGTTGCGCCATGGGCGGGGTTTGAGTGAAGGGATCGGCGGCAAGAGCGGATCGAGCAGGAGCAGGCAGGGGATGATGGCGATGGCGATGCCGGTGACGAAACCCCGGGGCATGCCCGTGATCATGGCGTAACGCACGGGCAGGGCCAGCGGAATGAGCAGGGAGAGTGCCGCCAGGGCGGGGCGGTGGCGTCGCCAGGCGCTCCAGGCCATGGCCAGAAAGGGGAAGAGGCCCAGGGCCATTGTAACCGCGGGCAGGGCCGTCCAAGGGGCCACGCCGGCTTTCAGCAGCGGGGCGGCCAGATAGCCTTCCAGGCAGGAACTAAAGGCCTGACCGTAGAAGCACGGCTCGGGGATGTGGCCGTGTAATAGGTCGCTGGCGGAAAGCCACAGGAGTGTTTGGTCTTCATCGCTGTAGAGGAAGAGAAATTCGCGGCCCAGCGCAATGCGGTCTTGCAAGATAACCAGTGCCATGGCCAGAAGCAGCAGGGCTTCCAAGCCGCGGAGGAAAACCGGCCAGCGGAACACTTTGCGCCATAGGCCCATGCGCGGTGTAGATGTGAGTCCCTCTGGGGGCGGGACGGTGGGAGGCGTCAGCGCGGGCGGCATGCCGACGGCAGGTTCAGACGCCATAGCTGGGGGCGCGTCAGAAAAAGCCTGCGGCGGATGCTCGGAAAATGACATGGCGGCATCCTCCGGACTGGAAAGCGGCGCTGCGCCGTCATTACACCACCAAGGCCGCGTGCCCGCCAGTGTTTGGGGATATCGGCTCAGCATTTCCATGGCGGACTTGTCAGTGAGGCCATGGCATCGGATACGCCCGAGAGCTACTTCGCCTGCGGGTTGGCGGCGATCCAGCCGTTGGCCCGGCCTATGGTGCCGTCCTGGGCCTTGTAGCAGCGGGCAATGAGTTCGTTGGCCGTGGTGATCTCCTTGGGGTTGTTGGCGATGGCCAGGGCCTGTTTGGCGGAATCCAGGGCTTCTTTGGGCTTGTCGGCGATCAAGAGTAGCGAGACGTGCTTGATGATGTTGGTCAGGTTGTCGTCGTTCAACTTCTTGAGCGCTTCCTCATACGGGCCGCTGTCGACCTTCACCGCCAAAACCAACGGCGAGGTGCGGGCGGCCTGGCCCGGCGGCGTGGAGGCGGCACCGGCGGTCGCTTCCTTGCGAAACTGCTCGACCTTGCTGCGGTCGTCCATGTTGGGCAGCAGGAACTGGCGGTCCAGAATGGTGATCGCATCGGAGGTGTTGGCCAGGGCCGTGACGTTGAAGTAGGACTTGGCGGTGGCCAGCCCCAAAGCGTAGTCCTTCATGGCGTTGAAGGTCGTGATGCGCTGCTTGAGCAGCGAGTCGGTGATGGCCGGGGTGGCCGGGCAGGCGGCGATGGCCAAGGCGAATAGGTCGGCGATTTCCTTGTGTTTTTTCAGCGGGCTGAGTGCCGGCACGAGGTTGATCCGCATTTCGTCAGCGGCCGATTCGGCGTCGCGCTCCAGGCCCTCCTTGGCGGCGGCGAGGGCTTCCTGGGTCTTGTCCAACTGCATCAGCGACATGGCCTGCAGGGCGAAGCAATAGCCGTACTTGGCGCTATTGGCGTCCAACTTGTACTTTTTGGCCAGCTCGATCAGTTCTAGTGTGTCGTTGGCGTGGTCGGCCAGGGGCATAATGATCGGGCGGCTGGTCCAAAAGGCGTTTTCGCCGGCCTTGGCGTCCTCGGCGAACCAGGCCTTGTAGGCGGCGAAGGCGGCGGCCACCTGGGCCATGTTGCTGGACTTGAGCTGGGTCTCCAAGGCCGTGCGGCGGGTGGTGGCGGCGGCTTGGGCGGTGGTGGGCGCGGCGGCGGGTTTGGCGGGGGTGGCCGGCGGTTTGGCGGGGGTCGCGGGTGGTTTGGCGGGTGCCGGGGTGGCGGGGCGGGCTTGGGCGAAAGTAGGCGCGGTTAGTGCCAACAGGCACGCGGCGGCAAGAACTTGAAACGAACGGGGGATCATGGTGGCTCCTTAGAACAGTGAATGGGCGGATTCAAGGTTTTGTAGCTGGTAGCTGTAACGAGGTCGGTTCCATAGCGTTTATACGGATGTGCAATTTATGGTAGTAGTCTCGCAACTCCTTTTTCAGTTGACGTAATTGCTGCCACTAAACGTGTCTCTGCAAGATATTGCCCAACAGAATACCACACGCTTCACAACCTAATGCCGACAACGAGAGGAGAACCGAAAGCAGACCGAAATGATGGTCCCAATTTGACAAAGGCGCGATCCGGAAAACCCCAAGCGTCACTACAAGGACATAGACGACCGCACTTATTGCACTTTCATAAAATGTACCAATTTTGTCACGGCTGGACCATATCATCAAGAGTATGCGGCCAATCCATAACGGAACCGTAAGAATTACGCAAAGCCCGGAGACCCCGATCACCGATCCAATCATTTCATATTGAGTTGAGTACTTCCAATAGGGCTGCTCAACAATGCACCAGTATACGTGTCCCGCCACCACAACTAACACCAGGGAGATCGCATCGTAGAGCAAGATTTGGCCTATTCTCATGAAGCAATCCTTAAGGTTGAGTGCTAGAACTTCGCGGCCGCGTATCCGCAAATGGCGGGGCAACCTTTGCAGCAGGCTGCGTAGACTGGGCAACAAGCTCTTGCCAAGTGAGTCTTCGCCTCTCGAGATCTGCCCATTGTACCTGCCCGCGCGGAGTGTTCAATTCGACTTTCAACCACTGCAAACGCTCCTTATCGAGCTTGCCTTTGGAGACGCTTTCGCAACACAGAGCGGCAATAATCCGCCGCTGTTTGGGCATGTCCGCATCCGCCACAATCCGCTCAAGCTGGCCAGTAATCTTGTCCGCCTGGATTAAGTTGCAGTTCCCAACGATGCGTGATATTTCCGCGGCAACTTGCTGGGTGTCTGCAATATCACTTTCCGCAAAGATTGGTATCTTCTCGGCAAAGGACTTCATCCGATCCAACTCACGGATTAGTCTTTGCAGCGAAGGCGATTCCCGTTGCTGGCGTGCAGCAGTCTCCAAACTCGTATCAGATTTGTCCGTTGGAAGTTCTTTCGCACAAGCCTTTAACTCCTCAAGAATGCGTTCTGCTGTGACTCTTCCAACACAACGCACTGCGCTCCGCTTCAGGTCCAAGGGGGTCTCTGGCGTTAAGAACGACATGGCAACATCGCGGATTACCGCGTCATTGTCACCCAGTACATTGCGATCTTCCACATTAATCAAAAGTACATACTCTTTCCATTTGCTCAGTGTGTTCGGCGACGAAAGCAGTTCAGCAATATGCTGAATGCTGTATGTCTTGTCTTGAGCCACATATCCCAACATCTTCGCCAATGTTTGGTACACAGAGATCTCATCCGAACCCGCTGTAGCCGCCACCATTTCAATGCTGCATTTGAGCTTGTCGCGTTCATCCAGTAGCTCAAACCACCGCCAGGCTTCAGATTTGGACAATTTGGTATTATCAACAAACTGTTTCCAAAGGTTCTCGTTCACAGCGTATGCAAGTTGCCCGATTATAAGGGAGCATAGGACGCCGGTGCATAAAATTCGACAATTCATAACTCAATCCTCACATGGACCATTTTCATGGATGGGTTTCTGGTGACAACGATGCCGGATATGCCGCACGACTTGGCTGGAAAGTGGATTGCCAGAATGTCCCACGGAACGTGTTCGCGGAATAATTGAAGGCTCCGGATGTATACGCGGGGAAATTGGCTCGAACATATGTATCGGCGTAACCGCATTGGGTCACAGGGGCAAGCCAACCGTAGAAATCATCTTCTCCATCTTCTGGATCATCACCAAATGTATAGATATTATGGATCTTTAAGTTGTAGTAATAATTGGTTGCATCCCAATATTTTATGTCATATCCATAATTGCCATCAGGATTCTTTTTTCCCCACACCATGATTCCATTCATCTCGTATGCGACTTCAACAAGGCCGTCGCACCTCATTGACTTGATATCTGCCAAGTTGCCAGCCCAGTATTTGTATGTAGGGAAGATCGCCCCCCAATCCCATTCGTTGGTACATTCAAACAGGTCAAATCCAGTATACCACAAGTCGCCTCGATCGTAGAAATACTGTGCCGTGGCGAGTATCTTCAGGCGGCTCTTGTATCCGTCGATGTCATTGCCAATGCTACCCGTATTCGTATAGCAACCAGCGTATTTTGAACCTGCGGATGAATGGCAATGCGTTTCGAGCGTATTGTTGATCTTCACGATATTGCCCGTGACGCCCGATATCTCGGTAAGCGTATACTTTGCGTGATTTGTCAAATCATCCTTGACGCATGCCCCATTATATCGCGTCAACAAGCCGCCATGATGACGTTCCTGCACACCAGACATTTGATTTTCTCGATACACTGCGTTACCGAGATTAATCATCACAGACGTGATCCTGACTCGGTCAACAGCCAACTGAGTGTTGGCGGAATCCCGCAAAGTGAAAGAAATACTGATATCGCGTTCCGCTATGCTGGGATCTATGGCCTCAATCCACAGACCTGATGTACACAGGGCCGCCAGGGCTTGCCGATCCGTTTCACTGGATAGATTCCATACAATCTGATTGTTCGTTAAGGCAATCAGACTTCCCTTCGTGGATTGAGTCCACAACTTTATTCGATCAGCGCCGGATTCAATTTCGAGCGTCATCGTACATGAAGTCATTTGCATGACAGCATTCGAAACGTCGGGAACGAGTTTCGCTAAATTATCCTCATTTTGAATTGTGATGGTCCCTCCCCCTGTAGGCACTTCGCTCAGATCTGGAACGGGTTGATTGACAACTACACCAGCAGCCCATGTTCCATCTCCGTCATCATCGTCCCAATTCACAAGAACATAGGAGCCGGTAGTCTCCTCGTCTGCTTCCGCAACCACATCACCTTGCACCCCGGCGGATTCTCCGCGATCAAGGTCCGCTCCTCCATTGTATACCACCAGGTCCATATTGTAGAACGTAAAGTAGAGAGTTATACTTGCAGGGCGGGAAGAATATTCCTCCCAATCGGTGATATCCGGTACTCGTTGTTCACGATATCCATATGCTGAGACTGGCAATTCGTAGTTACCTGATGTTGCACTTTCGATGTGTAGAGTGACGATCGGACCGTAGGGATCTGGAGGAAGGCCCGTCGCCATCACCGACCCACCCCAAAACCACCATTTTACGGTCAAGTTTGTCGGTGCCGCCCAGTACCAGCACCAGAATGGCCCTCGCCTTTCATATTCCAATTGGGTAGCGGGGTTATCCGGTTCAAGCCCCTGAAGCGTGATATCAATCGGCGAGTTGGTCTTCCCGGAGTTGTACTGGGAACCCGATGTAATCACAAGATTCTCATCAGCTTGCAACCTCGACGACACGAGGCTTATGACAACCACCATCAAAGCAATGATCCAATAACGTACCGAAAACTTCATTGTGTGACTCCTTTTACTTGGTTTGGTTCATCAATGGTATATGGACTATATGGACGCCATTTCTTGGATTTCAACTGCGGGTTGATCGCCTGCATCGACTGCCATGCCGCCAACATGGTCTTGTCGAAGACGGTACGATCTTCCGTTGTCCAGAGATTTATGTTCCAACACAGATTCTCCAGCAGAAGTTGAGCCTGTTTGCTAGCTTGAGCATACCGTAAATGTTGTACATATGTATCCCGGCGACATATCAAGTTCTCACCGGCGTCGAAGCCCTTGAGCAACGCGCTTGCCGCGGCCAGCGGGGATTTCGGCCAATTGACGCGCGGGGCCTCGAACGCCAGATTCCCGGTCCAGGGCAGCGCCATGGTATCGGTCAGATCGCTCGGCCCGCTCCACTTGTCCACCAGCACCGCCGAAAGCATCGTGTTGAAGCTGTAATTGCGATCCACCACGAAGTTGTAAGTGCCTGCCTTGCGGGCCACGAACTGCTGATAGACGCCGTAGTAATGATCCACGACGCGCGCCCGGACGGGCTTGTCCGCCGGATCGTCCTGGCGCGCTGCCGTCACCAGGTAATCGCGCAACCGGTTCTTGCTGCGTTGCCCGTCATAATTCACAAAATACAGTGCGATCCGATGCACGCCCGCGGGCACCGTCACGGCGATGTTCAGGCCCATGCCGCCCAGCGTGGCACTGAACGCCTCGCCGTGGTCGTCCCAACCGGCGGGACGGCGCAAGGCGACCGTGGGATCCCACGGAACAGACCGATCCTCGCTCTTGATGGCCCAGCACCAGTTTCGCACCTGCTCGTCGGAGACCGTCTTCTTCATGAGCGACGGAACGATGCGATACGTGGGCAGGCCGTAGCCTATTTCGTGATCGTCCGGCGAGCCAGCGGCACACAGGATGGTGAGTTTTCTTCCGTAGCGGCCCACCCAGTCACCCTGGGTCATCCAATCCGGGCCGAGATAGACGATGTTTGGTGCTTCGGTTGCGGACTTGTTGCCGGGGGATGCGAGTTTGGCCAATTCCGCGGTTGACAGAGTTGCTGCCGCCTTGGGGAATGCGACAGTCACGGGCGAGGCGGGCGACGACGGCCACGCTATGGAGGGGTTGATCAATTGCAGCCCTGCGGAATACGTGCCGACGAGGGCAGTGTTACCGCCCGGCACGGCCAGCACGCAATGGGCATAGTCGGCGGCGAAGGTGGAAACAAACCCGGTGCCGCGGGGTAGAACCACGTCACTATCGGCGGTGCGATGGCCAAGATAGAGGTTGCCGCCGCCGTCGATGGACAGCGAGGTGCAATAATCTTCAGACAAGATTGCACCGGTTTGCTCGGTCCAGCCGGCAGGCGCGCCGCCAATGCGTCCTTTAACCTTGGCGGCATAATCCTTGCCGCGCACGAATTGCCACGATTCTCCCTTGTCGGCGGAACACGCCAGCCCTGCGGTGGTGGCGGCGTAAACGGTGCCGTCTTTGGCCACCAAAATGTCATTCATCAAATTGGTCGGCAAGCCCGTGCCTGTGGGCGTGGTGGGCAGTT
The DNA here is from genome assembly GCA_903868035.1 of uncultured Phycisphaerales bacterium. The sequence goes on from CAIPTQ010000217.1 coordinate 22,228, forward strand.
CGTCGCTCAGCGGCCCATCTATACTGCCATTGGCGCGACGGGCGACCTGCTTCCACGTCTTGTAGCCGTCCTTGGGACTGCCGATGGCGAGGCCGTCGCATTGGGTGGCGACGAAGGCCGTGCCGTCGTTGGCAAACGCCAAGCTGTTGGCCTGATCGCTCGGCAGGCCATCGGCACGGGTGAGATACGACCAAGTGTCGGTGGATGTGAAGTAAACAGCCAAGCCAGCGGAGGTACACATCCATACCGAGTCGGCAACGTTGCTTTCCTTGTCCGTCAGCGGGTCTTTGAAGGTGCCTTGGTCGATTGCTGGACAGACCGTGATGTGGAAAAGTCTTTCCCCCAGCGGCCCATTGAGCGTATCGGGCCGTGATAGACCGCCGACCACTTCAAAATTCTGCCACTTCTCCCCGTTGAACACGCTCACGCCGTGATTCAGGTGCCCAGCCCACACGCGCCCCTGGCGGTCGCACGCCAGCGCGTAGACGTAGTTGTCGCCCATGCCGCAGACCGTGGCACCGGAGAATTGGCCGACGGGGGCGTCGGCACCACTGGAGGCCACAAACTGCGTCCACATGCCATCAGCTACGGAAAACCGATATAGCCCCTCGCCCTCCGTCCCCACCCACAGATTGTTCTGCAAATCCAAACACATGGCCATGACAAAATGCCCCGCCCCCATCGGCGCGTGCAGCCACTTGGCCGCGTCCACCAGCTTCATGTCCACCAGCTTCTGCCAGTCCGCCAGCGTCGGCACGCGGTCGCCGCAGATTTGCTTGAGGTAATGCTTGGCCGTGTCGTTGGGGTCCAACGCATCCCGTGTGAACATGGGCACCATCGCCCCGCCCGTTCCCGCCCCGGCCGCCACGGTAAGCCCTCCCCCGCCCGCCGCCCCACCCGCCCCGCCCGTTCCAAACGACGGCACCGCCGCCCCGCCGGACGTGTTGCCCGTGTTCCCAAAGGGCGTATTGCTCGCCACCGTGTTGTTGGCCGCGAAAGGCACCTTGGCCGCACCCCCCGCCCCCGCCGGCTGGCCGCCATTGCCAAAGGGACTCGCCGCCCCGCCCGCCGTACTCCCGCCGAAATTCGGCACCGCCGCCCCGCCCGCGCCCCGTCCATTGTTGAACGGCAGCACCGCCTGGGCCGGTGGTGCCGGCGTGTTTGGCCGATTCCCTCCCCCATTCCGCGGATTGACCACCACCGGTCCCACCGGCACAGCCGGCGCCGGCGCCGTTAGCCCGCCCCAGCGGACTAGCGCCCACGTGCTTAAGACGCCGACCCCGAGAATCGCGCCAAAGAGCAGCCATTGTTTTTTCTGAGTCACGGCACACCAGCCTCTTGCGAAAATTCCGGTGCGGTAGAGCCACCCGCATGGAACAAAAAAGCCGACGTAGTCGGGCACCCGTAGGCACTCAATCACGTCGGCTTACTTTCTAACGGGCCTCCCGGCAAAGTCGGGCCACCCTTCATCTAGTCTTCCAACTCGGAGCAATTTTGCGTCAAAAAGAGTAAAAGCTCCAGTCGTATTTATACTAACGCCCCATTCTTGCCAGTCAAGGCAATTCTCGGACTCACGAAAGACAATCCCCATACTTATCGTTTCGCAGGCGTCTGTAAGTGGCGTATTGATAAATACTTGGCGATTAACTAAAACATGTAAACATACATGGATTATTTTGTGAAAATTTTATTTATCAACGTTGGAGGTGTCACCACCAAGGCCGCTTGCCCGCCAGTGTTTGGGGATATCGGCTCAGCATTTCCATGGCGGACTTGTCAGTGAGGCCATGGCATCGGATACGCCCGAGAGCTACTTCGCCTGCGGATTGGCGGCGATCCAGCCATTGGCACGGCCTATGGTGCCGTCCTGGGCCTTGTAGCAGCGGGCGATGAGTTCGTTGGCCGTGGTGATCTCCTTGGGGTTGTTGGCGATGGCCAGGGCCTGTTTGGCGGAATCCAGGGCTTCTTTGGGCTTGTCGGCGATCAAGAGCAGCGAGACGTGCTTGATAATGTTGGTCAGGTTGTCGTCGTTCAGCTTCTTGAGCGCTTCCTCATAAGGGCCGCTGTCGACCTTCACGGCCAAAACCAACGGCGAGGTGCGGGCGGCCTGGCCCGGCGGCGTGGCGGCGGCACCGGCGGTCGCTTCCTTGCGGAACTGCTCGACCTTGCTGCGGTCGTCCATGTTGGGCAGCAGGAACTGGCGATCCAGAATAGTGATCGCATCGGAGGTGTTGGCCATCGTGGTCACGTTGAAGTAGGACTTGGCGCAGCCCAGGGCGGACGTGTAATCCTTGAGGGCGTTGAACGTGGTGATGCGCTGCTTGAGCAGCGAGTCGGTAGTGGCCGGCGTGGCCGGGCAGGCGGCGACGGCCAGGGCAAAGAGTTGGGCGATTTCCTTGTGCTTCTTGACCGGCGCGAGTGCCGGCACCAGCGAAATGCGAAACTCGTCGGCCGTGGCTTCCGTGTCGCGCTCCAGGCCCTCCTGCGCGGCGGCAATCGCTTCCTTAGGCTTGTCAAGCTGCATCAGCGACATGGCCTCCAGGGCGAAGGCATAGCCGTACTTGGCGCTGTTGGCCTCCAGCTTGTACTTCTTCGAGAGCTCGATCAATTCCAGCGTCTCGGTGGCGTGATCGGCCAGCGGCATGATGAGGCTGCGGCTGTTCCAGAAGGCGGTCTCGGCGGCCTTGGCGTCCTCGGTGAACCAGGCCTTGTAGCCGGCGAGCGCTTGGGTGATCTGGGCCTTGGTGCCGGACTTGAGTTGCGTTTCCAGGGCCGTGCGGCGCGCGGTGGCGGCGGCTTGGGCGGTGGTGGGCGCGGCAGCGGGTTTGGCGGGGGTGGCCGGCGGTTTGGCGGGTGCCGGGGTGGCGGGGCGCGGGGCGGCTTGGGCGAACGCGGCGGCGTCAAGGACCAGCAGGCA
>CAIPTQ010000218.1 GCA_903868035.1 uncultured Phycisphaerales bacterium
ACAACGTAGCCTCGGGCGTAAGCCCGTGGAACAGGATGCCATAAAGGAGGTTGCAAGCCCCCGCAGGGCGGCGACACCTTATTCGTGAGAAGATATGCCCCATGATGTACCGCCTCCCTGCGGGGGCTCCGGATGTTTTTTTCTTTTTCCCCGCTCCACGGGCTCACGCCCGTGGCTACGTTGTGCCATCCCCTGCGGGGATTCCATGCCGGGGTCACCGGCATCCCCTGCGGGGATTCCGTTCCGGTCTGAATGACATAGGCGAGGGGGCAAGATGCCCCCTATCCCAAGTAGGCGGGACGCCCACTCCCAAGGGACGCCTCCCGTAACTTGTATGTTCCCCGTGGTCTGAGCCATTACCCTCCTGGTCCCCCGCGGCTGGCACTCCGGGACGGGTACGGTAGCTTATGCGTTCGTCCATCCGCCGCAGCCATCCCCAAGGAGCGCCATGCATTCCAGCCACCCGCATTTCACCCCCGCCCTCCCCGGCCGTTGAAGCCCGCATCACCGGGATGCTCGCCAAACTTTCGCTGGAAGACAAGATCGACCTGCTCGCCGGTTCTTCCGACAAGAAAAAGGACGGCGGCGACACCGTTGCCAAGGCGCACGCCGGCATTCCCTCCTTCAAGATGGCCGACGCCTCCGTGGGCATCCACTGGTGGACCGACGCGTCGACGACCTACCCCGCCACCATCGCCCTGGCCGCCTCGTTCAACCACGAGCTGGCGGCGGAATGCGGCCGGGCCGTCGGCCGCGACGCCCGGGCCCGCGGCATTCATATCCTGCTCGGGCCGGGCGTCAATCTGTACCGTTCCGCGCTCTGCGGCCGGAATTTCGAGTATCTGGGCGAAGACCCCGCGCTCGCCGCGCAGATGGTGACCGCCTACATCCGCGGCTGCCAGAGCCAGGGCGTGGCCACCACCGTCAAGCATTTCGCGCTCAACTTCCAGGAGTTCGACCGCAACCACACCAGCTCCGACGTGGATGAGCGCACCCTCCGCGAAATGTATCTGCCCGCCTTTGAGGCCGCGGTCCGCGAGGGCGGGTCCGGCGCGCTCATGACCTCCTACAACCTGGTCAACGGCGTGCACGCCTCGGAGCACGATTTTCTCATCCGTCAGGTGCTGAAGGGCGAATGGGGCTTCGACGGCGTGGCGATGTCGGACTGGGTTTCCGTTTACAGCACCGTCAACGCCGCCAACGCCGGGCTCGACCTGGAAATGCCCACCGCCCTGCGGTTCACCCGGGAAAAACTGCTGCCGGCGGTGCGGAACGGCCTGGTCAGCGAAGCGGTGATCGACGACAAGGTGCGCCGGCTCCTGCGCCTGGCCGCCTGCTTCGGCTGGCTCGACCATGAACAGAAAGACGCCTCCATTCCCCAGCACGACGAGGCCACCGCGGCGGTGTCGCTGGCGGTCGCCCGCGAAGGAATGGTCCTGCTCAAGAACGCCGGCGGCATCCTGCCGCTGGACCGGAAAAAGCTGAAGAAGCTCGCGGTCATCGGCCCCATGGCGCACCCCGCGGTCATCGGCGGCGGCGGCTCCGCGTTCAACAAGTCCTGGCGCGCCGTCAGCATCCTCGACGGCATCAAGGCGCACGCGCCGGACGTCGAAGCCTGTTATCATGTGGGCGCCAGGGCCATGCGCGAATTCTCCACGTTCACGGACACCGTCTGCACCACGGCCGACGGCGCCCCCGGCATGCTCGCCACCTACTACAACACCCGCGATTTCAGCGGCCCCGCC
>CAIPTQ010000219.1 GCA_903868035.1 uncultured Phycisphaerales bacterium
CGATCCGGATCGTCAGCAGCACCCCCGGCCTGACCGTGACCATGCCATCAGCTTCCAGTTGCCCGTTGAAACGCTCCCGTACATCCGTTGGCGCATTGATGCCTTCCACCCTGTTGCCATGCACCTGCTTCACCCACGCCCTCGGCATCCCCTCTGCGCCAATCGCTTGTTGCAAGCGCGCGTAGTTTTCCTGCACGTTGCTTTCCGTATCCTTCTCCCCCGCCGCCGGATTCCCCAGATTCAGCGCCGCAAACACCCCACTGGACACCCCGCCCACCCGCGTGGAAAAACCATGCACCACCCCCGCTCCGCATAGTAGGGGGGATCGGTAGGTAACAACGCCGTTGGGATGGGTGATACGTTCAAGCATGGCGGCACAAGGCTATCCCTGCATGTTCATCACTTCTTCCGCCAGCACCGAATAATCCGCCGCCCCCGCGCACTCGGGCGCATACTGGAAGATCGACTGGCCGAAGCTCGGGGCCTCGGCCAGTTTGATGTTCCGCCGCACCGTCGTCTGGAAAATGATCGCTTTCGCCACCGGATGATTCGTGTCGCGGGCCTGCTGCAGAAACTTCTCCACCTCCCCGGTCACTTCCCCCGTGAGTTTCATCGCCGCTTCATACTGGCAAAACAAAATCCCCGAAATATGCAGCGCCGGATTAAGCCCCTGGCGCACCATCGAAACCGTGTCAAACAGCTTTTCCATCCCCTGCAGCGCCAGAAAATGCGCCTGCAGCGGCACGATGACCTCCGTCGCATACATCAGGGCGTTGAGCGACAGCAACCCCAACGACGGTGGACAGTCAATCAACACGTAATCCGCTTCGATCTTGTTCTTGCCGGGCATGGTGGCCATTTTGTTCAGCAGTAATTCGCGCCCGACCACCGACGCCAGTTCCACCTCCGCCGCCGCCAGGTCCGTCGTCGCAGGCGCCACGCGCAGCAAACCCTTGCTCCCCGGCACTTCCACCAGCGCCTCGGCCAGGGGAATGCCGTCAATGAGCACCCGATAGGTGGTGTGGGGGCATTTATCCGCATCGAGGCCCAGGTGCGTCGTGAGGTTGGCCTGGGGGTCCAGGTCCACCAGCACCACCCGTTTGCCGGCCTCCGCCAGCGCCGCGCCCAGGTTCACCGTGGTCGTGGTCTTTCCCACGCCGCCTTTTTGGTTGAATAAAGCAATGATCCGCATGGTGGGGGAGTGTAACGGGAGATGGCTGCAAACTCAAAATCTCGGCTGCGCCAGGTTCGCTCGTCTATTCCGTGACCGCATCAATCCACGCCCCGCCCAGCAGACGCTCGGTGGACTCTTCGTAACACACCACCGCCTGCCCCGGCGTAATCGCCGGCACCGGCTCATCGAAGCGCACGGTCAGTTCGTCCGGCCCCGTCATCAGCGCCACCGCCGCGGTGGGGGGGCTGTTGTAGCGGACTTTCGCCAGCACGCGCAGGGGTTCCTGCGGGCCAACGGGCGTGGCCGGGCCGGCGATCCAGTTGACCTCGTGGGCGGTGAGTGTGCGGTGCAGCAGGGCCGCTTTGGGGGCCAGCGTGACGGTGTTGCGGATCGGGTCGATGGCACTGACATACGCGGGCGTGCCCAGGGCCAGGCCCGTGCCCTTGCGCTGGCCGATGGTGAAGTGCTGGTGGCCGGGGTGTTCACCCAGAACCTTGCCCGCCGGGTCGATGAAATTGCCGGGGCGGACGGTGCCCGGGGATTTGGCTTTCACCAGGCGGGCATAGTCGTTGTCCGGCACAAAGCAGATTTCCTGCGAGTCGGGTTTGTTGAATACCGGCAGTTTTAGTTCCTCAGCTAGGCGACGAACTTCGGACTTTTCAAGCTCGCCGATGGGGAGCAGCATGCGGGGCAGCTCCTTGCGGGGGATGCCGAAGAGGACATAAGACTGGTCTTTTTTGTGGTCGGCGCCACGGAGGAGGTGAGTTTCGATTCCGTCTGTGCCGTGTACCTGCGCGATGCGGGCATAGTGGCCGGTGGCCACATAATCGGCCCCAACCGCGTAGGCGTAGCGGGAGAGCTTGCCGAACTTAAGATATTCATTGCAGCGCACACAGGGGTTGGGCGTGCGGCCGGCGTTGTACTCGCGGACGAAGTAATCAATGATGCCCGCGAAGTCGTGCTGGAAGTTCAGCGCGTAAAAGGGAATATCCAACATTCCCGCGACAAAACGCGCGTCGGCGGCATCGGAAGTTGAGCAGCAGCCTTGCTTGGGAAGTGATGAGTGATGAGTGATGAGTGCGGTGTGAGGGGGGGCGGACGCTTTCTGCTGCTCCGGTGCGCAGGCGACGAGTTCCCCATTATCCTCCCCCGGATCGTTCCCCAGACGCATGAACACCCCGATGCAGTCGTACCCCTGACGCTGCAGGAGTGCCGCGGCCACGGCGGAGTCCACGCCTCCGGACATGGCGACCACAACTTTCTTTTTTGCGGGCATAGGCGGGCATTATAGCGGATCAGGCGATTGACTCGCGTCCCCATTCACCCCTACGATGCGTCCCATGGCTGAAGCTCCACAACCTCTCCCCGGCGACACCCCAGCCAAGGTCTCCGCGCCCGCCACTCCGGTCGCCCCCGCGGAGCCGCTGCGCGACGCCCCGGCCCCGGGCAAGTTGCCCCCCGGTCCCCTGGCCATCATCTCCGACATCCATGCCAACCTTGAGGCCCTCACATCGGTGCTGGCCGACATCGACGCCCGCGGCCTCAAACGCATCATCTGCCTCGGCGATGTCGTCGGCTACGGCCCCAACCCCCTCGAATGCATGGACTTGGTCATGCGGCGCTGCGAGTTCTCGCTCATGGGCAACCACGATTTTGCCATCTTCTATGAGCCGGCCAATTTCAACCCCGCCGCCGAAAACGCCTCCTTCTGGACCCGCTCCCAGTTCGATGCCGACGCCAACGCCGACCGCCGCAACGGTCGCTGGCGTTACCTGGGCTCCATGCCCACCCGCATGGCCAACGACCGCTTCGTCTGTTTCCACGGCAGCCCGCGCCGACCCGTCAACGAGTACGTCTTTGCCGCCGACATCTACTCGGCCCCCGCCAAGATGGCCGCCATCTTCGACCGCATTGAGCATCTCTGTTTTGTCGGCCACACCCATGTCCCGGGCGTCTTCGTGCCCGACCCGGACTTTTACGCCCCCGAGGAACTCGACAACCGCTACAAAATCACGGATGAACGGGCCATGATCAACGTCGGCTCGGTGGGCCAGCCGCGCGACCGCAACCCCAACGCCTCGTATGTGATTCTCACTGATGAGGCCGTGGAATTCATCCGCGTGCCCTACGACGTGCAGACGACGGTGAACAAAATCAAGGCCATAGACGCTTTGGATAATTTTCTGGGTTTACGGCTTCTCGACGGCCGTTAATTCCACCCCGCCGCAGCGCCGAAATTCAGCCGTAAAGGGCACTAAAAACACGGTTAATTTAAGATTTTTGGCGTTTATTTACGGTTATTTACTTAATTTACGGTTATTGCGCCACATCGCCGCCGCCCGCGTCATATGCGCCGGCATCGACGGCCGTCTCATCCACGCCCGTGCCGTTGTCCTCTTCGAGCATGATGATGTTCCGCGGGCGGAACACAAACCGTGTCGGCTCGTCCATGTAATCCGCATACAGCAGCAGCGGGTGCGGCGGATTGGCGATCGCCATGTCATGCAGCAGCACCGGCGGGTAACTGACCGCCGGCATCACCGGCCGGCTCCAGTGCACGCCGGGCATCGTACACGCCCCCAACGCCAGCGACAGCCCCGCAAGCACACATACTGAAAGTATTCTGGTCATGTCGGACTCCTACAAAGCTCCGGTCTTCCCTGACAGCATTATAGCCCCCCCAAGCCCCAAACGCCCAAATCGCCCCAATGTTTCACGGAAACGCGACGACTAAGGGTGGCCCCCACGCAAATTTCTTGGAAATACCCCCGCCCATGTCGTCTAATACCCGGATGGCACATGCGGACGGGTGGCGATGGAACCGGCCCAGATCGGATTCTGGTTTGAACTGATGGCACCCGGCCTGGTCCTTTACGCCCGGCAGATCGCCGGCGGAGGTTCGGCCGCCGAGGACGTCGTCCAGGAGGTCTTCCTGCGCTTGGCCGCCCAGGCCCAATCCCCTGAAAACGTCAAGGCCTGGCTGCTGCTGGCCGTACGCAGGGCCGCCTTGGACTGCCGCAAAACCACCCGCCGCCGCGCCACGCGCGACCGCGCCGCCGGTCTGGCCCGGCACATGTTTGAACCGCCGCCCCATGATGGCCTCCCCGCGGCCGAGGCCCAGGAGGCCCTCGCGAGCCTGGCTCTGGAGGAACGGGAAATCATCACCCTGCGCATCTGGAACGACTCCACCTTTGAAGAAATCGCCGGCATCATGGGGATGCCGATATCCACGGTCTACCACCGATACCGGTCCGCGCTCGACACGCTACGGGCCAGATTGGAGTTGCCATGTCCGAAGAAATGAACCAACTGCCGGCCGAATTGCGGGAGGTGGAACGGGCGCTGGGCGCACTTGCTCCCGCGCGGGTGGGGCTGGATCGCGACCGCCTCATGTTCGAGGCGGGACGTGGAACGGCGCTGCGCGCGGGAAAAATGCGCGTGCGGCTCTGGCAGGGGATGTGCGGCGTGCTTGTATTGGCGTGTGCCGCTCTGGCGGCATTCCCGCGGGACAAAGCGGGTCCGACGAACACGGTGGCACACCCGGTGCGTCAGCCTGCCGTGCCCGCCGCGCCGGATACGTCGCCTACTGGCCCGCGCATGGCCAATGTGGCGCTCCCCAACGCGCCCGGTGACGACGATGCCCTCCCCCTGGCCATGCTGGGCCTGCGCCGCGGCATGCTGGCCGGGGAATGGCGCGCCTGGCAAACCAATGGTGGAAGCGGCGGCGGCGGGGGAGCCCATATGCCGGCACTCAAGCCCGGCGATGGTCTGGAGGCCCTGCCCGCGTGGCAAAAACGCGCGGCACTCTTAGGAGGCAAATCATGAGACGAGAAGTCAGAAGGCAGAAGACAGATGCAAGAAGCAAGAAGAATGACGTTGGGAAGTGGAAATGGGTGGCGGTGTATGCGTTGCTGGCGGCGTTGCCCGCGTGGGGGCAACTTCTGCCCACGTTCCCGCAGGTAAGCGCCGGCGGCGCTGTCTCCGGCGGCCCCATGCAGGAACCCCCGCCCCCGCGCTGGCCCGAGCGCGATCGCTCCAAAGGCGTCCCCCTGGTCATCTCGCCGCAGGCCCCGGCCAAACCCGCCCTGCAATACGCCTTGCTGCTGCGCATCGAGGAAACCGAGAAGGGCAATGCCGCCGTGAAATACCTGATCGGTTCCACGGAAATGCCCAAGAACAGCGGTGAAGACACGGATTTGCTCGACATGGCCCGGCGCGATGCGCCCCTGGCGGAATTGAACGAAGCCGAGCCGGCCTTCCAGAAAATTATCAGCAACTACAGTTATCCGATGCGCATGTTGAAGGAAGGGGCGGCACTGGACCATGTCGATTGGGAATACGACATCCGCGCGCAGGGCTTCCGGGCGATGCTGCCCTCGCTGGGCAATCTCCGCCACATGGCCGGGGTGCTCGCGCTGGAGATTCGTTTCGACATCAAGCGCCATGACTGGGCCGCGGCACGCGAAAAGCTGACTGCCGGTTATGGCCTGGCAGGGCATATGGCCCGGGGCGATCTGGTTATCGAGTCCCTGGTCGGTGTCGCGGTCGCCTCCATCATGAACCAGACCCTTGAGGATTGGATCGCCGAACCGGGGTCGCCCAACCTCTATTGGCCCCTCACCAATCTACCGGCGCCCTTTACCGACATTCCCCGGGGGCTGGAATTCGAGCGTGCGGAGATGTTTTTCTCCTTCCCCCAGCTTAAGGAGATCAAGCAGGGCCATTATTCGCCTGATTTGTGGCGCGGCCTGACTGGGGGGTTTTACGAATTCAGCATGGCTACTTCCTTCGCGCCCGATCCGATGAGGGGAACCCTTTCACCCGCCCTCACCAGACAACTCGGCACGGCCGCCCTGGGCATGCTCATGTATCCCCAGGCCAAGGATTTCCTCCTCCACCGCGGCATGAGCCGTGAAGAAGTGGAAAAAATGCCCCCCTCCGAGGCGTTGGAACGCTTTTGTTTGCGCTCCTGGGAAGAGGCCATGGATGACATGAACAAGTGGGCCGGGGTCCCCGGAAAAGAAGGCCTGGACGGAATGCTCCAGGCCGAACGGGAATTGGAGACCCGCAGGGCCACCGGCGACGAAAACTGGTTTGTCACCATGTTCATGCCTTCGCTGGGCAGGGCGCGGTATCTCGCCGCGCGGACAGACCGCCAAATCGCCGCCCTGCGCATTGTCGAAGCCATTCGCGCCTACGCCGCGGAAAAGGGAGCGCTGCCGGAAAACCTCGCGGCACTCAAGCTGCCCGTCCCCCCGGACCCCATCCGCAGCGCCCCCTTCGTCTATGAACTCAAGGACGGCAAGGCCGTGGTGTCGTCGCCGGCGGCCACCCCACGCGAAGGGCTGCGTTATGAACTCACCTTGCGTAAATAAGTTCGTAGTACCGCCTTTAGGCGGGCGTCTCTCCCCCTTCAAGAAAGAGCTCAACCATGAACCCCACCCCATATAAAAACATCTTCCGCCTCCTCCTCCTGATCGCGCTCCTGGCGCTCCCCGCCCGCACCTTCGCCCAGGCCGCCACGACGCGTGCCGCGCCCGCCGATTTCCTCGCCCCCTTCATCGACTCCCAAACCATCGCCGTCGCCCACCTTGACGCCACCAAGATCGACACCGCCGCCCTGCAGAAATACATCACGGAACTCATGGATGCCGCCAAGGTGCCCGCCGATGATGATCTGCGCAAGAATATGACGCTGGCAAAGGGCGTTGCTGATGTGTTCCTCACGCGCTTCCAACAACTCGGCGGCCGCCACGTCTATGCACTCCTCTCTCACCCCGACATCTGGCCCCACCAGCAGCCCGTGGCCCTCCTCATTAAAATTGAACCCGGCGGGGATGCCAAAGCGCTCCGGGAACTCCTCACCTCCACCTTCGGCATAGACCCGCCCCAAACCGAGCCTGCAACCCTCGCGCCGGTCATGCTGGACGACGCCCTCCGGGCCGTTATGCTCCGCGACGACGTTCTGTTCATAGGTCAGACTTTTCCCCTGAAACGCCTGCAAACCCTCAAGCCCGAGGCCCGCTGGGAACTGGCGCTCACCACCCCCGACGCCCCCTTCGAAGCCGTCGCCGCCTTCACCGCCGACCAGCGCCGCGTATTGGTTGAACTCCTGCCCGCCTTCCCCCAGGAAATCGGCGGGGGCTCCACGGCATTCCTCTCCCAGGAAGGTCTGGTCGCCAGATTCACCCTGACCCTGCCCCCCAAGCCGTCACTGTCGCTGGCCTTTGAATCGCCGGCGCTCAAACTGCGAGTCGGGAACCTCAATGATCTCAAGGTTTGGAACTCCTCCTCTGGCCTGCCGCCATCGTCTGTTCTGAACTACACCCCCGAACTCGATGCCTTAATCCTCAAACTCCGCGACCTCCTCCTCGCCAGCCCCCAATTCGCCGCCGCCCTCAAGGACCCCGATTTCCCCTTCCAAGCCCACGTCGCCGAATTCACCGCCGCCCTCAAGGAAATCCTCACCCCCGTCAACGGCACGTTAACATTGCAGGACAAGCACATCCGCCAACTGGTGCCCTTCCTGTTGGAGGAGCAACTCAACATTGCCCGCATCATGTTCGGCCGCACCCAATCGGCCAAGAACATCCGCGCGATCGTGATGGCGGTGGTCATGTATTCCCAGAATCACGATGATAAATTCCCCGAATCCCTCGCTGTCCTCGTCCAGGCCAAAACCCTCACCCCCGATCAACTTTTGAACCCTGCCGACCCCAAGCATCGCCCCTACGTCTACCGCCCCATTATCCCCTACAACACCGTCGACGCTTCTGTGCCGCTGGTGTGGGAACAGGTCGATGACGAGAAGTCCGGCCTCAACGTCGGTTATGCCGACGCCCATGTGGAATGGCTGCGCACCGGTGCGGAACTGAAGGCGGACATCAAGCGTGCGGAAGAACTCAAGGCCCAAATGGACGCCAAAAAAGCCCGCCTGGACACGCAGCCGAAACAGCCGTAACGCGATGAGTTATGCGGAACCCAACTGAATACCGCGCCACTTCGGAGCGCGCGCGTAGGCCCAGGGATTGCAATCCCTGGGCTTGATGGGCGCTTGAATCAAAGGGAAACCGGATAACCGTGCGTTACCACATACCCGTTACCCCGTTACCGCAATCTTCACAAAAGAACGAGCATTTGGGGCCGTGTCGTGGTACACTGCTTGGCTCGCATCGCCAAGCTGTTTGTGCGTTGCATGCCGTTTTTCCCCAGTGTGAGCCTATGCCTACCCACAAACGCCGTGACGAACTCCGCAACATCGCCATCATCGCCCACGTGGACCATGGCAAAACCACCCTCGTGGACGCCATGCTGCGGCAGTCGGGGATGTTCCGGCAGTCCCAACTCGACGATAAAACCCTCATTTTGGACAACAACGCCCTCGAACGCGAACGGGGCATCACCATCCTGGCGAAAAATGTCGCCATGACGTACCCGGATTCCAAAGGCGTCATCCGCAAGATCAACATCATCGACACCCCCGGGCACGCGGACTTCGGCGGCGAGGTCGAACGCGTCCTGAAGATGGCCGACGGCATACTCCTGCTCGTGGACGCCTTTGAAGGCCCCATGCCCCAGACCCGCTTCGTCCTCAAGAAGGCCCTGCAATACCACCTCAAGCCCATCGTGGTCATCAACAAGATCGACCGCACGGACGCCCGGCCCACCGAAGTGCTCAACGAGGTGTTCGACCTGTTCGTCGAACTGGAAGCCGACGATGACGCGCTGGATTTCCCGGTGATCTACGCCTCGGGGCGGGAGGGTTACGCGCGCCTGGACCCCAAGGACGCCAGCATGGATATGCGGCCGCTGCTGGAAACCATCGTCAAGAAAATCAAGGGCCCCATCGCGGACCTCGGCAAGCCCCTCCAATTGCAGGTCACCAACATCGACTACTCGGAATACGTCGGCCGCATCGGCATCGGCCGCATCTTCAACGGCGTGATCAACCGCGACCAGCAGGTGGCGCTGCTGAAGCGCAACGGCAAGGTCGAAATGCACAAGATCATCGACCTCTACCATTTCCAGGGGCTGGGGCGCGAGCGCACCGCCCATGCCGAGGCCGGCGACATCTGCGCCGTCGTGGGCATGGAGGACGTGGACATCGGCGACACGATTGCCGATCCGGAGCATCCCGAAGCCCTGCCGCTGATCGACGTCGATGAGCCCACCCTCTCGATGATCTTCTCGGTCAACGATTCCCCCTTCGCCGGCCAGGAAGGCAACAAGATCACCAGCCGCAACCTGCGTGAGCGGCTCTACCGCGAATTGCAGTCCAACGTGGCCCTCCGTGTCGAAGACACCTCTTCGGCGGACTCGCTGCGGGTTTCCGGCCGCGGCCTGCTGCACCTGGGCGTGCTGCTGGAAAACATGCGCCGTGAGGGTTTTGAGCTCCAGGTCTCCAAGCCCAAGGTCATCTTCAAGGAGCTCAACGGCCACAAGTGCGAGCCGATCGAAATGCTCGTCATCGACGTCCCGAAACAATTTGAAGGCGCCGTCATGCAGGGCATCGGCAACCGCCGCGGCGAACTGGTGAAGATGGACACCAAGGGCAATTTCACCCACCTCGAATTCTCCATCCCCGCCCGCGGCCTGATTGGCCTGCGCACCCGCCTGCTCAACGCCACCCAGGGCGAGGCCATTATGCACCACACCTTCAAAGACTATGAACTCCTCCGCGGCAATCTGCCCGGCCGGCAAAATGGCGTGCTCATCTCGATGGAAATCGGCAAGGCCAACCCCTTCGCCCTCGATAAGCTCGCCGACCGCGGCATGATGTTCGTCAAGCCCGGCGACGCCGTCTACGAAGGGATGATCGTCGGGGAGTTCAACAAGGATAACGACTGCGTCGTCAACGTCTGCCGCGAGAAAAAACTCTCCAACATGCGCACCAGCAGCAGCGATGAGAACATCATCCTCAAGCCGCCGCGGGACATGTCGCTGGAGATCGCCCTGGAATACATCGAGGACGATGAACTGGTGGAGATCACGCCCAAGACGATCCGCCTGCGCAAGCGCTATCTGCGCGAGACCGACCGCAAGCGCCATGATCGCGCGGCGGCGGCGGTGGCCGAATAAAAGCGGCGTTGCGGCCCCCGCAGGCGTCATTCTGGTGGACCGGTGCCCCATGAACACCCTTGTTTCCCAGGCCGCGCTCCCCGCCCTGGTGCTGGCGGCGGGGTTGTCCACGCGCATGGGCGCCTTTAAGCCGCTGCTGGAGCTGGGGGGGCAAACGCTGATTCACCGGGTGCTCGGCGCGCTGCGCGACAGCGGCGCGATCGGGTCCATCCTCGTGGTCACCGGCCATCGGGCGGGGGAAGTGGCGGCGGCCCTGGCCGGCCTGCCCGTGCAAACGGTGTTCAACCCGGACTACGAAAAAGGCGAAATGCTCTCATCGGTGCGGACGGGCCTGCGCGCCCTGCCCGAGGCCCCGGGTTTTCTGCTGGCCATGGCCGATCAACCCGCCGTGGCGTCGTCAACGATTCGGGCGCTGGCGGCGGGGTTTCAGGAGCGCAAGCCGCCGCTGGTCATTCCGGTATACGCGGGCCGGCGCGGGCATCCGGTGGTGATTTCCCAGGCGTTGCAGGGGGAGATCGCGGCGCTGGGGCCGCAAGACACGCTGCGCACGGTGGTCCAGCGGCACCTGGCGCAGGCGATGTTGTTAGGAGTCAAGGACCGGTTCGTGGTGGAGGATTTGGACACGCCGGAGGATTTCGCCCAGGCTCGGAGGCGGTATCAGGATTCGTGAGGGACGCGTTCACAAGGTGATCATATGCCGGGCCGCGGCCAGCGCCTGTTCCGGCGTGGTGAGTTCCCCTTCGAGCTGGCGGTCGTAGAGGGAGTCGAGCCAGCGTTTGAAGTTGGGACCGGGCGCGGCACCGAGGGAAATGAGGGTGTCGCCGGTGATGAAGGGGGCGGGGGCGACGCCTTGGGCACGGAGTTCGGAGACGCGGGCCTCGAAGTCCGGGCGCAGATGAGGGTCCAGGGAAAGGTGAACGAAGAGCATTTCGAGCCGGGGCCAGCGGGGATCGGCAAGCAGACGCTTGAAAGCGGCCTTGGTGCCGTGCCGCCAATTCAGGAGGTGGGTGAGGTTCTCCAGCAGCCAGGCGAGGTCGGCGGTCTCAATGTTGCTGAGCATCAAGGCCCCGCGCAGCAGGTCGGCGGGTGCCGAACCACCCCGGCTTGGCGCGGCCGGAATGCCCACGCGCGGCGCGCCCGGCACGCACGCGATATCCTTGTACAACGTCGCCAACGCCACGATGAAATCCGCCTCCGCCGGCAGCAATCTGATGCCCCCGAAATGGCGGCGAAAATCGGCCTGTTCCATGAGTTCACCCGGCCACAAGTGCCGCAGCAGCCCCGTGGATTGCAGCAATCCCGCGCCCGTCGCCCGCGTGGGATGCGCCAGGATCAACGCCAGTTCATCGTGTACGCGTTCCCGGCTGACGGTGAGGATATTGGCCGCCGACTGCCGGATGGCGTCGTGCGTGGCGGGTTCAATGGTGAAGCCGAGGCGGGCGGCGAAGCGGACGGCACGCAACATGCGGAGATGGTCCTCGCGGAAGCGGGCCGCGGGATCGCCGATGGCGCGGAGGCATTGGGCGGCGATGTCGGCCTGGCCGCCTACGAAGTCGTGGATTTGGCCGGCTCCATTGTTGGCCAGTGGATCGAAAAAGATGCCGTTACAGGTGAAGTCCCGCCGCCGGGCGTCCTCTTGGGCGGTGGTGAAGCGGACGGAGTCGGGGTGCCGGCCGTCGGAATAATCGCCATCAGTGCGGAAGGTGGCGACTTCGACCTGGAGGCGTTGGCCGCCGTGTTTTTCGACAAGGAGGATGACGCCGAAGGCCGCGCCCACCTGCTGGCCCCGGGGGAACTGCGCCAGAACCTGCTGGGGAGTGGCGGAGGTCGCGACATCGTAGTCCTTGGGCGGGCGGCCCATGAGCCGGTCGCGCACGCAGCCGCCGGCAAAATAGGCCGTGTGCCCGGCCTGTTGCAGGCGCTCCACAATGCGCCGGGCGAAACTTTCCGCGGGATTCAACATGCGGGGATTGTAACGCGGACGCCGCCGCATGCCATTTATACTATTTATCGTTGCCGATCTTCTCGATTGCGGCCGCGGCGGCGGCGCGCACCTGGCGGTCGGGGTCATCCACGGCCAGACGCTGGAGCGCGGGCAGGGCGTTGGCGGCATAGGGGGCATACGGGAGCAGCCGCCGAATGCTGTCCAGACGGTTGCCCGCGTTGGGATTGTTCAACTCGGGAATCATGTTGTCTATGGTTTTGCGGGCGTTGCTTATGTTTTCATTGAGGCAAAGTCCGGCACGCTCACGAATCAGCGGGTTGGCGGCGCTCGCGGCCGCCTGATTGAGGTCGGGGATGGCGGCGGGGCCGATTTGGTTGAGGATGCCGTGGATCGAATCGCGATAATCGTTGCCTGGCGCGGCATAGTACGTATCGTCCGCCAGGGCGGCGATGAGTTCGGGCACTGCGGGACGGCCCACGCGCACCAACACTTCGGCGGCGGCGAGGCGGTGGGGGGCGTCGAGCGTGGTGATCGTTTTGAGGAGAAACGGCATGTAGACCGGGTGGAGGGAGACAATGGCGCTGCGAACGCCGCCGTAGGGATCGGCCTCCTTGAACAGCTCGAGGAGCCGGTCATGAACCTGCGGCGTGAGGGTTTCGAGGGTGGCGACAGCGCCCACGGCTGCGGCGGCTTTGGACCGGACCTTGGCGTCGGCATCCCATAAATACGTGGCGAGCTTGGGCAGGGCGGCGCGGGCGGAGGGGGACTTGGCCGCGAGTTGGTCGGCGGGGATTTGCCACCCTTCGGCGTAGGGTATCGGCTGGGTCATGCTCAAGGCCTCAAAGGCGCATTGGCGCACCCACGCGTCGTGATGGTCCACGCCGCAAATAAGCGCGGGGACGGCATCCTCGCCGAAGCAGGGGAGCATCTGCACCAGGATGTAACGGGTCCAGCAGTCGGCGGATTCGCCTTTGATCGGGGATTTGACGGGGGCGTCAAAGGCGTAGTACATGTCCTTGCGTATGGGCCAGGCAGCGTCGCGGCTCATGCGGGCCAGGAGGAAGGTGGCGCCGACGGCATTTATGCGGGTGGGGTAATTGTCAAACTGCTCATCGTTGCCGTTACGCAGGCCGCGGGCAAGGGCGGGGATGAGGTGATGGAATTCGGGGGCGGTGGCGGCGAGGTGGGGATCCCATTCGGAGAGGATCAAGGCGATGGTGAGGGCGTTGAGGGAGTCATCCTGGGCGATGATGGCGAGCATGGCGGGTTTGAGGGCGTCGCGCGTGGCGGAATCCCGCATTTGTTGGAGTGCGGAAATGGCGTCGCCAACATCCTTCAGGTGCGGCGCGGTGTACACGAGGCGGAGATTCTTACCGTCGGGGGTGGCGGGGTAGGTGACGATGGCGTGGTGGGCGCAGGCGGGGAGGGCCAGGGGGAGCAGGAGTGCTAACAATCTGGGATGCAAGAGGCGTTGCCGCGGCATGTGGTGTTCTCCAATCCGTGTGGTGGGCGCAGTATAACGTTTGCGGTTGCGTTTGACTCGCCCCGCCCCATTTCGCGATAATCACCCCGCTTATTGAAAGGCCCTCATGCTCCGATACGACTGGACCCTCCCCGAAATCCGCGACCTCTACTCCCAGCCCTTCCCCGACCTGCTCTTTGCGGCCCAAACCGTCCATCGCCAGCATTTTGACCCCCGCGAAATCCAGCGTTCCTCCCTCCTCTCCATCAAAACCGGCGGCTGCCCGGAAGACTGCTCGTACTGCCCCCAATCGGCCCACTACGACACCGGCACCGAAACCCACACCGTCCTCCCCCTCGACTTCGTCCTCCAAAAAGCCCGCCAAGCGCTCGCCGAAGGCTCCACCCGCTTCTGCATGGGCGCCGCCTGGCGCGAGGTGAAAGATGGCGCGGAATTCGATGCCGTCCTCGAACTCGTCCGCGGCGTCCACGCCCTGGGGCTGGAAGTCTGCTGCACGCTGGGAATGCTCACCGATTCCCAGGCCCGCCGCCTCAAGGAAGCCGGCTGCCACGCCTACAACCACAACCTGGACACCGCGCCGGAGTTCTACGGCCACATCATCTCCACCCGCACCTATCAGGATCGCCTCGACACCCTCCAGCGCGTCCGCGCCGCCGGCATCACCGTCTGTTGCGGCGGCATCATCGGCATGGGCGAGTCGCTGGACGATCGCCTGGGCCTGCTCCTGCAACTGGCCCGGCAAAACCCCCATCCCGAATCCGTCCCCATCAACGCCCTGCAGCGCGTCGAGGGCACACCCCTGGCCCGGCAGCCGGCCGTCGATCCGATTGACTTCGTGCGCACCATCGCCACCACGCGCATCCTCATGCCGCGGTCATTTGTCCGCCTGTCGGCAGGCCGGGTGGAGCTGACCGACGAGGCGCAGGCGCTGTGCTTTCTGGCGGGGGCCAATTCAATTTTCGCGGGGGAAATATTGCTGACGCAGAAGAACAACGGCGCAGGTCGCGACCACGCCCTGCTGGCCAAACTGGGCATGCGTTTCCTGGAAATCGCGCCGCCTCCGCGTCACCACGCGGAGGAATTCCACGCCGCCGGATGCCGGCATGCGTGACACCATCGAACTCCGGTCGCCGCCGGCCTATTTGGCAAGATTCCTGCCGGCGATCATCACCAAGTCATTGCCTTTGAGCATATAAACGATCGTCTTCATGGCCGCCTTATCCGTGATCACGACTACTTCATCAGCGCCGCTGGTGATGCCGCAGGTCATCATGGTCACATTGGATTGGGCATTAAGCATGGCGGCCTGGGCCTGGCGCGTATTGTTGGACAAAAGAATCGCGCCCAGTATTACGGCGGTCAGGGTCAGCACGGCCATCCACACGGAAGCGGACTTTTTCATATGAATCTCCCGCACCCGGAGGTGCGAAATAATGGTAAAAAAATATTCTGACGCAACAGACGGGGGGGTTACTGCACGCGTTTGAAGTCCGCGGCGACATTATGCAGTATGGGCGGCATGAACGCGCCGTTGATCGGGTCGATGCGGTTGGCCGACAACGTGCCCATGAGGGCGTCCAGCGTGTAGACGACCACCTGGCTGTTGTTGACGCCCGCCACCACGACAAAGTCGGGGTGCGGCCCGCTGCCGACCGCCTGGGCGGTGGCGGACTTTTCCGCCAGGCGCTGGTATACGCCCACGCCCAGCATGCCGTTAAGAACAACCAAACCCGCCACTATAAGCCATCGTGTCATGGGAACCTCCGGAAGAGAGTTATGGAACAGACCTCCCGGTAGACAGTCCGGGCAAGCCGTTGTTAGTGGATCGACAAGGTTTGCTGGAAAGGATTAATCCCGATCCAGGTGGTTGCGTTTGGAGGTTTTGAAGGTGATCAGCAGAATGCCCCCCGCCAGCACGCCGGCGATGATCCAGGTCATGCCCGAGGTGCCCACATCGAGGTTGTATGGCCTGCCATCCTGGGGCATAGTTGTAAGTTGTGCGAGCACATGAAGCAACGCCGACATCGTCTGACCCCTGAAAAATAACACTAAAGCGATCATAAGCAGTCACCCCCCGATGTCAAGACCGAAACGCGAACGCCCAACGCCCGAAACGCCAATATTTGCTTAAATGCCGCCGTAGCCGCACAATTTCCCCCGTCGGTATCTTGTCCCTAAAACGGAGAAGCCCATGGCGGATTCATCCACCTCCCCACGCACCCCACCCGCCCCCCCCACGCCGCCGGTCCCCGGCGCCGTCCCCGCCTGGGCCCAGGAGATGCGCGACCTCTTCCGCTCCGGCTCCGTCGCCCAGTTCATCCTCCATGGCAACGTCTTCGACATGGTCCCGGCGCGCATCGCCAGCGGCGGCCCCGGGGGCATTGCGGCGGGCCAAAAACTTGTCCCCTTGAAAACCTTCCTCGAGGAGGTCATGTTCGCCCAGTATGACGTGGTCATCCACTACGACCGCGGCAAGGGCATCCGTTGCGCCAAGGGCACCGACGACTTCTGCGACTGGATGGAGACCCTCTCCGAGGCTGACAAGCCCATGATCGTCCGCTCCCGCGAGCCGGCGATGGCGCTGGAGCTGATTGACCGCTACCTGTTGCGCACGCTCAACCTCCGGGCCCTCCACAAGGAGATGAAGACCGGCAATGGCACCAAATGCCCTGAGAAAATCGCCGTCATCATCGACTTCGCCCAGTTTGTGGTGCCGGCGGGCAACGCGTTGCAACTCGGCAGCGATTTTGCCGCCAATATCGTTAAGACGCTCACCTGGGCCAACGACCCGGCCATCCTGCAATCCAACATCATCACCGTCCTCCTCACCGAGCAACTCAATGACCTAAACGATGAGGTCATCAACAATCCCCACCCGGCGAAGCTCAAGATTCCGCTGCCCGACGAGAAGGACATGCTGGATTATGTGCAGCTCCTCCAGCAGACCACCTTCCCGGATTTGGCCAAAAAATGCGAGGTGCCGCTGGACATGCTGGCGCGGCGGCTGACGGGTTTGTCGCGGGTGGGGGCGCGGACGGTGATCGGCCAGGCGCTGAACAACGACCGGATGATCACCTCGGCCTGGCTGACGCGGATGAAGAAGGACGCCATCGAGCGCGAGACCAACGGGCTGCTGGAGTTCATCGAGTCGCCCTTCACGCTGGATAACTTGGCCGGCTCCGACACCATTAAGACGTGGCTGCGGCAGGATGCGCAGTTGCTCAAGAAGGGGGCGATCAATTCGCTGCCGATGGGGTATTTGATAGCCGGGCGGATCGGGACGGGTAAGACGTTCATGGTGAATTGCTGGGCGGGGGAGCTGGGGGTGCCGTGCGTGGTGTTCAAGAATTTCCGGGACAAGTGGGTGGGGGCGACGGAATCGAACCTGGAGAAGATCTTCACGATTCTGCGGGCGCTGGGGCAGGTGGTGGTGTTCGTCGATGAGGCGGATCAGATCACGGGGAAGCGGGATTCGGGGGCGGATGATTCGGGGCTGAGCGGGCGGGTGTACGCGATGCTGGCCAAGGAGATGTCGGACACGCGGAACCGGGGGAAGATCATCTGGGTGTTCGCGACGAGCCGGCCGGATTTAGTGGAGGTGGATTTGAAGCGGCCGGGGCGGCTGGACGTACACTTTCCGCTCTTCCCGCCGCAGACCAACGAGGAGATGAAGGGGCTGTTCACCAGTGTGGCGGGGAAATTCAAGTTCCCCCTCAAGGCCGACGAGATTCCCGACATGCCCGCGGGGCTGGCTTTGGCGGGCAACGAAATCGAGGCGATGCTGGTCCGCGTGCTGCGCCAATACGAGTTGACGGACCCAAAACCCTCGCTGCGCGACCTGCTGGCCGCCGCGCTCAAGGACGTCCGCCCCAATCCCAACACGCGGAAGCTGGAATACATGGACCTGGTGGCGGTGAAGGAATGCACGGACAACCAGTTTTTGCCCGAGCGTTACCAGATCATGCCGCTGGACGCCATCGAGAAGAGGCTGTCGGAACTGCGGCCGTATGTGTAACGCATGTCGGCGCATCCTCCTATACCCTGAACCCTAAACCCTATACCCTACTACCATGTTCAAGAAACTGCGCATTCTCGTTTCCGTCCAACATGCGCTGATGCTGGCGTACCGGTCGGAGATTTATCTATGGGTGCTGGCGCACGTGCTGCCGTTCATCATGATGTCGGTCTGGATGAACGCGGCGGCGGCACCGGGGTCGGCGCTGGCGCAGAAGCCGATTGATTACGCGCGGTATTTTGTCGCGGTGTTCATCGTGCGGCAGTTCACGGCGGTGTGGATGATCTACGAGTTTGAATGGCACGTGAACGAGGGGCGGCTCTCGCCGATGCTGCTGCGGCCGATGAATGTGCTGTGGCACTACGTGTCGGGGCATCTGGGCGAGCAGATGGCGCGGTTCCCGTTTTTCCTGGTGATGCTGGGCCTGTTTTTCGTGCTGTATCCGGCGGCCTTGTGGAGGCCTTCGCCGGCGTCGATCATCCTGGGCATCACGGTGATCTACGCGGCGTTCGCGCTGCGGTTCGCCATGCAGTTTTGTTTTTGCACCTGCACCTTCTGGTTCGAGCGGGCCAGCGCGATCGACCAATTGACGTGGCTGCCGTACATGTTTTTATCCGGGCTGGTGATTCCGCTGGGGGACATGCCGGCGGGCGTGCGGCAGGCGCTGTATCTGACACCGTTCCCGTATTGCGTGGACTTCCCGGCCCGCATCCTCACGCGGCAACTGGAGTGGCCCAATCCGGAGATTTTCCAGGGCTTGGCCGTGATGGCACTGTGGTTTGCGGGGCAGGCGCTGCTGGGGGCGTGGTTGTGGAAACGGGGGCTGCGGCAGTATTCGGGGCATGGGGCGTAGGCGGGGAGAATTATGATGCCAACATGAGAGGCCGCCCGATACATACGTCCATTCGGTCCTCGGAAATTTCCCTGCGCCGCGATTGACCGAGCATGTTCGGAGCGTCCGGATTATCGGACGACCGGGCTGGCGGCGTGGGGCGAATGGTGCTGTTGGCAAAGGCGGCGCGTATGGCTGAGGCTGTGGTGGGATCCAATACCGTGCAGGCTCTCATGGGTGGGGCCTTGCCGGAGAAACTTTTTGGCTACAACGTGATCCGCCGCCTGGGCTACGGCGCCGGCAGCCTTGTTTATCAGGTTTGCCAGCCGGGTCGCCGACAGGTCTTCGCCCTCAAGCAGGTGGTGCGGCAGGCGGCGGACGACGACCGTTTCGTGGATCAACTGAGCAACGAGTATGCCGTGAGCCGGCGGTTCGGGCATCCGGCGCTGCGGCGCTGCACGCTGCTGCGGCTGAAGCGCGGGTGGGGGTTCAAGATTGCCGAGGCGGCGCTGATGATGGACTTCATCGATGGGGAGGTGCTGACGGCAGGGTCGCTGGGGCTGGCGGACTTGTTGGAATGCATGATCCAGACGGCGCGGGCGCTGCATGTGCTCCATGGGCTGGGGTATGTGCATTGCGATGTCAAGCCGGGGAACATCATGCGCACGGCGGATGGCCAGGCTCGCGTGATTGACTTTGGTCAGGCCTGCAAGGTGGGGGTGGCCAAGGAGCGGATTCAGGGCACGCCGGACTACATCGCCATCGAGCAGGTGCGGCGGCAGGCGGTGTCGCCGCGGACAGATGTGTTCAGTCTGGGGGCGACGATGTACTGGCTGCTGACGGGCAAGTACGTGCCGACGGCGGTGATGCTGGAAGGGCAGGATGCGGCGGTGCTGGCGCGGCAGGACTATGCCTCGCCGCGGGAGCTGCGCCCGGAGGTGCCGGCGGGGTGGTCGGATTTGGTGATGCGGTGCGTGCGGATGTTGCCGGGGGAGCGACCGCAGGGGATGGGGGAGGTGATTGCGGGGTTGGAGATGATGCCGTTGACGAATACGCAGTAAAAAGGGGCAAAATCAAGCGTTGTGCGCGGAAATAAACCGTGCAATCTGTTTTGCGAATAATGCGTGAAAACCATGGTGGTTATTGGGTGAAATGAGTTTTTGGGGCGCAAAAAAGTGGACAAAAGTGGACAAAAGTCGACACTAAGTTGACATAAGTTGACAGAAGTCGACGGAAAGTGGACGGATTTTGTTGGAAGTTGACATCAGGAAAGATCAAGCTGGGGGGCACGTCAAGTCGCATACCAGTGCAGGAAAATGGTCCGAAAAACCGCAAAACCAGTCGGTCGATTGGTTGACAGTCTCCCCCAATTGTGCAAAAGTTCACCCCTTGGAAACCCCGTGGCCGATAATGATGGGATTCGCGTAGGTTAAAAGCGCGTTTTTCCGCCTTATCCGGCATACTTGGAGTAAAGGTCATGACATCTCCCCGTCCTGTTGGTTCCTATCTCTCTATGGCCACGCTACTTAGGGGAGTTGCCCTGGTGTGCGGCCTGGTCTTTCTTGCCGGCCTGGGCGGGTGCGTCTCAGCGGACGAGCACAAGCGTTTGCTAACGGCTTTTGACGAGTCGCAGGTGAAGTTGGCGACTGCCGACAATGATTTGGCGGTCATGCGGAAGGAGATTGGCAAACTCAATGATAGGATCGCGATGCTCAACGACGCGCTGGCCAAAAGCAACGGAGGCCTGGGCGCGCTCGACGACTTGCGGGCGAAGTTTGCGGAATTGCAGAAGAAATACAATGACCTGCTGACGCAGGTTGGTTCCACGCCGGTGCTGCCGGTGGGGATCAACACCCTTCTGCGGGACTTGGTGGCGATGTTTCCAAATGACATGGAATTCGATGAACGGTTGGGCATGATTCGGATGAAATCCGATTTTACCTTTGCCAAAGGTTCCACGGAAGTGAGTCCGGAGGCGAAACGCGCCCTGGCACGGTTGGCGCAGATTTTGAACGATCCGAGAATCGAACGCAATGAGATTCAGGTGGACGGGCATACTGATGACATCCCCATCACGCAGGGCGGGCCGCTCTCGCAGCGGAATCCGGACAACTGGACGCTTTCGACGAATCGGGCCTGGTCGGTGCTCAGCGAGCTGCGCAGCGATGGCGTCAAACAGGATCGGGGCATGGCCAGCGGCTGGGGCGACCAGCGCCCCGTGGAGGAAAACGCGCCGAATCGTACGGGTAATGTGAAGAACCGCCGCGTGGACATCTATATCCGTCCGACCACCGTGCCCGTGGGCATCGTGGTATCCTCGGGCGCGGCACCGGCACCGCGGCCGGTGACGACCACCCGTCCGGCGACCACGCGGCCGGCGACGCCCCGTCCGGGTACGGGCGCTGGTGGCGTGCCACTGCCTGGGTGATGCGGGAACGGAATATTCCTTCAGCTTGAAAACGAAACCGACCGGTCGCTCCCTAACGGTCGCGGCTCTGATTCTGGTCCGCTCGTGGCGTCCGAGGATTGTTCGGCCAGCGGCTTGGGCGCCTTGCGGACGCGGAGTTGTGCGGCGGCCTGAATGATCCTGGCGGGATTCTGGGCGTCGCGCAGACGGAGCCAGATGCCATGATCGGCATCGCCTTTGTACAAATGGTGGGCGACCAGTGCGGCGTGGAGGGTTTGGGCGGGGGTGAGGGATGCGGGCG
>CAIPTQ010000220.1 GCA_903868035.1 uncultured Phycisphaerales bacterium
AAATCCCCGCGCAGCCGGAAAAACCACCACCCACCGAGAAAATAAATAAAGTAGAACGGCAGGTCGGTGAAATACTGCCCCAGACAGTCCGGAAACGTCGCCATGAATCCCCCCGGATTCGTCAGCGACCACGCCGTGCCGCGCGCGTGTAGCAACGCCGGCAACGCCGCCAACCCCAGCACCAGCGCCCCCAGATTGAACCGCCGCCGCCACCCCCCCACCCGATCGATATGCACCGCGGGCCGCTTCAGCAGCCACCCCAGCGGCATCGTCACGATCGGCGCCACCGTCACAAATACCAGCAAATACCACAGAAACCACAAATGCTCCAGCAAAAAATTCCCCGCGTCCAGCCGCCCCCGGCGCCCCCCCACCGCCGCCAGCACACTCCCCGCCCACGGTGCCTTGGCGAAAAACCAGTCCTGCGCCGCATTAAGCTTATTGAACATCGCGTTCGCCCATGTCCGGTTGGGCGTGCTCGGTGCCCCAGGCATGCCGAACGGATTCGCGCCCCCACCGCCGTATGGATTCGCTCCACCGCCACCGTATGGATTCGCTCCCCCACCACCGTATGGATTCGCGCCCCCGCCACCGTATGGATTCGCTCCCCCACCGCCATATGGGTTCGCTCCCCCGCCACCATATGGGTTCGCTCCCCCGCCACCGAATTGCCCCGCACCGCCCGGAGTAGTCGGCCCCGCGCCTCCCCGCACGCCGGGCTGCACGGGTGCCCCGAATTGCCCCGCACCCCCAAAACCGCCCGCCCCGCCCGTACCCCCCGGCACTGCCGGCGCCTGCATCGCCGCCCCGCCGAACATCGACGATACCACCGAAGGAAAATACGTCCGCAACCCCCCCAGCACCACAAACGCCACCGCCAGCGGCGCGCCGATCCGCCACCACCGCCGCCCCAAATACCGCCATATCCCATACTTCGCCAACATCATGTTGGCAAAAAAACCCGAAATTAAAAAAAACAGCGGCATCCGAAAACTGTGCAGCCAGTCGTCAATCGCCCCCTTCGGATTCACCCCGCCCCCCGCCCCAAATCCCCCGAATCCCCCGCCGCCGCCCGTCATGAATTGCAAATGATAGAACACCCCCAGAAACATCGCCGTCGCACGCACGCAATCCATCGCATAATACCGCGGCGCCGGCTCCACCGGCCGCGCCGGCTCCGCGGGTAAGCTGCCGCCCGCTCTTCCCAAATCCACGACAACGTCTGGCATGGCATCTCCTCAAACTCGCGGCCTCCGCACCAAAACCAGGCATGAGCGGACAATATCAATCATTCTTCGATGGATAGGATGGCGCGGAGTTCATCTTTCCAGTCGCGGCCATATTCCTGGGCTTCGTCGAGAATTTGGAAGCGGAACATGTGGTCCTGAAAGTCCTCGCCGAGTTGCTGCCACGAGACGCGCTTGCCGACTTTTTCGAAGTAGCCAGCCACGTCGCGCTTGTACATTGTGTCGGGGCTTTTCTCGAGATGCTTGCCCTTGGACTCGATGACGAGAACCTGGTGCAGGGGGCGCTGGATAGTCCCGCTCTGGACCACAAAGTCGGGGTGTATCTGGTTCTTGCGGTAGCCCTGGATGGCGAAGTGCTCTTTGCCGACGATGTTACGATACCACCAGAGTACCTTCTCATGCCGATCCAGCACAAGTGCCACCGCACGCTCGTACTGGTTGGCCTTTTCCTCGGAGGCAAAGTCAAACAGCGATTTCTCAACGGGCCGACCATCATCATGCGCCAGCGGCGTGAGCGCGCCAGTCGCGCGCAGCGTGAATTCCGACGGAATCTCGAATCGGCACTGGGCGCATTCCAGGTAAAACTGAAGCCGCTTGGCGGCAAAGAGTTTCTTGAAGGCCGCCTCCGTTTGCAGGTCGATTTGTTCCTGAATGAAGGTGCGGATGTGGTCGCGCACCACGAATTTCACCAAGGCCAACCGGTTTTCAACCATATCAGGTAAGTGGCTTTGGATAAGACGTTGATAGACATTGGCCACGATCCGGCCCAACTGCTTGTGGCTCAAGAAGTCATAGCCCAGACTGGCCACGATCCACGCCCGAATCTGCGCATCCGTCTCGCCGGCTTCGGCATCGAATTCCTCCTGCCGGGACATGACCTGCCCCAGCGTGATGCGGAAAAACCGGTCCTTCGCCTGCGCCAAGGCGTCGGCTAGCGGCCAATTAATCCTGTCGAAGGGGAACTTGTCCACATCCACCTGGCTGATGAGATGGCGGAAGTAATCGAGGGCTTCATATCCGTCATCGTTCTTCACGCAGAAGTGCGGCAGATAAATTTTGCCCTCAAAGGGCCTCCGATACAGATCGGCAAACTCCTGGCGCATGCGGACGATGCGCTGCGTCTTGGCATTCCCGCCGGAAGCATCCACGATCAGCGATGCCATGCCGCCTTCGTAGCCTTCCTTTTCCAGCGCCGTCTTGACCTCGCGCGAAATCTCGCCGGCGCGTTTGTGCAGGCAGTAGACATAACTCTCATTCAAGTCGCTGAACGGGTCGGGCAAGCGCTGCTGATTCGGCTGGCGCAGAATGCGCCCGATGATCTGCGTCATCGCCTGACCTGATCCTGCGTTGTGAAGCGACACGAGAATGTAGGCATAGGGGCAGTCCCACCCTTCCTGCAAGGCCGATTTGGTGATGATCCATTCAATAGGACAGCCTTCGGCAAGCAGGTCGATGTCTTCAATGTCATCCGTGTCTGAGGACTTGATGGCGATGGCCTTTTCGGGAATGCCCAGGCGATCAATCAGGTATTCCTTGACGTCCAGGCTATGGACGAGGGTCGGGCCGCGCTGGTCTTTACCGGTGCGCTCTACCTGTACAAGCACGATGGGGCGGATGGTTTGTGGCAATTTTAGTTTGTCTGCGGACTCGGCGGCCATGGCGGCGAGTTCCTCGCGCTTGCCCTTGGCCTGCGTGAGCACATCCTTCCACGCCTTCTGGCCGGATGTGGCGATGTTCAGCGGCAGCTTGATCATCTCTTCATCAAGAAGTTCCTGACCGGTGACGCGCGAGACGATGTTGGCACCCTTCTGCGGTGTGGCCGAGAGTTCGACGATGACGGAGGCGTTGAAATCCTCCAGCGTCTGGCGCGCCAGTGCGCTGGTGGCCTTGTGGCCCTCATCAAGTATCACCGGCGGTTTGCAGAGCCGGACGAGGTTGCCGACGGAAGTCTTGCAGAGATGGCGGCCCGTAGCGGCATCGTCCTCAATCATGTCGAGATTGGGGAATCTCTGTTTGAGTTCGCGGTGGGCGTCCGGATCGCTCTCGGGCGGGAAGTGCTGGGTGATGTTGCCGCCGGAGTCCTTGAAGAACTTGAGTTGTTCGGCAGTCTCGCGGTTGGTGGAGGCCAACTGGACGACGAAAATATTGAGGCAGTCGCGCAGGCGCACGGGCGAGAGGCGGGCGAGTTCGTGCTTTTCCCATATTTCAATCCGACGGGAGACGGCATGCTCGAGCATGAGGCGGTAGAAATCGTTGCGGTCGCGGAGGCGGCGAAGGGTGTCGCGGTAGATTTGGGAGGAGGGGACGACCCAGAGGACGAGTCCAGCACCGTTGCGGTCCTTGAGGATGGTGCGGTAGATCGAGCCGAGGATTTGGGTGGCCAGGAGGGTCTTGCCGCCGCCGGTGGGGACTTTAATGCCGAAGTGGGGGGCGTCCTCGCCGAGGCCGTTGGTGTGTTCGGTGTAGCGGCCAAGGATGCGCAGGGCGTTCCAGGCGTCGAGGGAGGCGTGCTTGGCGTTGCCCTTGGCGCGCTCGGCGGCGACGGTTTCGAGGTAGGACTCGGCCTCCTGGATGACGCGGCGCTGGTAGTTCTTGAGGTCCATGGGCGTCCCTGTGCGGATGCGTTAGGTATACGGTAGGACGAGTATAGCAGACGTGTCAAGGGGTGCGTGTCGCTTCGCCGGGAGGCAATTCGGGCTGGTCTGCTCCCGGACCGAGGCTGTTTTTTTGGCGCGGCAGGAGTTTCTTCTCCGCCTCAAGGCGTCGTTCGACTTTTTTGCAGTCTTCGGCCGGCGGGAGGGACTCGGGGACAATGCCGCGGCTGACCAGAAGTCCGCGGACCTCCTGATTGTTTTTGACATGTTCCTGGGAAATGCCGCTTTCCGTGTTCAGGGCGTTGGTCTTGGTGTTGAAATTGGTGATTTCGTTGGCGAAGTCCTTGGCCTTGATGGTGATGGTGGGCAGGAAGTCGGCCAACGGCCGGCCTTCCGGAACCTTCAGCTTGTTCTTCATGTCCTGCGTGGTGCGGCCTCCAAAGAGGGCTTGGTCGCCCTTGCTGCGGATGCGTGCGAAACTCTCGTTACTGTGGAGACGTTCGAAGATGATGCCGGAAAGCTCTTTTTCGGAGCGGGTCAGTTTCTTGCGGGCACTGACGCGCTCGGCCTCGGCAAGTCGCTTTTGGATGATTTCCTGTTTGCGCGTCTGAACCGCAAAATAGGTTTGCGCGAAGGCGATCTGCTCCTTGCCGGGGTCGCCGTTCTGGGCGATCAGGTAGCAGGCGTAGCGGGTGAGGGCAATGTCGTCGATTTCCCGCTGGGCACCGGAGCCCACGCCAACCATTTTGCTGATGCGCGCAAAATGGTCGCCCGGGTCATGACCCGAGCTCTCACAGGCCGTGATTGCTCTTTGAATGACGGTTTCAAAACTTCGCCATTGCGCATATCCCAGTAGCATCTGGAGGTCTCTGGCGAGCCAGAATTCCGTTCCAGTATCGGCGCGCTTTTGAACCATCGCCTCGAAACTGGAATGCAATTGAATGATGGTGTTCTGTTCCATGGATACTCCTGTATGTACAGGCTGTTCCCGACAAGCCGTGGGCTACGTCTATTTTAGGTTGAACGGCACGAGCATGGGGCGGACGCGGTGGTTGTGGAGGCGTTCGAATTTGCGGAGTTGGTCGGCGTGGAGCCAGATGCGTTCGCAGTAGATGACCCAGGTGCGGTTTTGGTCTTTCTTGGCGAGTTGGGCGAGGGTGTCGAGGGAGAGTTCGCGGTCTTCCTTGCCGTTGGGGGTGTAGAAGAGGTAATAGGATGTGCCGCCGGCGGCGTCGGTGGCGCCGATGAAGCCGGTGGCTTCGTTGATTTTGGTAAGGTCACATTCGCGCGAGGTTTCGGTGTAGAAGACGTATTTGGCGATTTCCTTGAAGGGCGGGAGTTTGTCGCCGAGGTGGCGGTATTCGTTGAAGAGGGCGGGGCCGACGTGGGCGTAGGTGAAGGAACCAGTAAGCCCCGAAACCTTTGTACCCGAGGGTGTTTCATATCCCTCTACGACCTTTTGGATCCGTGGAGAGGTGACTTCCCGACAAATATTGAATTTCGCTTCTTCATCGGCCTTGCTGTCATAAGGCTGCTGAAGCAATATAAAGGAGCGAAGTTCATCCCCAGGCGCATTCAGTGCCAGGGCCGCATGGCCCGTCGTGCCTGACCCAGCGCAAGCATCCAAAACTGTATCTCCATTTTTCGATGAAAAACGTAGAACTTCCATAAGTAAGTCCAAAGGCTTTGGAGCGTGGAAGACTCGCTTGCCAAATATTTCCGTCAAGAGCTTCTGACCCTTCTCAGTTAGGAAGCCCTTCTTGAACCAAGCAGTCTTTGGCTTCCTTGGCGTAGGGCGAGATTTACGGAAGACCTTCCAGCGTCCATCTACCTCTCTGGCGTGTAGCTGAGTAGCATTCTTCTTAACTTTCGCTGCGTTCCAACTCCAACAACCGTTGAAGCCGTCTTCCCAATTGGGTTCGATCTTCTTCCTTCCCGGCTCGTGTTGGACGGAGACGCTGCCATCAGATGGTAAAATATAAAGCGGATAACAAAGATTGGGACGATTGTGGCGACCGAACTCGCGATGTGTATTTCTCAGCTCCAGTAATCGATATGGCCCATCCTCGTCCTTTAACGGATATTCGTTCGCAATCTGTTTCGGCGTTTTCAATGTCTCGAAGAGTGTCCCATTTGGCTTCTTGTTGTACACCAACAAATAGTCGTGGCTTTGCGCAAATCCATCTCGCAAGCCGCGCCCTTTGCGGTTATTCAGTACGGCGATTTGCGCGGCGAAACAGTCGCCGCCGAACACTTCCTCGCAGATTTGGCGCAAGTTATGAACTTCGTTGTCATCAATTGAGATCCAGATGCTACCGTCGTCGCGGAGCAGTTCCCGCAGCAACTGCAATCGCGGGAACATCATGCAGCACCACTTGTCGTGGCGGGTGGCGTCTTCGCCTTCCTTGCCGACGGTTTGGCCGATCCATTCCTTGAACTGGGGCTGGGTGAGGTTGTCGTTGTAGACCCAACTTTCGTTGCCGGTGTTGTAGGGCGGGTCGATGTAGACGCATTTAATCTTGCCGGCATGGGAGGGGAGAAGTGCCTTGAGTGCCAGAAGGTTGTCGCCTTCGATGATGAGGTTGCCGGAGAGGGATGGTTTTTGGCCCTTGGGGAGGAGGGAGAGCTTGGGGTCGAATTCCAAGGTGTGGTGGGGGACGGTGTGGTGGTAGGTCTCGATGACCGATTTGCCTTTGAAGTCGAGGGTGGGCATGGGGGATTCCTCACGAGCTAATCTCGTTAGGTATACGGTAGGTTTGAAGGCGCGTCAAGTGGTGAAAATGGATTTGCGGTTGGGGCCGAGGCGGAATCCCTGACTCGCCTGGCACCGCTGCCGATGGCGGCCATTTCGGTGACGCCACCGAAATGATCCTCAAGGCGCTGGCCGCCTTGTCATTCAAACATTGCCACATTATAATTTGATTGGTCATTGGTCATTCCCCCCCTGTGCGCACCCCCCTCCCCCGGGTTATACTCCCCCCCTTCCGGCATCCCTACGTCCTTTGCTTTGGAGATTATCATGAAGCTCGTCCCCACCTCGGCACTCGCGGCCGCCCTCGCCGCCGCCCTCATCCTCGGCCTCATCTCCCTGTCCCGCGCCCAACCCGCCCCCGCCGCCGCCAACCCGCCCCCCACCAAGCTCGCCGTCGTCAACATCGTCACCCTCTTCGACGGCCTGTTTGAAAAAGTCGCCGCCGATAAGGACATC
>CAIPTQ010000221.1 GCA_903868035.1 uncultured Phycisphaerales bacterium
CCCCCCTCCTCATGCGTCCAACCCTCTTCTATCCATCTTATTGAGGGTCTGCCATGCGCCATTTCCACCCCATCTACCTCACCGCCGTCCTTTGTCTCCTCTCCCCCCCTCTCTTTGCCGACGCACCCCCCCTGGGCTCCCTGGCCAAAATGCCCATCACCGAAGTCACCGTCTTCAAGGACGGCCACGCCTTCGTCCTCCACTCCGGCAAGATGCCCACCGTCGCCGGCAACGTCCTGCTCGACTACCTCCCCTCCCCCGTCATGGGCACCTTCTGGCCCGCCTCCGCCGACCCCAAGGTGAAACTCAACGCCGTCACCGCCAGCCAGCGCCGCGTCATGGTGGACCGCACCGCGCTCTCCATCCGCGAACTCCTCGAGGCCAATCCCGGCGCGGAGGTCATCATCAAGGAACTCCCCGACGCCGCCAACGTCACCGGCGCTGAATATGCCGCCACCATCCTCAGCCTCCCCCAGCGCAGCGTGGACGAACTGGAAGCCACCAGCCCGCCCAATTCCGCCCCCAAGCTGCCCCAAAAAGGCGACCTCGTCCTGCTTAAAACCTCCACCGGCACCAAGGCCATCACCATCGAACGCATCCAGAACCTCACTTTTAAAAATCCCCCCAAGGCCGCCGTCGGCAATGAGGAACTCCGCCACCTCCTCACCCTCAAGCTCCAGTGGCCCGACAACAAGCCCCAGCCCCAGGCCGACATCTCCATGATGTACCTGCAAAAAGGCATCCGCTGGATTCCCTATTACAAAATCACCATCGACGGCAGCGGCTCGGCCGTCCTCCAGCTCCAGGCCACCCTCATCAACGAGCTCTACGACCTCAACGATGTCACCACGAACCTGGTCGTCGGCGTACCCACCTTCCCCTTCGCCGACCTGCAGGACCCCATCGGCCTCCAGCAGGCCACGGCTCAGATATCCACCTATTTCCGCAACGGCAACAACGAAATGTCCAATCGCTTCTCCAACAGCATGATGACGCAGGTGGCTTCGCAACAGATCAGCCCCGACCGGGCGGAGGCCGGGGCCGGCGGCGGCGACCTGGGCCCGGAAATCGCCGGCTCGAAGAAAAATGAAGACCTTTACATCTTCACCGTCAACCACATCACGCTCAAAAAAGGCGACCGCATGGTCGTCCCCATCTCCGAATTCAAGCTGGCCTACAAGGATGTCTACATCCTCGACCTGCCCTTCTCGCCCCCGCCCGAGGTCTGGCGCGCCTTCGACGCCAACCGCCAGACCGAGCTCGCCCGCCTTTACTCCGCCCCCAAGGCCATGCACACCCTCCGCTTCAACAATACCTCCGACTTCCCCATCACCACCGCCCCCGCCCTGGTCCTCCGCGACGGCAAGGTCATCGCCCAGGCCATGTCCCACTACACCCCCAAGGGCGGCCAGATGGACCTGACCCTCACCCCCGCCATCGACATCACCGTCAAGAAAACCGACCGCGAAGTGAAGCGCGACCCCCGTGCCGAAACCTGGAACGGCAGCCCCGTCTCCCGCATCGACCTCGAAGGCGCCATCACCCTGGCCAACCTCCGCGCCACCAAGGTCGATCTGGAGATTCGCCGCAACCTTTTGGGCACCGCCGACAAGGCCGGCAACGACGGCAAGCTCGAAATGCTCAATCTCTTTGAAGACCGCTCCTTCCTCCCCGCCGCCGCCGACAGTTCCCAACCCAGTTGGTGGGGCTGGTACAGTTGGCCCGAATGGTGGTCCCGCTACAACGGCATCGGCTGCATCACCTGGAAAACCACGCTTGACCCGGGCAAGGATCTCACGCTCACCTACGGCTGGCACTACTATTGGCGCTGATCAGAGCCGCGACCGCCTCGACAAGTCTTCCCCCGCGCCTCATAATCGCAAAAAGCGAAACGCCCCTTGCGGGGCGTCGGCCCGGAGATGCTATCTCCGGGGGGGGTATTTGAATTATCGGCATGCATGAGGACGAAGTCACAGAATAGCCGATCCAAATTTGAAATCTTCGGCGGTCCTTGGGCTGCCAGGTGAATATTCCTGGCCCTCAGTAAAGCCGCACAACGTGGTGGCATCAGCGCTATTCCCCCACGATCATCCCCTAGAAAAGCGTGTTGAATCCAGCCGTTTTGAAGTGCCGGTCGTTAGTGAAGGCGTCGGTGATGCCCAGTCTCCGCATCACCACAAACGACACATGATCCACAATGCCCGCCTCGCCCACGGTTCCTTGACGGTATTCACGCCAGGCCTCCTCTTCGTCCTGGGCCAGCGGGACGATCAATCGTCCCGCCGCCAACAGGTCCCTGCGGAGTTGCTCAACGTCGGCACGGTAAGGCTTTCTGGCTGCGGCATTGCCGCACTCATGCAAGATGAGCGCGGTGGTCACAAGCTTGGCCAGTTCCAAATTCAGATTGTCCATCGCCCGGCGCGCATCGTCGTGCCATTGGTCACGCTTTTCCCAGAGCGCCAGCAATCCCACCGTGTCCAGAAAAACCGTTTTCATGGCTGATGCTCGTCATGGCGCGCGGCGGTGTCGGTCTGACCCGTGTCATAACTGCGCGATAGCAACTGGTAGATTCGCCGCTGGGCGGCGTCATCATCGTCCGGCGGCACGATTTTCGGATCAAACTCCACGGCCGTTCTGTCCGGCAGATTCACATGCTGTGTCGGGCGGAACACCCCATTTTCGTAAATGGCATGGACGGTCATACGTACACCTGTGTCCTTGGGGCCATGTGGTTTCCAAACAATCGAGTCGACCACTATTTTATGTCATTACTACCCCGAATGCGAGGCACGGCATTTTCTCCACCCCTCATGCCCGAAACACCGCCCCCATCCTCTTCCCCATCAGCATCCGCGCCCCCACGATCATTCCCGTCATGAACACCATCGCCAGCACCCCCAGCGCGCATGCGTTCCGCACGTTCGCCGGCCCGCCCAGGTCATTCCCCAGCACGTTGATCATCTTGGTGATCGGATAGAACTTCGGCAGTTGCGCCAAAATCAGCGAATCGCTCACCTCCATCATCGCAAACGAAAACGTCAGCAGCCCCCCCGCGATCAAATTCGCCGCGATCAGCGGCAGCGTGATCTTCCACAGCACCCGCCACGGCCCCGCCCCCAAATTCGCCCCCGCCTCCTCCAACGTCACCGACGTCTGCTCCAGCCCCCCCGCCGCGCTCCGCACCAAATACGGCAGCCGCCGCACCGAATATGCGATCACCAGCACCCAGAACGGCCCGTTCTTGAACCACTCCCCCAGCCCCCACTGGTTGATGATCGCAATGAACCCGAACGCCATCACAATCCCCGGCACCGCCAAAGGCATCATCGCCAGCGAATCCAGCACCACCCGCCCCCGCACCCGCCACCGCACCAGCACCCACGCAATCCCCACCCCGAGCACCATGTTGATCAAAGTCGCCACCCCCGCGTACTTGATCGAATTCAATATCGACGTATATATCTCCGGCGTCCCCAAAACCGCCCGATATCCCTCCAGCGTGTACCGATCCGGCAGCACCGTGCGATACCACCCAAATTCGCCGGCCCGCCCCCACCCGCTCCCCGGCTCAATCGCAATCGCCGTGAAACTATATAGCACCACCCCAATATGCGGCAGCAACGCCAAAAACGTCACCCCGGCGAACGGCACCGACGCCAGCAGCGCCTTCCACCCCCCCAGCCGCACCGTCGTCGCCCCCACCGCCGCCTTGCTCGTCATGGCGTACCCCCCGCGCCCCAGCGTCATCTTCCCCACCACGTAGGCCGTCACGCTGATCGCCAGCACGATCATCACCTTGGCAAACCCCGCCGAGCTTTTCCCCTCCGTTGACCCCGCCGCATCATCCCAGATCGCCCGCGACACCACATTCGGATACTGAATCATCAGCGGCGTCCCCAGCTCCGTGAACGCCCAGATGAACACCAGCGTCGAGCCCGCGAACACCCCCGGCCGCGCCAGCGGCAGCGTGATCCGCCAGAAATTCCCCCACCGCCGCCCGCCGAGGTTCCGCGCCGCCTCCAGCATCGCCGGATCAATATTCGCCAGCGACGCCTGCAAGTTCAGGTACGCAATGGGATACAACCCCAGCGCCATCAGCCCCGCCAACGCCCAGAACCCCCCCGCCGTCAGCCAGTTGATCCCCTCATGCGGCGAAAGAATCCCCAAATGCTGCAGAAAAACCGTCAGCGACCCAAACGTCCCCAGCAGCCGCCGCAGCCCCACCGCCCCCACAAACGGCGGCAGAATCATCGGCGCCAGCACCAGCGACGACCAGAACAACTTCCACCGGAAATCAAAATGCTGCCCGATCAGCGCCAGCGGAAAGGCGATCAAATTGCACAACACCGTCACCACCCCCGCCAGCAGCAAACTGTTGACCAACTGCCCCTGAAACGTCCGATTCCCCAGCGCGCTGCGGAACCACACCGTGGTAAACCGCCCCCGATCCATAAACGCCGCCCCCGCCGAAGCCAGCAGCGGATACACCATGAGCGCGGCGAGGAGGACGATGAGGAAGATCAGCAGTGCGTATTGCCGCACTGATGCGGCGTGTTCACGGCGGATGAGAGCGGGGGGAGTATGTGGTGAGACGGTCATGGCGGGATTCTAACCCGGAAGTGGTGCCGACGCCCTCGTCGGCCGGTCGTGGGGATTCGTGGATGGGGGGCCGCCTAAATTGTCACTTGCCCGACAAAACACGATCCAGTTTTAGCAGGGTTTCCTGCCGGGGTGCGTGCTTGCCCGACTCAATCCGACAGATCGTCTCCAGACGCACACCCGCGCGGCGGGCCAGTTCGGTCTGCGTCCAGCCGTGGCGGATGCGGTCGTTGACCAGGTCGCGCGCAATGGATACGTCAATGGCGGCACGGGCGTCCACGTTGCCGCGGGCGTCGGCGCGCGGACGCGCGGGAAGCGTCCCGGCTTTTTCCATCAAACGATCAAAGTCCTTGCGGGAAAGGACCACCAGTTCGTCATTGGCGATGGATATGGTTTGCAGGGTCATCATTTATCCGTCCTCGTAAACGTCCTTGCGGTGCTCGATGCGCACGATCCAAACCTCAGCGCCCACCACGCGGAACAGCACGCGAAAGTCGCCGGTGCGGATGCGGTAATGGCCTTTGAGCCCGTGCCGCAGCGGCTTGGCCCCGGAGGTGTCCGGCCAGCGCTCCAGGCGGTCCACCACGTCATGCAGACGATAGCGGATCACGCGCGGCAGCCGCTGCATCTGTTGGTCAGCCTCGGGTGTGAAAACCACTTTCACCATGCGTGTCATAATATCAAAAGTGTCAATAATGTCAATAGGCATGCGGCGCTAGTAGCCGCCACGACCGGCGTGGTAACGCCCGGCAAAACGTTCCCCAGCGAGCACGCACCCCATTCCTCGGCCATATCCCCGAAATTTTGTTCCTCTTTCCATGGAACCCAAACCCATCTCCTGCGTCCAAGAAAACGCCTCCGAACGGAACCGCACCCCATCACCGGAATCTGGCAAACCCCCGGCGCCACCGCGACCGCGACCTCAACATCTTCTCCCACGCCCAAATAAGATTGTCTTCCTCCCACCCCCGCGTGACAATATACCACCAAAGGAACACCGCCATGACCGATGACCTCACTCCGTTCCAGCGCGCCCTGGCCACCCTCGTCATCATCCTCTGCTGCGCCCTGATCGGTGCTGCCGGCGCATGGATTTGGCCCGTCATCGACGCCAGCCCCTATTCCTTAAATGACAACCCCCAATACTCCCAATACTCTAAAGAAGAAGCCCTGCGAAATCTCCAGCAGGACAACGCCCGGCGCAAACTTGAACGCGCCGCCCTGGGCGCCCTGGCGGGCGGCGTCTTCGGCATTGGCTATTGTCTCATCCAAAAATACCGCGACCGCAAAGCCGGTTGAGACTTTGCGATTTTTTATCCCTCATGTCTTTGCGCCTGCTTTGTGCCGCTACCGCCATGTGCGTAATCCGGCACTGAAAAACCCTTCAATCGACCTTCACCCGCACATCGGAAAACTTCCGGAAGTCCTCATCAAACGTCGCCACCGGCGTTCCCTCCGCCGCGGCCGTCGCGGCAATCACGCAATCCACAAAATGGCATTTCGTCCGCGCATAGCGCGCCAGGGCGTCAACGTGTGCCGCCCCCGCGCTGATTTCCACCCCGGGGCTGGTGAGCAGCCCGCGCAACGCCGCGGCAATCGCGCCGCGCGGATGCTCGTAAAACGATTCCAGCACGAACACGCACTCCGCCAGAACGGCGGGCAGCACCACCAACTCGACTTCCCCCCGGTCGCACGCCGCAAACAGCCTGCCGGCGGCCTGGGCATGCTTCTCATGGTCCTGCACCAGATGGCGCACTATCAGATTGGTATCCACCAGCCGGCGCTTGCTCATCGCACGCCCCCGCGCTGCAGAAAGGCCTTGCCGGCGGCCGCGCGGATCTGCGCCAGCGACATCCCCTTGCCCTTGGCGCTCGCCAGCACGCCCTTGAGGGCGCGCGTTCCCGGATGCACGCGCACCGTGGCATGATCACCCTCGACCGCATACTCCAACCTGGCGCCCGGCATGATCCCCAGCGCCGCGCGTACCGCGCCCGGAATGGTCGTCTGCCCTTTGCTCGTAACCGTGGAATGGGGCATGGCGTGCTCCTTACTGCACCAATTCGCCTTACATAATCATGTTACCTTACCGAATTTGTATCCGCAAGGATGAAGCAAAATGCCTTTATTCTTTCACAGCGCTTTCCAACTTACAAACCGGTATTGCTTCCCCCACAACCATCCGCTACGCTAGCCCCATCGCCGTTGTGCGGCACTCACTGATCCCGACGGGACACCGCCCGGATCGGCATCACAATCGAACCCCCTGGCCCAGCCCACGGATCGTCTCTGTGCGTCCTCCATGCCTCTGTGGCGCTGTGGTTCAATTCCGCCGCACACCTGCGCCCGGTTTCTTTTTCGCAGGTGCCCCATGTCCCAAGACCCCCAC
>CAIPTQ010000222.1 GCA_903868035.1 uncultured Phycisphaerales bacterium
CGGAAGGCTGGGTGGAGGAGGGATATTTTGTTAGAATTCCCCTCCACCCCAATCCCACAGGAGCCCCCCATGATCCTCCCCCACTCCCAATCCCCCGCCCCCGTCCCCGCACTCCCCGGCATCACCCGCCGCACCCTCGTCCACGGCCCCAAGATGATGCTCTGCGAGTTCACCCTCCAGACCGGCAGCGACCTGCCCCTCCACACCCACCCCCATGAGCAGGCCGGCTACGTCGTCTCGGGCCGTATCCGCCTCACAGTGGGCGAGCAAACCCACGATCTGGGCCCTGGCGACTCCTACTATGCCGGCGCCAACGTCCCCCACGGTGCCAAAATTCTCCAGACCGCCGTCGTGGTGGACACCTTCTGCCCGCCGCGCGAGGATTATTACCCGAAAGAATCCTGACGCATGACGAGCGGAATTGCCACCTACACGCTGGAGGTTGTTTTTCCCCGGGCCATCCGCCCGCCAAGCAAAACCAGAATCGCCCCACCCGCATAGATTGCCGTACACGTCCACACCCCCGGCAGCGCCAGCGGTATCTCCTGCCCCAGCCCCGACCACGCATACATCCCCGGCAACGTGCCCCAGTCCACGCGAATCACCGGCCGCAGCGCATCCAACACCGCAAAAAACGGACACACGTGCCCGATCACCTCCACCACCCGCCCCTGCCACGGCGACACCGTCCCCGCCGGCCCCCAATGCGCGGCCGCATGCACCAGCGGCATCGCCACCACCGGTGCCGCCATGCACACACACGCAATCCCCAGCGTCACCCCCCCACTGCTGCCCGGCCCAAAACGCCGCAGCGCCCATGCACCGGCAACCCAAACCCCGGTCCAGGCCGCCACCAGCACCGCCAGCCGCACACACACCCCCAGGCCCAGGTATGGCCCCAGCACACTCGTCAACACCAGCGCGGCAACCACGACTAAAAAAAGAAAACTCCACCCCGCCCGCCGCGGGGCAATCGCAGCCGACAACACGCCCGCCACGGCCGCCAGCAGAACCACCAGCATCGTCCAGCCCGCCACCGCGGCATTCGTATGCGCCACGAATAGCCACAGCCCCACTGCCACCCCGCCCACGGCACAACCCGGAATCGCGGCGAGAATAAAATTGCGCACGGAAAAACGCTGCATGCGGGAATCATATATCCAACCGCCCCGAATGCCACGGCGCAACAAAAAACCCCCGGCATGGATTGCCGGGGGTTCTGAAAATCCAATGGAATGCCCGCTTTAGTTCGCGGAAACCGCCGCCGCGGCAACCTTCGCCGCCACCGGTTCAATCGATACCTTGTAGTTGGCGAACTTCACCTTCCCGTCCGCCAGCGCGAACAGCGCGTCGTTCCGCGCCAGCCCCACGTTCTTCCCCGGCTTGAACTTCGTCCCGTTCTGCCGCACGATGAT
The DNA here is from genome assembly GCA_903868035.1 of uncultured Phycisphaerales bacterium. The sequence goes on from CAIPTQ010000222.1 coordinate 1,416, forward strand.
CGACCCCGTGGTCACCAGTTCACCGGCATAAGCCTTGATGCCCAGATACTTCGGACGAGAATCCCGACCGTTACGCGTCGAGCCTTGACCTTTCTTATGTGCCATGACGATATTCCTTTGCGTGTTGCACTGGCAAATTCGAGCCTTGAAGTATAACCGGGATGAGTGGTCAGTGGCCAGTGACCCGCCATCAAGAAACCACAGATTCGCTATCGCGTTTTGCCCCGCTACTGACCACTCACTGACCACTGACCACTGACCACTGGCCACGGCCTCTCACTTCATGACCCACTTGGTGGCAGTCAACTTGACCTGGGGTTCGATGCCCACCGCCTGGCCGGGTATGTTGTAATCCAGTTCGAGCGTTTTATGCAGGAGGACCGCGTCCTTGGTTTTGGGGTTGCTGACTTCGGAGGTTTCGCCGGACAGGCCCATGACCATAACCCGGAAGTTGCGGGATTCGGCATCCAGCGCGGGGAAGATGGCCACGCTATCCTTGGCGTTGTCTTCGCCCTGGAGGAGTTTGCCGTCGATGTTGATGGGGCTGAGGACCAGGGGATTTTTGTAGAGAGCCTTGATTTTATCAAAAACGCCGGCGGGGGCCTTTTTATAGGAGTCGATGACGACGCCGCTGTCGGTGATGATTTCAAAGTCGGGAATGAACAGCACATCGCGGCCGGAGTTGTTGACCACGGTGTAGCGCATGTACCAGAAGGTCTGCTCCTTGCCGTCAACGGTCATGATGAGGCGTTCGAGCGGCCCGTGCTTGAAGGTGAGTTCCCAGGAGACCTGCACGCGCGAGGGTTCGCGCGGATCCTTGGGGGGAAGGGCCGGAGCGTCGGGGGCTGCGGGAGTAGTGGGGGGAATTGCCGGCTCATCGGCCGCCCACGCGGGTCCGACGGCAGCCAGGCCCAGACCCGCGGCCAAGCAGGCACCGGCCATCAATGTGGTGATAATCCGTCGGCTCATGGAACCTCCGCGGGTAAGGAACACCGTGAAAGTAACGTCAAGACGCGGGAATGGCAAGCGAACGCCGCGCTTGCATCCCATTTAATGCCCACCGGAGTGTGCCGGGGTCGCACACCGGAAACGCCCCGGTCACGCTTAGCGAAACGCGGGGTGGGTTTGGCGACCTTGGCCAGATTCTGCCGCATTTTTTGTTGGGCGAGGAGGGCGATGAGGCCGTAGGGGATCGTTTGGGCGTAGATTTTCGGCTTTCGTGGCAGGCGAAGTGCCTGCGTTACTGCTACCTCACCCCGCCCGCTGCCGATTCGCCAGCATCGCCTCCATCACCGCCA
>CAIPTQ010000223.1 GCA_903868035.1 uncultured Phycisphaerales bacterium
AAACATATGCAGCATCCGCGTCAAATGATACGACTCCCGCACCTCCCCGCACGCCCCCAACACCGCCCCAAAATCATAATTCTTCACCGGCATGTCGTTCCACATCCCCTGCGGCGGAGCCTGGCTCTCCATCAAATACGACAGCTTCCCCTCCGGATTCGTCCCCCCGTGATACATATAATACCCCGGCATATTCGACCCCGAACCCACCTTCGTCAGCGCCACCGCATACACATCCATCGCCGAAATATCTATCCGCCGGTGATACGACGACATCATCCCCCCGCCCAGCTCGCACGTCAGGTACGGATACGCCTGCACATCCCCCGCCGCATTCACCGCCACCGGATTCGTCGGGTCGCTCCCCATCGCGTTGTTCGGCGCGCGGTCCCGCGCAAACTGGAACACCTGCCAGTAATTCCCCGGCATCGTGTCCAGCGTCCGGTCCCAAAATCCCTCCGCATACCCGCCCCACAGCGGCAGCACCTCGCCAAACGGCAGGCTCGTCGCGTTGTCCCACGCCGTCCGCGTATACAGCGGCACATCCATCCCCGCCGCCTTCCCATACTCCTTCAGCGTCATCAGGTGCGCCGCCGGACCCTTGAACTCATTCTCAAACTGAATCCCCACGATCGGCCCGTTGTCCTTCCAGTACAACCCCTTGAGCTGCTGCCCGATCTGCTCGAAGTACGGCTTGACCGCCGCCAGATACGCCGCATCATTCGTCCGCTTCCCGCGCATCGCTTGCGCAAAATCCGGTAAGCCCCCGTTCCGCACCTCCCCGTGGCACCACGGCCCGATCCGCACGATCACCGGCAGCCCCACCTCCGCGCACATCTGCACGAACTTCCGCAAATCCTTGTCCCCCTCCCACGTGTACTTCCCCTGCTCCTCCTCATGATGAATCCAAAACACATACGTCGAAATCATCGTGATCCCCCCGGCCTTCATCTTCAGCAACGCCTCCCGCCACTCCCCCGCCGGATACCGCGAAAAATGTATCTCCCCCATCACCGGCAGCCACGGCTTGCCATTCCGCACCAGGCTCGCCGCATCCCAGCCCATCTCCCCCTGCTTTTCGGAGGTAAACGTGTCCATGTGCTTGACCAGCCCCGTCGCCGGCGGCTGGCCAATCTGAACGCTGAGCGTCTCGCCCCAGGTCGTAGCGGCAGAAATCACGGCCAAGGCCAGAAGCGTGGGAATCTGGGAGCGAAACATCGTAATCCTCCGTTGGATGCATGGAGCCGCGGTAGCGGCGGAGCGAAAATAGCCCACGACAAGCCGCAGGCGCCGTCGTGGGTTGATCGCTCGGTAAATTGTGTTAAGCCGCGGCAGCGGCGCTGGAAACAGTCGCTTTCGGTCTGATACCACCACGTTCGAATCTCCTATACCCGAATGGTGAGCCACACCCATTCATGCGCGAAATGCCGCCCCAATGGGGAAACATCGCGCCAGATAGGATATCATGGAATGCACAGCAATGGAGCGCTTATGAAATATCGTATGCTCGGCAAGACGCAGTTGCGGGTCTCCGTCGTCGGCATGGGCACCTGGCAATACGGCGGCGAATGGGGGCCCGAGTTCTCCCAGGACCAGGTCACGCCCCTCTTCCGCCGCGCCCTGGAACTGGGCATCAATCTCATCGACACCGCCGAGTGCTACGGCCACCACCTCTCCGAACGCCTCATCGGCACGGCCCTCAAGGAACTCGGCGCCCGCGACAAATTCATCCTCGCCACCAAGTTCGGCCATCATTTCGTCAAACCCTTCGAACGCACCGAACCCCGCACCGCCGCCGACGTCCAGCGCCAGCTTGACGATTCCCTCGCCGCCCTGCAAACCGACGCCATCGACCTCTACCAGTATCACTCCTGGGCCGACGCCCAGTTCGCTTCCGACGAAGTCCGCGCCGTGCTCGAAAAAGCCCGGGCCGCCGGCAAAATCCGCCATATCGGCAACTCCCTGTCGGCGGGGTCCAAGACGACGATGCAAATCGAGCAATCCAAGTCCTTCCACGTGGAAGCCGTGCAGGTCGTTTACAACCGCCTGCAGCGCCTTGCCGAGGACACATTCTTCCCCGTCGCCGAGCGCCTCAAAATCGGCGTCCTCGCCCGCGTGCCCCTGGCCTCAGGGCTGCTCTCCGGCAAATACCAGGTGGGAACGAAGTTCGCTGAAAACGATGTGCGCGGAAAATGGCAGGCCCAGGGCATGGATGAGCGCCTCGCCCAGGTCGCCAAGATCGCCGCCACCGAAGTCCCCTCCGGCACCCCCATGGCCCGCTGGGCCCTCGCCTGGTGCCTCCGCAGCCCCGCCGTGCAATGCGTCATCCCCGGCTGTAAAACCGTGGAACAACTCGAGGAAAACGCCCACGCCGCCGACCTGGCCGACCCCCGCCACCCCTGGGCCGCCAAGTGAACAATCTGACCACTGACTACTGACCACTTGCCACTGACCTTCACGGCACCGCCGAAGTGAGCCGAACCTCAAATACCTGGTTCACCGTCTGCACCCACTGAATCCACACCACGCCCAGCCACACATACGCGATCACCAGCACCCAGCACGCCGGAATCGTCAGCCGGCAGCGCCGCAGTTTCCACAGCATCCCCAGGCCCCCGCCCACCATGATGATCTTAAAGCAGATGAGCCCATTGACGCGCCCGGACTCAATGAAGGCGGCGGTCACGGGATTCATTTCATTGAGCATCCCAATCCGGTGGGCGAATAGCGTGTATACCAGGTCGATGACGTTGAGGATGGCCACCGCCATCAGCAGGACCGCAACGTACAGCGATTGCCGGTCGAATGTTGTAGCCCGTTGCGGTAGTCGCGGCAGTCGCGAAACTTGCGGATACCAACTGATCGCGGACATAGAACAACCTCGCTGACACGTCATTATAGGAATCGACCAGATGGCATGACGACTTGAAAATGAAATTCCCCGCGTTTCCCCTTCCCCTCACTCTCCCACGCGCAAAATCGTCTTATTCGGCCATATCTGCTGGTGCGTATCCTCCACCCCCGCCCCCACCAGCGCCTTCAGCGCCTCTCGCGTCACCGCCGCGTCAAATCCATAACTCCCCCGCAGCCGCTCCACTTCCGACCAGTTCACCACCACATACCGCACCTGGTTCTCCCGCAGCCACGCCACCGCCTTCTGCGGCTTCCCCAGCGCCCGCATAAACGGATGGCTGTCGAACACGGTGCAGTAATCCACCTCCCCCCGGTACATCCACGCCCACGATTCGCCGATCAGCAGCACCTTTCGCAGCGGCACCTCCACCGGCCCCTCCGGATGCTCCACTAGCGCCGCCAGATTCACCACCCGCGTAAACAACTCCCCAATCGGCGGCTCCACCGGCCCCGCCATGCGCTTCGGCAGCATCACCCCACCCAGCAATCCCGTCTCCGCCAGCAGAATAAACACCACCCCCAGCGCATGCAGCGCCACCAACGTCCCCGCCACAATCCGCAACGCCGCCACCGGAATCGCCTCCCGCGCGGCATGCAGCCCCTGCACCCCGCGCCCCGCCAGCAGCGCCAGCGGCAACGCCGCCGGCAGCAAAAACCGCCCCTGCAAATGCGTCGCCAACATCCACGCCGCCACCTGCACCCCCAGCACCCCCACCAGCAGCCCCGCCTCCCCGCGCCCCGCCCGCGTGATGAACGCCCCCGCCAGCGCCAGCGGCACCGCCAGCCACAACAGCCCCACCCGCTTCCACGGTGCCGTCAGGTCCGCCGGCGGATCCGCCTTCTCATGCAACAATGTATATAACACCGGATACGGCTGCACCGACCACTGCCCATCCAGCACCGAATTCTTCACCAACTCGCGCACCCGCCCCCCGACCGAACGCTGCCCCTCCCGCGGCGCATGCCCCCGGTCAAACCGCTCCGCCTGCTCCGCCGTCCACCCGTCCTTCGGCAGCACCGATGTCGCCAGCGGAAACACCGGATTCCCCCCGCTATACGCCGCCGCCCGCACCGCCCACGGCATATACACCAACGCCGCCACCCCCGCCGCCAACA
>CAIPTQ010000224.1 GCA_903868035.1 uncultured Phycisphaerales bacterium
AAAAAAGCCTCGATGACATCCCCGGCCTGGCTGGCGGCGGCTAGCGCAATCGCCAGTCTGGCTCCGCTGGTCGCCCAGGGGATGGCACGGCCACTGGAGTCACTTTTCAGGGTATCGCCGGCCGTGATGGCCGCGCCGGCTTCGACGACGGCGGTGCCGAGAATATCCATAGGAATCTTATCGCCACTCACGCCCGCAGTGCGGGCCACGCCAAGCGCATTGGCGTCCGACCCAGCTTGGGCGCCGAGCGGCGTCACAAAGCGAGCCGCGGCCACCGTGCCGGTGAGGGACGAGGTGAGGGTGAGAATCGGTAGGGAATTGATCATTACATGCCTCCTATCATCGTGGCGGCGAGCGCATCGGTGTAGTTTGTCGTCGGGTGCGCCTTTTGATAGGCGCTAGCGCGGAGGTGATGGGCTAGCCCGGAAGGATCAATCTGATAGCCACCGGGAGCGGCGAACTCGACGTACTCACGGCCCGGAACTTGGGCGCTGCGCTCGCTGAAATCGACCTGCACCGGGAGGCGGGACAGGAACCCGCGCAGCCAGGTGGCACGATCCTGCGGCCGGCCATCCTCGGCAAACTCGGCGGTCGGTTCGCCGGTTTGGGTGGCCAATAACGCGGCGAGGGCCTGGGTATCCCGGGGCAAAATCCTACCTTCCTTCGTCAGTCCTTCGGCAAAGGCGGCGCAGTCGGCGCGATGGCGCGCGATTTCTTGATCGGCCAGGGCTTTTTCGCGGGCCGCCAGCACGGCTTCGCGGGCCGCCAGGGCCTTTTCGAGATCAGTGGGGGCGGGGTCCGCCATGGGAGTCTCCTGATAATTGAAGGGGGAAGAAGGTTCCAGCGCATCTTCTTCGGCGTCTTCTTCGGCCGCTTCGTCGAGTAGCGCTTGGATTTGGTCGTTCGGAAATAGGGTGTCGGCCACGGCGAGGCCGCGATTCACGATCACGTCTTCTCGCCAACGGCGGATCAGATCGGCCAGTATTTTCCATACGTTGGGTTCGTTGGGGTCCGCTTCTCCAAACTGGAGGGTAATCACACCATCCGTCGCCTCGGAAAATTCGGCGGGTTTCAGCCCTTTGATTGATGGAGGCTGGGCGCCCAAAAACCCCACATGGCGCAGGTAATAGGCGCCGGGTTTGGGATTCTGCGGGGAGGTCGGGGTATAAAAGGAAGCCGAGACATATTTCAGCCGTCCGGACCTGACCAGTTCGGCAAACTGGGGTTCAACCTGGTCGGGCTCGGCGGTGAGCATCTGAGCGGGTTCCGCATAGTCCAACCGCTTGACCCATCCGTAGGCTGGGGCATCGGAGCGGGGATGGCCCACCACCAGCGGGGCCTGATGCACCTCCGGGTCGTAGGCGGTAGCGGCATCGCGCAGCTCTGCCGCTGAAAAACGCAGGGTTTGGCCGTTGCTGGCCGTATGGGAGCCGGGGCGGAACAGTTGAAAGGCCATATCTATAGAATGAGTGAGCGATCAATCGCGCCACAATACCCCAAAATCCGCCAGTTTGCTACCCTACAACGCTATCAAAAAAGCTCATAAGAATCTCCAGCACGGCGGTTTCGTCGCTCTGACTCAATTGGCCGGCATCGGGATCCTCGGTTAGGAGGCCGCGGCGGGGCATGGTTTGGGTGCCCCATTCGTGATAGGCGGCATAGGGTGTCCCAAATCCGATCTGGACCTGAGTATTATCAGCCTGCCAGTTGAGGCTGGCCAGCATATCCCCGTAGCGATCCAACACCTTATG
>CAIPTQ010000225.1 GCA_903868035.1 uncultured Phycisphaerales bacterium
GGGGTTGGCGCGGATGCCGGCGTATTACGGGGGGGTGGCGCGGGGGAAGGCGGATGGGGACACGGTGCGGTGGGCGGTGCGGAGCGATGGGAAGAGCGGGTTTATATTTGTCAACAACTATCAGCGGGCGGTGGAGATGCCGGCGAAGGCCAACACGCAGTTCGTTGTGAAGCTGCTACAGGGGGAAGTGAAGGTGCCGGGGGAGGGGACGGTGCCGGTGCCGGCGAATAGTTGTTTTATTTGGCCGGTGAATATGGATGTGGGCGGGGCGACGCTGATCAGCGCGACGGCCCAGCCGATCTGCAGGCTCGTGGATGGCGGCACGACTTACACGGTATTTGAGACCACGCCAGGCGTGCCGAGTGACTTCCGATTCGCTCCGGGCGTCATAGTTGATTATGCAACGGGCGTGCAGACACACGATGCTTCAGGGGATTCCGTGCGCGCCTCTGACACCGGCCTAGGAACCATCAACTTACACTTTGTCGACGGCAAGAAGCAGGTGATCTATCTGGTGGGAAACCCAGCGCCTAGTTTCGGAAGTGCGTTTGCAGAGGTGACGCGAAGGCCGGACAGCGTATGGAAGGGAACGCTCGCGGGCAAGGAACGCCTTGTCTTCAGCAGCGCTCCACTGACGTTTGACGGGGACCGGCTTTCGATGAATCTCGGGTGGCCTTCGAGCATTCCCCGCGACCTCAAAGTCCCGAAGAATGCTATCCAACTTCCAGATTGGGGCTGGGGGAATATGGAAATTGTGCCCGCACTTGCATCAACCAGTTCCGATCAGGGATCGTATTTCTCCATGATGCGCGGAGAACTGCAGAACATGCAATGGAAGCCGAAGCCGGGGACGCCGGATGTGGTGACCGAGGCTCCATTTGAGCAAATCAAGGCGGCTGGGACGTTGCGCACCATTGCCATGGGCTCGCAGAAAGTTGCCACGGAGCCGACGGACGCCGATTTTGACAATGCCGCAGTGTGGCGGATCAAGCTGCCGGCAGAGCTCAAGGGTTCTGGCCGCCGCGTAATTCTGCGCATCCACTTCACCGGGGACGTGGCGCGAATTTACTTGGGCAACAAGCTGCTGCTGGATGATTTTTACAACGGCAAGCCGCTGGACCTGGGGCTGTGGCGGTATGGGAACGAGATTTTTGACAAGGAACTGGTGATCAAGGTGCTGCCTTTGCAGAAGGGGGCGCCGATTTATATGGCCCAGTGGCCGCCGATCGACGGGGCGAGCGTGGCGGCGGTGAGTGCGGTGGAATTGATCGAGGAGCGGCAGGTGACGATCACGGCGAAATAGCCGACCACGCAAATCGCTCCCTTACGGTCGCGGCTCCGATGCTTTACATCGTCATCCCGCCGGCGACGGCGATGACCTGGCCGGTGATGTAGCCGGACTTGTCGGAGGCCAGGAAGGAGACGGCGTTGGCGACATCCTGGGCGGTGCCGAAGCGGCGGAGGGGGATGATTTCGACGACCTTGTCCTTGATCTGCTGGGGGAGGACCTGGGTCATGTCGGTGGTGATGAAGCCGGGGGCGACGCAGTTGGCGGTGACGTTTTTGACGGCCAGTTCGCGGGCGATGGACTTGGTGAGGCCGAGGATGCCGGCCTTGGAGGCCGAGTAGTTGACCTGGCCGGCGTTGCCGATGAGGCCCGAGACGGAGGAGATGTTGACGATGCGGCCCCACTTGGCGCGGATCATGGTGCGGGCGGCGGCGCGGCAGGCGACGAAGACGGACTTGAGGTTGATGGCGATGACGTCGTCGAAGTCCTTGTCCTCCATGCGCAGGAAGAGGCCGTCGCGGGTGATGCCGGCGTTGTTGACGAGGATGTCAAGGCGGCCGTGCTGTTCGACGACGGCCTCGATGGAGGCGGTGAGGGCGAGCGAGTCGGTGATGTTCAGGGCGGCGACTTCCAGCGAGGCGCCTTTTTCCTGGGCGGATTTGAGCAGGGCGTCGAGCTTGTCCTTTTTGAGGTCGATGGCGACGACATGGCAGCCGTCGGCGAGGAGGGTCTGGACGATGGCTTCGCCGATGCCTTGGGCACCGCCGGTGACGTAAGCGACGCGTTTTTCGGTGGGCATGGGGGGATGCTCCTTAATGCGGGGTTAGGGACTGCCGCCGCGCGGCTGGTTTTGTGAAATAAGGGAATTCCTTTAGGCTGATTTCCGGCATGCCTTGACGCGAGGCTCTTGCCGCGATTTTTGGACGAGTTCATGCAAGGCGGCATTGACGGCGCGATCGTCCGGGAAATAACTCCGGAGGTCGAGATCAATGGATACGAGATAGCATCCGCCCTTGGCCTTAAAGCGATCCGCATACTTGCCGCGGATACCTCGGGAAAAATCATATTCGGGCCTCATGTCCGGATCGTCCCCTGGATGCCGCGCGGGCTGGATATTACCGTTTGTCTTCTTCATAACTCTTCCGTTCCTGGTTAGTCGGCAGCCGGGCGCTGATAATTCGGATCATGGAACCGCGTTCCACGTGCGAAACGACCATAAGCCTATTTCGCACTGAAACACCGATTATAATCAATCGCTGCTCGCGAATCGAATGTTCTTCATCCGGTAGAAAGATGGCCAGGGGATCGCCGAACACCGTGGCGGCCTCGCGAAACGACACGCCATGCTTGATTTCGTTCGCCGCGGCTTTGCCTAAATCCCAGTCAAACGGCATCATGTCAGGGCCTCGGCGACCGAAACGTTCTCGATGGCGGCCTTGCGGTCGATTTTGCGCATCATGCCGGTGAGGGTGCGGCCGGGTCCGACTTCGAGCCATTTATCGACGCCCTTGGCGCGGAGTGTTTCGATGGATTGATACCAGCGGACGGGGGCGATGATCTGCTGGACGAGGAGCTTTTTAATCGAATCAGTGTCGCCGGCACCCGCGTGCGGGGCGGCGGTGACGTTGCTGATGACGGGGACTTTGGGGGGGAGGAACTGGACGGAGGCCAGGACGCCGGCCATCTGGTCGGCGGCGGACTGCATGAAAGGGGAGTGGAAGGCGCCGGCGACCTTGAGGGGGATGGACTTGAAGCCCTGGGCCTCGGCGAGGGCGGCGGCGCGCTGGCAGGCGCCGATGCTGCCGGAGAGGACGATCTGGCCGGGGGTGTTGAAGTTGGCGGGGACGAGCACGTCACCCCCCCCCGCCGGGGCGGCCGCGGCGCAAAGGGCGATGGCGGCGGGTTCGTCGGCACCCATGAGGGCGAGCATGGTCGAGCCCCCCCCGCCGGCATCGGCGGCGGCCTGCATGAGCTTGCCGCGGGCCTGGACGATTTTCAGGCCGTCCTCGAAGGAGAAGACGCCGGCGAGGTGGAGGGCGGTGTATTCGCCCAGCGAGAGGCCCGCGGCATAGTCGGGGGCGGAGGTTTTGCCGAGTTCGAGGAGGGTTTCGTATATGGCGACGGAAGTGACGAAGATGGCGAGCTGGGCGGCGTCGGTTTTATTGAGATGGTCTTCGGGGCCTTCGAAGCAGAGCTTGGTCAACGGGAAGCCGAGCGCTTTGTCCGCGGTTTCGTAGACGTGGCGCGCGACCGCGAAAGAAGTGTGGAAATCGCGGCCCATGCCGACGTGCTGGGCGCCTTGACCGGGACAGAGGAGGGCGGTGGGCATGTGTGAGTTTCCAGTTTCGAGTTTCAAGTAATAAGGCCATTGATGATGCGGCCGAGTTCTTCGGTTTGGGTCAGGAATTCGTCAGCAAGTGCGGAATCGACGTAGCCGAGATTGTTGGCGATGGTGACCTGTGTTTCAAGTTCGAGCAGTGATCCAAATGCATGGCCAAGGAATTGGGCAAATTCTCCTTTCGTGCGGCGCCCCTGTCCCTCAGCAATGTTGCTGGGGACAGAAACAGCAGCACGACGCATTTGGGAAGTCAGACCATAAATTTCCTCGCGTGGAAAGCCCTGTGTTAAACGATAGGCGGCGCTCACCATGGCAATAGCCTTCTGCCAGGCGATCAGGTCTCGATAACGATGCGCCACGGTGCGACTCTCCATCTCGAAACTTGAAACTTGACACTCGAAACTACAGTTTCACCGTCGCCGCCGCCCAGGTCAATCCCGCCCCAAACGCGACCATGATGATCCAGTCGCCCTTGCCGCAGCGGCCGGACTTGCGGGCTTCGTCGAGGGCGATGGGTACGCTGGCGGCGGAGGTGTTGCCGTAGCGGTCGATGTTGATGAAGACCTTGTCCTTGGGGAAGCCCATTTTTTCGGTGGCCGAGTCGATGACGCGCTGGTTGACCTGGTGGGGGACGACGAGTTTGACGGTGTCGGGGGTGAGGTTGCAGGCGGCCATGGCGGCGCGGAGGGATTCGGTCATCTGATGGACGGCGAACTTGTAGACTTCGCGGCCGTTCATTTTGAGGTAGTGCATGCGCTGGGCGATGGTGTCCGCGGTGGCCGGATGCAGCGACGCCCCGGCGGGGATGGTGATGAAATGGGCGCCGGCGCCGTTGGCACCCAGGGTGAAGGCCTGGACGCCCAGGCCCGGGTCATCGCCGCGGGAAAGGACGGCCGCCCCGGCGCCGTCGCCGAAGAGGATGCAGGTGTTGCGGTCGGTGTAATCGACGACGCGGGAGAGGGTCTCGGCGCCAATCACCAGGATGTGCCGGTAGGAGCCGTTCTGGATGAACTGGGTGGCGGTGGCCAGGGCGTAAACGAAACCGGAGCAGGCGGCATTCACGTCGAAGGCCCCGATGTGGCGCTGGATGCCCAGATTATTTTGCACGAAGCAGGCGGTGGAGGGGGTGAGCATGTCGGGGGTGAGGGTGCCGACGATGATGAGGTCGAGATCCTGGGCGGAGAGGCCGGCGTCGGCCAGGGCGCGCTGGGCGGCGAGGGTGGCCAGCGAGGAGGTGGACTCACCCGGGGAGACGATGCGGCGTTCGCGCATGCCGGTGCGTTGGACGATCCATTCGTCGGAGGTTTCGACCATTTTTACAAGATCGGCATTGGTGAGCCGGCGTTCGGGGAGGGCACAGCCGGTGCCGGCGATGATAGCGCCAAAGCGCGAAGGGGAGGGCATGGAGTGGGATCTCCGGAAGGGTGAAGAAATCCAAAGGAGGGGAGAGTATGCGGGCAAGCGGGGGGAAATTCAATGGGATGGCGGGACACCAGGCGCCAAGACGCGCCAAGACGGGGCGACGGCAGCCTCATGGGTGATGGGGGGTTTGTCCGATAACAATATGTGGGTTACCGTCTGTAATGAGCGCAAGATGCCTGACGTACTAGACCAATCAGAAGTGGACGCCCTGCTGGCGGCCGTGGATTCCGGAGCCGTCAAGGAGGAGACGACCGCGAAGGTGTTCTCGCGCACCAAGCGGCTGAGCGACGTGGAAGTGCGGCCGTACGACTTCAAGCGGCCCGAGCGCGTCTCGAAGGACCAGATGCGGGCGCTGGAGGCGCTGCACGAGGGGTTTTCGCGGAACTTCGGGGCGGCCTTGTCGGGGTATCTGCGGACGATCGTGGAAGTGTCGGTCGCGAGCATCGAGCAGTTGACGTTCTCCGAGTTCATCCACGCGCTGCCCAATCCGACGTGCTTCAACCTGCTGAACGCCAAGCCGCTGGACGGGCAGATGTGCCTGGAGATTTCGCCGCTGATTATTTATCCGATCATCGACCGGCTGCTGGGCGGCTCGAGCGCGGACCTGTTCATCCCGCAGCGCCCGCTGACGCAGATTGAATGGCGGCTGGTCAAGCGCCTCACGGATCGGGCGCTGGCGAACCTGTCGGAGGCATGGTCGAACATCACGGCGGTGAACTTTGAGCTGACCGAGACGGAGTCCAACCCTCAGCTTGTGCAGATCGTGCCGCCCAACGAGGTGGTGGTGGTGATCGGCTTTGAGATCAAGATGGGCAACCGGGCCGGGACGATGAGCTTGTGCATCCCGTTCAACGTGATCGAGCCGATGATGGGGAAGCTCTCGCAGCAGAACTGGTTCACCTACACGCGCAAGGCGGGGAGCGACAAGCACGCCAAGGCGGTGCAGAAGAGCCTGTCGGGGGCGCCGCTGCTGGTGAAGGTGCTGCTGGGGCACACGACCATCAAGGTGGAGGAACTCATCAACCTGTCGCCGGGGGACATCATTCAACTGGAGAAGCCGGCCAGCGGGGAAATGATCGTGCAGGTGGAGGGCAAGACGAAGTTCGCGGGGCTGGTGGGGCAGTACAAGGGGAAGCGCGCGGTGCGGATCAAGCGCGGCGTGCAGCCGGGCGAACGGATCATTTGAATGACCAGCGGCCAGAGTAGCAGGCACATTCCATGTGCCGTCGCCAGAGTAGTAGGCACATTCCATGTGCCGTCGCCGTCATACGGCTCAGGGTTTTTGGCATTGTGCCCATATTCACGCTTTTTTCACGGCGGGGATTTCCTGTCTTTCCCAGTCGTTATTTTGGCGCGTCCGAGAATGTCTTATTACCGAAAATTTTGCCCTTCGTGCGCTGCAATCGTACTTTTTACCTGAACGAGTGATACGTTACAGGTGCAGCCATGCGTCGAATCATCATCAAAGAAGCCCGTCCCGGAATGGTGGCCGCGCGGACGCTTGCCGCGGTCACCCCAAAAGGGGAGACCGCGGTGATCGCCGGCACCGGAGAGCCGCTGACGATCGCGCATCTGGCGCGCTGCCATGAGGCGGGCTTGTACGACTTGTGGGTGACGGATCCGGGCCTGGAATTTTTCGACGAGTTATGTTCGCAGCCGACGGCGGCACAGGTGCGGCTGGCCGACGCCCTGCGCGACTCGTTCCTGCGGCTGTCGGGATGCGTCTGCCGGAGCCTGCTGACACGCTACGATCTGGTGCTGGAGGAAGTTCTCCGCGAGCTGCTGCGGACGGCGCCGGCCGTGCCGTGCTTTAAGGCCCTGACGGAGGATGAGGCGCTGCTGGCGCATGCGTGCGACGTGACGGCGGTCTCCATTTTGCTGGGCGTGCAGTTGGAAGGGTATCTGGTGGAGCAGCGCCGGCGGCTGCACTGCAAGCAGGCGCGGGACGTGGTGAACCTGGCGCTGGGTGCGCTGTATCACGACGTGGGCGAGCTGCTGCTGCCGCCGCAGCAGCGGGAATCGCGGCGGAGCTTCCTGGAAACCGACGCCTGGAAACAGCACACCGAAGAGGGCTACGCGCTGGTGCGCGGACGCATCGACCCGTCGGCGGCGGGCATTGTGCTCCACCATCACCAGCGCTTCGACGGCACGGGCTTCGCGGGCCTGCCGGCGGGCGCGGCCCAATTTGCCGATCCGGGCCATCGGGTGCTCAAGGGGGAGGCGATCCATGTGTACGCGCGGATCGTCATGGCGGCGGATGTATTCTGCCAGACGCTGTTTGCCGGGGCGCGCCTGCCCCAGCCGATGGTGAAGACCCTCTGGCAGATTCAGCAGATGCCGGCGCGGCTGGCGTTTGATCCCACGGTGCTCCAATGCCTGCTGGGGATGTTTGTGCCGTTCGTCGAGGGGACGGTGGTGGCGCTGAACGACCAGCGGCAGGCGCTGGTGACGCATGTCGAGGGACCGTGCCCGTGCTATCCGGAAGTGTACATCCTGCGGGGGGAGGCGTCCGAGGCGTCCGAGGCGTCCGGCGCGACTATCATCCCGCTGGCGGAACGGGGGGATCTGCGGATTGCGGCCGTTGACGGGGCGGTGGTGGAGCCGTACCTGTACGGCGCGCGGCGGACGGCGCCGCTGGCGGCATAAGGATGGGGCCATGATTCCCTGGCCAGCGTGCGAACGGCGAGCAAAAATACCACCGGCCTGGCGGAGGGCCAGGCCGGTGCAATGGCATTTCAGGCTTCAGCCGCCAGTGGCTTGCTTGCGAAAGTCGGTGATCGACGGGGCGATCGATTGCCAGATCGAGACGCTCGACTGGTTGCTGCCCGTGATTTCGTTGGGATTTGCCTGCAGCCATTTGCCGGCGACGGAGCTCTTGATGGCATCCACGTGCCCGTCGGTAAAGGCCAGGTTCCACGTGCCGATGGTGGCGCTGTTCCGATGGGCGATATTGTCGTAATGATCGAAGAGATCGTTGAGGATGAAATTGTTCTTGGGAATCCTGCTGAATTTATGCTCGGTCACCACGCAATTGCCGCCGACCTGGTTGACCGACATATCCGGGAGATACACATTCAGGTCATATTGGTAGCCCATGTGCAGATTGCCGTTGGTGGCGGCGGTGGAAGTGAACCAGTTGGCGCCATTGGCCGTGGGATCCCACTTGAAATTCGCGTCGGTCTGCGCCTGACAGAAAAAGATACGGGGATCGGAAATCTGGCCCGAGCTAATGCCGGCGACGGAACTGCCCGGGGGAGCGTACAGCAAAGCCATCGAATACACGGGATTCCACGGAGGCGCGGTCGCTCCGGAGAGGAACCACGCCATGTAAGGATAATAGTGCGACGTGGCCACATCGTCGCGAAACGGCGTGGGGATGTGGTCCTGCCACTCGCTGGCGTACATGCTCGTGCCAATGGCCATCTGCTTGAGATTCGCGGCGCAAGCCGTGATCTGGGCGCGGAATTTCGCCTTGCCCAGCGAGGGCAGGAGAATGGCAATGAGCAGGGCTATGATGGCCACCACCACCAACAGTTCAATGAGCGTGAACCCCAGCGTTCGCTTTTTCATACTGCATCCAAAAAATTAAAAAGACCAGCGGCAAGTGAAATGAGTGGCGGAGCCGCCATTCCTGCCACACGCTGTAGGATAGCACTAAAAACATCCGAAAACAAACGTCTTTTTAGCCAGTTTACGAGATATTCATGAAAGTTAATTAGACAATGTCACATCCAGCCAGACAATAGGTAGCAGGCATCGCTCCGCGTGCCGTGGCGTGGGTAGTAGCAGGCATCGCTCCGCGTGCCGTGGCGTGGGTAGTAGCAGGCATCGCTCCGCGTGCCGTGGGGTGGACAAGGCACAAAAAAAGGGCGGACTTCCGCGAAGAAAGTCCGCCCTTGCGGGGGCTAAGTAATTATGCCATGGGCGGCAATGCGCCGGCATTCATAAAGGTCAAACCGTCTCGCTGACGCCTGCGACTTGCGCCGTCGAAACCGCCTCGACCTCGGGCGCGGCGACCGGAATCGGGGCCGGTTCGACCGGGATGGGCAGTTCGGCCTCGGGTTCCTCGACGGGCGTGCCCAGGTGGGCCAGGGTCATGTCCAGGTAGGGCTTGAAGGCCGTGCCCGCGGGGATGAGGTGGCCGAGGATGACATTTTCCTTGAGGCCCACGAGGGTGTCTTCCTTGCCGGCGATGGAAGCCTCGGTGAGCACCTTGGTGGTCTCCTGGAAGCTGGCGGCCGAGACGAAGGATTCGCTTTGGAGCGAGGCCTTGGTGATGCCCAAAAGAAGGGTCTTGGCGGTGGCCATCTTGGGGCGTTTGCCCTTGGCGGGCGTGCCCTTCTTGTCCTCGACCTTGGCGTTGATTTCCTTGAGCTCCTCGCGGGTGACGATCTGGCCGACGGCGATGCCGGTGTCGCCGGGCTCGTCGATCTTGAGCATCTTGGCCATGGCTTCGTTGCCGGCGCGGAAGCGGAACTTGTCCACCACTTCGCCGGGGAGGAACTTGGTGTCGCCGGGGTTTTCGACTTTCACCTTGCGGAGCATCTGGTTGATGATGATCTCGATGTGCTTGTCGGAAATCTTCTGGTTCTGCGTGCGATAGACGTTCTGCACTTCCGAGAGCAGGTAGCTCTGGAGGGCGTCCTCGCCCTTGATCCGCAGGATGTCGTGCGGCACCAGCGGGCCGTCGATGAGCGGATCGCCGGCCTCGACCGTGTCGCCGGCGTGGACGCGGAGGGTGGACGCCTGGGGCACATGGTGTTCCTTTTCGATGCCGCCCTCGCCCTTGACGATGAGGGTCTGCTTGCCGCGGCGCTTGTCGGCCTGGATTTCGATCATGCCGGAGATTTCCGCCATGACCGATGGATCGCGCGGCTTGCGGGCCTCGAAGATTTCCGTCACGCGCGGCAGGCCGGAGGTGATGTCCGTCGTGCCCTTGGATTCCTTGGGCTGGCGGGCCAGCAGGTGGCCGGGCTCGACAATCTGCCCGGCGACCACGTCAATGCGGGCCTTGGCCGGCAGGAAGTGGAAGTCGAGAATCTTGCCGTCGGTGGGATCGACGATCTTGATCTGCGGGTGGCGTTCGCCCTTGTGCTCGACGACGACGAACCGCTTGATGGATTCCTTGCCTTCGGATTCGGAGCGGACGGTTTCGCCTTCCTCGATGTCGTGGAATTCAATCTTGCCGGCCTTTTCGGCCAGGATCGGGACGCGGTGCGGATCCCACTGGGCGACCATGTCGCCGGCCTTGACCGGGGTCTTTTCCTTGACCAGCAGGTTGGCCCCGTAGGGAACCTGCTGGCGCTCCAGCTCGCGGCCCTTGGCGTCCACCACGGCCAGGAAGCCGTTGCGCTTGAGGACGACCAGATGCTTGCCGGTTTCATGGATGACTTCGACGGCATTCAGGTCGCGATACTCCAGGATGCCCGCGGTGTTGGCGCGAACGTCGCTCTTGAGCTCCGTGGTGGTGGCGATGCCGCCGGTGTGGAACGTGCGCATCGTGAGCTGCGTGCCCGGTTCGCCGATGGACTGGGCGGCGATGATGCCCACGGCCAGGCCTTCCTCGACGAGCTTGCCGGTGGAGAGGTCCACGCCGTAGCAGCGGGCGCACACGCCGGTGGGGGATTCGCAGGTGAGCGGCGAGCGGACGCGGACGGTCTCGATGTTGAGGCTCTCGATCTTGCCGGCGATGGGGTCGGAGATGATCTGGCCTTCCTTGACGATCACTTCATCGGTGATCGGGTTGATGATGGTGTCGGAGGAGCAGCGGCCGATGATGGCGTCGCGGAGGGATACGTCGACGGTTTCGCCCTTGTAGATGGCGGACTTGCGGATGCCGTTCTGCGTGCCGCAGTCGGGGCGCGCGACGATGACGTTCTGGGCGACGTCGGCGAGCTTGCGCGTGAGGTAGCCCGAGTCGGCGGTCTTCAGGGCGGTGTCGGCCAGGCCCTTGCGCGCCCCGTGGGTGGAGGTGAAGTATTCCAGCACCGAGAGGCCTTCGCGGAAGTTGGTCTTGATGGGGGTTTCCATGATTTCGCCGGAGGGCCGGGACATCAACCCGCGCATGCCCGAAAGCTGCCGGAAGTTGTCCACGCTGCCGCGGGCCTTGGAGTCGGCCATGAGGGCCACGGGATTGAGGTAGGGGATGCCCTTGGGGTCGTTGGGCGTGAGGGGCGCCCCGCCGGCGTCGCGGGTGTCTTCCTGGAGTTCCTTCATCATCTCATCGGTCACCTGATTACGCGCGTGGGACCAGATTTCCAGCAGGGCGCTGTAGCGTTCGCGCTCGGTGATGGCGCCGATGGAGAGGTTCTTCTCGATGCGGTCGGCCTTTTTCTGCTGGGTGTCGATGATGGCCTGCTTTTTGCCCGGGATGCGGAGGTCGGTGATGGCAAACGAGAGGCCCGCGAGGGTGGAGTTCTTGAAGCCGAGTTCCTTCATGTTGTCCAGCAGGTCGATGGTGGCGGGCCGGCCGAGGATGCGGTAGCAGTCGGCGATGACGCGGCTGCCGCCCTTGGCCGACAGCGCCAGGTTGTAGAAGGGCATGCCGACGGGAAGGATGTCGTTGCAGATGAGCCGGCCGACGGTGGTGGTAAGGATTTTATTGGCGGGGATGGGCGCTTCGGGCTTGGAATCGGATGTGACCACATGGTCGCGGTCCACGCGGACCTTGATGAGGGTGTGCATGCCGATGCGTTTGCGGTTGTAGGCCAGCAGGGCTTCGTGAACGTCGCGGAAGGCGAGTTCCCTGCCCGCCGTCGGAGTATGGCCCGCCTCGCCCTTGTGGGCGACGGTCAGGTAGTAGATGCCCAGCACGATGTCCTGCGAGGGCCCGATGATGGGGCTGCCCGAGGCCGGCGAGAAGATGTTGTGCGTCGAAAGCATGAGAATGTGGGCCTCGGCCTGGGCCTCGACGGACAGCGGCAGGTGGACGGCCATCTGGTCGCCGTCGAAGTCGGCGTTGAAGCCTTTGCACACCAGCGGGTGAATCTTGATGGCGTTGCCTTCGATGAGCACCGGCTCGAAGGCCTGGATGCCCATGCGGTGCAGCGTCGGGGCGCGATTGAGCAGGACCGGGTGGCCCTTGATGACTTCCTCCAGGATGTCCCAGATTTCCTGATCGCGGCGTTCGATCATCTTCTTGGCGGACTTGATGGTGTCGGCCAGGCCGTGCTCCTTGAGCTTGCGGATGATGAAGGGCTGATAGAGTTCCAGGGCGATCTTCTTGGGCAGGCCGCACTGGTGAATCTTGAGTTCCGGGCCGACGACGATGACCGAGCGGGCCGAGTAATCGACGCGCTTGCCCAGCAGGTTCTCGCGGAAGCGGCCCTGCTTGCCCTTGATCATGTCGGTCAGCGACTTGAGCGGGCGGTTGGACGAGCCGAGCACCGGACGCCGGCAGCGGCCATTGTCAAACAGGGCGTCCACGGCCTGCTGCAACATGCGCTTTTCGTTGCGGATGATGACTTCCGGGGCGTTGAGATCGACCAGCTTCTTGAGCCGGTTGTTGCGGTTGATGATGCGGCGGTAGAGGTCGTTTAAGTCAGAAGTCGCAAAATTGCCGGATTCTAGCAAAACTAAAGGCCGTAAATCCGGCGGAATAACCGGAATTACGTCGTAGATCATCCATTCCGCCTTATTTTCGGAGTTGCGAATGGCTTCGACGATCTTCAGCCGCTTGGTGTAATCCTTGATTTTCTGCTTGGAATTGGTCTTGGTGATCCCCTCGCGGATGTTGTTGGATTCGGTGGCCAGGTCCATCTGACCCAGGAGCGTGCGGACGGCCTCCGCGCCCATGTCGGCCTTGAAGCCCTCGCCGAACTTTTCGCGGGCGTCGCGGTATTCCTCCTCCGTCAGCAGTTGCTTGCGTTTGAGCGTGCTGGTGCCCACGTCCACCACCATGTAGTCCTGATAGTAGACGACTTTTTCCAGGTCGCTAGTCTTCATGTCCAGCAGATTGCCCAGGCGGCTGGGCATGGCCTTGAAGAACCAGATGTGGACAATCGGGGCGGCCAGGTTGATGTGGCCCATGCGCTTGCGGCGGACGCGCGAGTGCGTGACTTTCACGCCGCAGCGGTCGCAGATGATGCCCTTGTACTTGGTGCCCTTGTACTTGCCGCAGGCGCATTCCCAGTCGCGTTCCGGGCCGAAGATGCGTTCGCAGAACAGGCCGTCGCGTTCGGGGCGGTAGGTGCGGTAGTTGATGGTCTCGGGCTTTTTCACTTCGCCGAAAGACCACGACCGGATGTCGTTGGGCGAGGCGAGGGTGATTTTCACCGAGCCGTAGTCGTTGACGCGATCGTAAATGATTTCAGCCATGAGCGGTTGCTCCTTATTTTCGACCAGCCCATCAGGCTAATCGAGCGTTTCTAAAAAAAGCCAACTCCTGCCGAGGGCAGAACCTTATCCAGGCATTACTGGGACCAGTAGAATATTTTCATGTTCGTTGTCTTGAATATCCTGTTCTGTTTCGCTGAGGGCATCGTAGTAATCGTAACTCCTGGGGCGATCACTGGTTGGCTGCACAATCACATACCACCAATCGTCATCCTGGCGAATGCCTTCGGGAAGAACTCTGAGCTTGTAATCCCGGGGTTGATGGGGCTCCAGATACCGTTCCACAATTTTGATTACTTGCTGTGGATTATTAATCATAAATCTACTCCGCAAGATTTTAGCACGAAGGCGGCGTCACGCAGTGAACGAAGTCCGATTTCCTTGCTTGTGTCGACGCTGACCTTGTAATCCGCGTCCAACCGCGCCTTGTATAAGCGCCTAACCGCGGTCTGAAGTTCACGTCTTCCTTTCGGGTAATATTCCGTTAAAAACCTGCCGATTAACGAGGGCACATCCCGATGATGCGGAGTTTCAAATTGGGGAGGGAAAGGCGCCTTCCCTCTCAATTTGAGCGTCAGGGCCGAAAAGGCGGCGTAATACGCGCGACTTGCGTTGCTGCGAAATCGCCCCGTACGCCACAACTCACCAGCGGCGCGAAAGGCGTCTTGACTGACCTCTTCCCATTTCGGCATGGTTGACTACTCCTTGATTTACTTGAGGCAATGCCTTTCTGCTAAACCGCCTTCTTCTTTTCCAGCGTGATGTTCAGGCCCAGGCCGCGAATCTCGTTGCACAGCACGTCGAACGACACCGGCGTCCCGGCTTCCAGGATGTTGGTGCCCTTGACCATGCTCTCGTAAATCTTCGTCCGGCCTTCCACATCGTCCGACTTGACGGTCAGCAGTTCCTGCAGGACGTAGGCCGCGCCGTACGCCTCCAGGCCCCACACTTCCATTTCGCCGAACCGCTGGCCGCCCGTACGGGCCTTGCCGCCCAGGGGTTGCTGGGTGATCAGGCTGTACGGCCCCGTCGAGCGGGCGTGAATCTTGTCATCCACCAGGTGGTGGAGCTTGAGCATGTACAGATAGCCCACGGTGGTTTTCTGCTCGAACGGCTCGCCGGTGCGACCGTCGAAAAGCTGCACTTTGAACGACGGCGGCATGTCCACGTAGATTTCGTCCGCCGGCGGAGTAACCTTCTTTTCCTCGAGGTCTTTCTTGCGGGCCTTGACAAACTTGTTCGCCTCGTCCACGGCCGCCTGGATTTCACCCTCGTTGGCCCCGTCGAACACCGGCGTCACCGCCTGGAATCCCAGGATCGCCGCCGCCCAGCCCAGGTGCGTCTCCAAGATCTGCCCGACGTTCATGCGCGACGGCACGCCCAGCGGGTTGAGCAGGATGTCCACCGCGGTGCCGTCATCCAGGAACGGCATGTCCTCTTCGGGCACGATGCGGGCGATGACGCCCTTGTTGCCGTGGCGGCCGGCCATCTTGTCGCCCACCGAAAGCTGCCGCTTGGTGGCCAGGTAGACCTTGACCATTTCGAGCACGCCGGAGGGCAGCTCGTCGCCGCGTTTCATGTGCTCCATTTTGCGTTCGCGCTCCTCGAAGATCGCCTTGATGCGGGCGTCGTAGCGCCGCCAGGTGCCTTCGGCCTGCTTGCGCGATTCCTCGTTGCCCTTGACCCAGCTCATCTGGAAATTCTGAATCTGTTCCAGGATGACCTCGTCCAGGTCGCTCTTGCCGACCTTCTGGCGCGTCGAGGGGTCCACCATCGTCTGGCCCGTGACGTCGTTGATTTCGTCGGCCATGGTCTTGAAGAGCGTGACGGCGCGGTGGTTCATCTCCTCGCCGTACTTCTTCATGTCCTTCTGCAACTGCTTCTTCTGGTCGTCGGTCATGTGCATCCGGCGGCTGAACCGCGAGGCCCCGATGACCACGCCTTCCGTGCCGGCTGGCACTTCCAGCGAATCGTTCTTCACGTCCTCGCCGGCGCGGCCGAAGATCGCGTGCAGCAGCTTCTCTTCCGGCGACAGCTCGGTCTTGCTCTTGGGGGCCACCTTGCCCACCAGGATGTCGCCCGGCCCGACGCGCGTCCCGATGCGGACGATGCCCACGTCATCCAGGTTCTTGAGCGCCTTTTCCGAGACGTTGGGGATGTCGCGGGTGAATTCCTCGCGGCCCAGCTTGGTCTCGCGAATCTCGATGTAGAATTCCTCGATGTGGATCGACGTGAACGTGTCCTTCTTCACCAGCCTCTCGCTGATGACGATGGCGTCCTCGAAGTTGTAGCCGTCATAGGTCATGAACGCGACCAGCACGTTCTTGCCCAACGCCAGTTCGCCGTTCTTGCACGCCGGGCCGTCGGCGATGATCTGCCCCTTCTTGATCCGCTGGCCCATCGTCACCAGGGGCTTTTGCGTCAGGCACGTCTTGTCGTTGAGCCCCGCGTTCTTCCGCAGCACGTATTCGTCGGAGTTGTCGATCACGATCCGCTTGGCGTCGGCGAACGTCACCACGCCCGAACGCTCCGCCTTGATCACCATGCCCGAGTTCGTCGGCACGTGCTTTTCCATGCCGGTACCCACGACCGCGGCTTCCGTGATCAGCAGCGGCACCGCCTGGCGTTGCATGTTTGATCCCATCAGGGCGCGGTTGGCGTCATCGTGTTCCAGGAACGGGATGAGCGCCGCGGAGATCGCGACCGTCTGCTTGGGCGAGATATCCACATATTGGACGTCCGCCCCCTTGATCTGGTTGAGTTCGCCGTTGACGCGCGCCAGCACCATGTCCTGCTTGACCTTGCTGGTCTCCGGATTCACCACCTCGGGCGGGGCGACGACCGACTTCATTTCCTCGTCGGCGCGCAGGTACTTCGAGCCGCCATTGACCTTGCCGCCATCCACCACACGGTACGGGGTGATCAGGAAGCCGTAGTCGTCAATGCCCGCATAAATTGACAGCGACGCGATCAGGCCGATGTTCGTGCCTTCCGGCGTTTCAATCGGGCAGATGCGGCCATAGTGGGAGATGTGTACGTCGCGCACTTCAAAGCCGGCACGCTTGCGGTTCAAGCCGCCCGGTCCCAGTGCCGACAGGCGCCGTTCGTGCGTAAGCTGCGACAGCGGATTGGTCTGGTCCACCACCTGCGAGAGCTCGCTGCGCCCAAAGAAGAACTCGATCGAGCTGCTGATCGACTTGGAGTTCACCAACTCGACAATCTTGGTCAGTTCGTTGGGGTCCTTGAGGCTCATGCGCTCCTGCACCGTCCGGCGCAGCTTCAGGAAGCCCTTGCGGAGTTCCTCGGCGGCCAGTTCGTCGATGGTGCGCAGGCGGCGGTTGCCCAGGTGGTCGATGTCGTCGATATACCCCTTGCCCGCCCGCAGGTCCATCACGTACTTCAGCGACCCCAGGATGTCCTCGGCCCGCAGCGTCATCACATCCTCCGGCACGTTCTGCTCGAACTTGCGGTTGATGCGGAAACGCCCCACCTTGCCCAGCCGATACCGGTTGGCGTCAAAGAACTTCTCGGCAAACAGCGTCTTGGCCTTCTCAAAGTGCGGCGGATTGCCCGGACGCAGCCGGCCGTAAATCTTCAGCAGGGCCTGCTCGTAGTTGACGCAGCCGTCCTCCTGAATCGTGTTCAGGATGATCGGGTCGTTCACCCGTTCGATGATCTCGATCTTCTTGATCGAGGACGCCTGGATTTTCGCCACCGCGTCGCCGATCTGGCACGCCGACTTGACGATCTCCTCGCCCGTCTCGGTGTCCACCACCGCCCCCACGGCATAATACTCGGGCTTGAGCTGCCCCACCGGCACCATCTTGCATTCATAAAACGACCGCAGCAGCGCCTCGTTGGTCGAGTATTTCTCGTCCATCGCCCGTAGGAACGTCGTCGCGGGTATCTTGGCCGACTGGTCGATCCGCACCGCCAGCACGTCCTTCTTGGTCACGTTGATCTCGATCCAGCTTCCGCGTTCCGGAATCACGCGCGTCGCGTGCAGCGGCCGGTCGCCTTCCTGCGAGTCAATCACGAAGTCCACGCCGGGCGAGCGGTGAAGCTGCGACACGATGACCCGCTCGGCGCCGTTGATGATGAACTCGCCGCCGCCGGTCATGATCGGTATTTCGCCCAGGTAGATGGCTTCTTCCAGCAACTCCCCCGCCTTGTCCTTGCGCGACAGCCGCACGCGCACGCGGAACGGCATGCCGAAGGTCAGCCGCAGCGCCCGGCATTCATCCTGGGTGTACCGCGGCTTGCCCAAGTCGTAGCTCAGGTACTCCAGTTTCATGTTCCCGTCATACGACTCGATCGGGAAAACTTCGCGGAGCAGCGCTTCGAGGCCCTCGGCCTTGCGTTTCTCCGCCGGAATATCCGACTGCAAGAAACGCTTGTATGCCGCCGTCTGAACCTCGATCAGATTCGGAATCGGAAGCGCATCGCCACGTTTCGAATAATCACGCACCTGCGTTACACGCATTATGACACCTCTACCTGGGAGCTGGATGGTTCGGGTTACACCGCCGCCGGGCTTCGATCGGGATCAAATTGTAAAAAAAGGACAAAATAATAGGAGGGCAAAAATGCTTGGCCAAAACATTTCATAGTCCAGCAATATAATCGAGAGGTTTACGCAAAGCAAGTGCCGCAACCAAAAAATATTGCGGTAAGTTTTAGCCCATAAACCTTCACGCCATCCTATTGATAAATGGCTCCCGACTCCCGCTGCCGCTATCGCGAATATCTCGCCGGGCTGGCGACAAAAAGCTTGCTATCCATTATACTTCGATTATGAAACCATTCGATGAGCCAATGATGAGGACGCGCCCCACCACGCCGGCCAAGCTCTCGCCCGCCAACGCCGATTCCTGCGCCGCCCTGCTCCTGGACACCGCACCCCGCGTCATGCGGGCCGTGCGCATGGCCATTGCCGCGCTCGAAGCCCCCGCGCTCACCATCCCCCAGTTCCGCGCCCTCCATTTTGTGCAGGACCACATCGGCGCCAGTCTCTCGGCCACCGCCGAATTTCTCGGCCTGACCCTCCCTTCCACCTCCAAACTCGTCGATCAACTCGTCCGCCGCGGCATGCTTGTCCGCGACGACGCCTCCGAGGACCGCCGCCGCATGAATCTGCGGATTACCGACAAGGGTGACGCGTTGCTCAAAAGCGCCCAGGCTTCCGTACGCCGCCATCTCGCCGGCATGCTCAACCGCCTGGGCGCCGCCGAACTGTCGGCCCTCCATGCGACACTCGGTCTGTTACAGGAAAGTTTCCCCTCCCACCGCGGCCCGGCGGCATCCGCCGACGGCCACAGTGTGGATTCCCTGCCGCGCGACCCGCGCACGCTGTTAAAATCGTCCGCCCGCATGGCGGCATCTTAAAAGGAACAGGTGAGGCACTCCTATGAAGTATCTTGTTATCTTTCTGGTTCTGGCGGTTCTCGGCGGAGGCGGCTGGATGCTCGCCTCGAAAATGAAGGCCGCCAACGCCAGCGCCGCCGCGGCACCCTCCACCGACATCGTGCAGCGCCGCACCCTCGAAAAAATCGTCGCCGCCAACGGCAAGGTCGCCTCCAACCGCGACGTCGATATCAAATGCCAGGCCAGCGGCACCATCAAGACCCTCCCCTATAAGGACGTCAGCCGCGAAGTGAAACCCGGCGAGATGCTCTGCCAGCTCGACCCCGTCGACATGCAGCGCATGGTCGATACCGCCAAGGCCGTCGTCGATGCCGACAAGTCCCGCATCACCGAGGCCCAGATCAACCGCGATGTCGCCAAAATGGCTCTAATTACCAATAAGCAGCGTGCCCTGGCCGCCCTGGAGTCCACCCAGGCCCAAGCCGAAGACGCTCAGGCCAAGGCCGATCGCACCCTCAAGCTCTATAACTACACCAAGGAAAACGGCGAACGCCTCGAATTGGCCAGCAAGGAGGAGTTGGTCACCGCCCAGACCACCGCCACCCAGATGAAAGTCGCCGTCGAAAACGCCAAAACCGCCATCGACGAGCTCCTGCAGCAGGAAAAACAGCTCGACACCAAGGAAGAGCAGATCAAGCAGATGCAGGCCTCCCTAGCCCAGGATCAATCGCGCCTCGACACCGCCAAGCAAAACGTCGATTACTGCACCGTCTTCGCCCCCCTCGCCGACAACCCCGCCGACCCCCCGC
This sequence comes from uncultured Phycisphaerales bacterium, assembly GCA_903868035.1. The sequence continues at coordinate 19,556 of CAIPTQ010000225.1, forward strand.
GCTGGTTCATCTCCTCCCTCCTGACCAACATCGCCCCCGGCTACATCGTCCAATCCGGCACCTCCGGCTTCTCCGCCGGCACCACCATCCTGACCCTCTCCGACCTCAGCCACGTTTACGTCCTGGCCAGCGTCGATGAAAGCAACATCGGCCTGGTCAACGATCCGGCCCGCGGCGGCGAAGCCCAGAAAGTCCGCACCACCGTCGACGCCTTCCCCAAAGATGTCTTTGAGGGCGAAGTCGTCCGTGTCGCCACCAAGGGCATCAGCGTCAGCAACGTTGTCACCTTCGAGGTCAAAATCGAAATCACCAGCGAAAACCGCACCTTGCTCCGGCCCGAAATGACCACCTCCTCCAACATCATCTGTGCCGTCCGGGACAACACCCTCACCGTGCCCGCCGCCGACTTCGCCCGCACCGGCAAACCCGATAAGGCCGCCACCGCTTCCGCGCCCGCCGCCGACCCCGCAACTCCGGCTTCCGCCAGCGCCCCGGCCACGCGCCGCGGCCGGGGCGCCACCAGAGCCGCCTCCAGCCAGCCCGTCAACGCCCTCAACGACGACCCCAAAAACGGCATCGTCTCCGTCGTCTCTGACGCCGGCGTCACTGAAACCCGCAACGTCGTCGTCGGCCTCATTGGCACCGATCCCCTCGACCCCCAGGCCGGCGACCTCTACGAAGTCCTCAGCGGCCTGGCCGAGGGCGAAACCGTCGTCCAGCAAAAAGGCCAGGACTCCCGCTTCCGCAACCAAGGTTCCAATCAGTTGATGCGCACCCTCGGCGGCGGCGGAGGTGGCGGCCGTGGCCGATAAATCCCCATCTTCCGTCAACGGCCACAGCCTCCTCTGGGCCTCCGACCTCACCAAGACCTACGTCATGGGCACCGGCGATACCGCCGACACCGTCCATGCCCTCGATGGCGTGAGCCTCGCCATTGAAGCCGGCGAAATGGTCGCCATCCGCGGCCCCTCCGGCTCCGGCAAAAGCACCCTGATGAACCTCCTGGGCTGCCTCGACCGCCCCACCTCCGGCCGCTACATCCTCGCCGGCCAGGACGTCAGCCGCATGAGCGGCAACCAGCTCGCCACCGTGCGCAACCGCCGCATCGGCTTCGTGTTCCAGACCTTCAACCTCCTGCCGCGCATGAACGCCCTCGAAAACGTCGAGCTCCCCCTCCTCTACGCCGGGGCTACCAATGCCAAGAAAAAAGCCCTCGAAGCCCTCAAACATGTCGGCCTGGGCGATCGCGCCCACCATAAGCCCAATCAGCTCTCCGGCGGCCAGCGCCAACGCGTCTCCATCGCCCGCGCCATCGTCACCGATCCGGCCATCGTCCTGGCCGACGAGCCCACCGGCGCCCTGGACACCCGCACCGGCGAGGAAATCCTCGGCCTCTTCACCGAACTCAACAAACAGGGCCGCACCATCATCGTCGTCACCCACGATCTCAAGGTCGCCGGCTACTGCCAGCGCGAAATCTACATGGTTGACGGCAAGATCGTCCCCAGCCCCAACCGGCCCCCCGCGCCACCGCTGCCGGTATCCGCCGCTTCGCCCCGTCAGGAGGCCTAAACATGCTCATCTGGACCATCATCATCAGCGCCTTCAAAAGCCTCTGGGCCAACAAGCTCCGTTCCCTCCTGGCCATGCTCGGCATCATCATCGGCGTCGGCGCCGTCATCGCCATGATCGCCCTGGGCGCGGGCGTCCAGGCCCAGGTCAGCGCCCAGTTCCAGGCCATGGGCACCAATCTCCTGGCCATCCGCCCCGCTCAACGCCAATCCGGCGGCGTCTTCTCCGGCACCTTCCAGACCCTCACCGTCGACGACGCCTTCGCCATCAGCCAGCTCCCCCAAGTCAAATGCGCCTCTCCGGTCGTCAGCACCAGGGCCCAGGTCAAATACATGGAACGCAACACCGGCACCCAGATCCTCGGCGTCGCCATCACCTACTTTGACATCCAGAAATTCGCTCTCGACCACGGTCGCCTCTTCTCTGAAACCGAGACCGAGGGCGTCGCCAAGGTCGCCGTCCTCGGTAACAATGCCGCCACTAAGTTATTTGACACCGCCCCCGGCGTCGGTGAAACCATCAAAATCAAAGGCATCAATTTCTCCGTCGTCGGCGTTCTGGTCGCCAAGGGCGATGCCGGGTTCAACGTCGATGACCAGGTCTTCATCCCCTATACCACCGGCATGAAAGACCTCCAGGGTGTTGATTATCTCAGCGAAATCGACGTCCTCGTCGCCGATGGCGGCGACATCAACGCCGTCTCCGGCCAGCCCGCCGCCGATTTCGGTCCCGGCCGTGGCGGTCCCGGCCGTGGCGGTCCCGGAGGTTTCGGCGGCAGCGGCGGCACCGTCCACAAAGTCCCGCCCCCGGCCGACAGCCTCACCGCACTCCTCCGCAAACGCCATAAACTCGCCGACCTCTCCGTCGCCGACGATTTCTCCGTCCAGAATCGCGCCGACCTCCTCGCACGCTTCTCCGACACCATCACCCAGTTCCGCCTCCTCCTCGGCGGCATCGCCGCCATCTCCCTCATCGTCGGGGGCATCGGCATCATGAACATCATGCTCGTCACCGTCACCGAACGCACCCGCGAAATCGGCACCCGCAAGGCCATCGGCGCCAAAAACTCCGACGTCCTCCTCCAGTTCCTCGTCGAATCCGTCGTCATGTCCGGCCTCGGCGGCGCGCTAGGCACCGTGGCCGGCGTGGGCATGTCCAAGATTGTCAAGGTCATCCCCATGTTCGCCAACTCGCCCCCGGTCATCCAGGTCTGGGTCATCTTCCTCTCCATCGGCGTCGCCGGCGGCGTGGGCATCTTCTTTGGCCTCTACCCCGCCTACCGCGCCAGCATGCTCGACCCCATCGAAGCCCTCCGCTACGAATAAACGTTTAATGATTCAATGATTCAATGACCAAATGATTCAATCCCATCCCGGAGGTTCCCCCATGCCCCATCTCCCCCGCCTCCTCGCCGCCGCCGCCCTTTCCGCCGCGCTCGCCGGCTGTGCCTCCTGGTGGGATATCGGCCCCGAACCCGATAACTTCGTCGGCAAGGGCCCCTCCGAGAAACTCCTCACCGATCCCAACCTCCATGCCGTCATCCCCCATGTCAAAGGCGACGAACC
>CAIPTQ010000226.1 GCA_903868035.1 uncultured Phycisphaerales bacterium
CAATTCCTAGCGGCATTGGTAAAGAAGGTCTGCCGCACTTGTCGCCAATTCACCCGCGCATCGCCAAATCAAGCGGGCGCCCAAAAAGCAAATTCCTATCAGTTCAGTTTGACACTGCCGACCGATTCTCTAGGCTCAGACACCTGATCCAAGAACATGAAGCTGAAAGAATCATTCGCTTGGTATGCGACGCCGAATGAGCGTGAGCATCCGGCCACCGGACGTCGTGCCTACCTCTGAAATAGTCACTCGCGTCGCACCGATATTGCGGGGCTTGCTCGCACAGCCAACAGGTGACGACGACCACCCGTATCGGCCGGTAATTCTAAAGAGCCATGCCAATGCGGAGGCATTGTCCCTTGAGAAGGTGCGCGGAACGCTACTAGGGCTCGAACCGCTCCGAAGCCACGAGACTGATGAAGAACTCCGCACGCGCATGGCCTCAGCGCTCGCGACCTACAAGGCCGCACACCATGCCAGCCCGGAATTCATAGCCCTGCCCGAGGCGGTTGTCTTCCAGGTCGTCAATCCCGTGCCAGCGCCCAGCCACGATCCGCGGTTGGCCGGGCGAGTGGCTGTCGTCACCGGCGCGGCGGGCGCAATTGGCTATGGGATTTGCCGGGGCCTGCTCGCAAAAGGCGCTCATGTCGCTATCACCGATCTGCCCGGAGAGAAGCTCGACCAGTTTGTGTCGGAGTTTCAAACGAACGACGGCGCCCGCACGATCGGCGTACCGATGGATGTCACTGACGGCGCGTCCGTGGCTCGCGCCTTCGCCCAGGTAATCGCCTGCTGGGGCGGCATCGATATCGTCGTGCTCAACGCTGGGATCGCCATGGCCTGCCCGCTAATCGAGACCGACCTGGAGGCGTTTCGCCGGCTGGAACGTGTGAACGTCGAAGGGACCCTTCTGGTGCTGGCAGAGGCGGGCCGACAATTGGCACGGCAGAATGTCGGCGGGGATGTAGTGCTCATTTCCAGCAAAAATGTGTATGCTCCCGGGGCGGGTTTTGGGGCCTACAGCGCGACCAAGGCGGCGGCGCACCAGCTAACGCGCATCGCCAGCCTGGAGTTCGCGCCGCTGCGTGTCCGGGTCAACATGGTGGCGCCCGACGCGGTATTTTCCGGCGGCACTCACAAATCGGGCCTGTGGGCTGAGGTCGGTCCCGGCCGGATGAAAGCGCGCGGTCTGGATGAGAAAGGGCTGGAGGATTACTATCGCAACCGCAATCTCTTAAAGGCCAAGGTGACCGCCGAGCATGTGGCCAATGCCGTCTTGTTCTTCGCCCTGCGCCAGACACCAACCACCGGCGCTTGTATCCCCGTGGATGGCGGCCTGCCCGACGCTACCCCGCGGTAGTCATCAGGTTGCCGCCGCGCCAACGAACTCCAGCGTAACCTCAAGGCTGTCAGTGGCTGATGCAAGTCCTGTTATCAGAAATCCACACCAAGTGCAGTTGGGTACTTGACCGGGGCCCAGGTCGCGAAGAACCTACCGTCCGTTTTGAATCTAACTTTGAGAGAACAATGAAGCTAATGAACTGGTTAGTTACCGCGCTACTGTTGCTGTTGGCGGCGGGCCAACCGGCGGCTGCGGCCGCCACTGCAAAAACCGCCAAATCTACGGCCGCCTCACTGGCGGGCAAGCCAGCCCGCAGCAAGTCCATTGCCCGTGACCCCTGGCTGGGGGCCATCGTTTTGGACGCCGCCACCGGCAAGGTTCTGTTCGAAGACCAAGCGAACGCGAAGGGTTATCCGGCCAGTGTTCTGAAACTGATGGACCTGCTGATCATCCTGGAAAAGATCGAACAGAAGCAGCTTACCCTGCAGGACCAGGTTCTCGTGAGCGCCAAAGCCTCGCATACCGGGGGTTCGCGGGTGTGGCTGAAGGAGAAGGAATCGTTCACCGTTGATGAGATGCTGTACGCGCTGATGATCCAATCGGCCAACGATGCAGCGGTGGCGCTGGCCGAAAAGGTCGCGGGCAGCACAGATGCGTTCAAGGAACTGATGAACCGGCGAGCCAAGGAACTGGGCATGAACAGCACCGTGTTTCATTCCGTGCATGGGTTGCCGCCCGGAAAGGGACAAGAACATGACGTCACCACCGCGCGCGACTTGTCGATCCTGTGCCGCGAGCTGCTCAAGCACCCCGACACGCTCCGTTACACCTCCACGCGCGGACGGCCATTTCGCCCGAATGTAGCCGGCAAAACGGTGGACATGCTCACCCATAACCACCTTCTAGCACACGTGGAGGGCTGCGATGGACTTAAGACCGGATACATTACGTCTTCGGGTTTTTCCATTGCGGTCACTGCGGCGCGGCAGGGCCAACGCGTCATCGTCATCGTGCTGGATAGCACCACCCTGAAGGGGCGGGACGCCAAGGCGGCAGAGCTGGTGGCCAAGGGCTTTGCCGCGCTGCCAACGGATGCGCAAGGGTCCGCACCGCCAGCTTCCCAGCCGACCGCCGGGCCGGCCGCCGCCCGGAAGAAATAGCGCCGGGTTGGGGGCCTGGCACCGCCACCAAGGTGGGCGGCTATGCCAGTTGGAACGTTGGATTCATCCGGCAGCCCAGCGGAGCCGGAAACCCGAAATCCGAAGCTCGAAATCCGAAACAAATCCAAATTCACAGGAATAGGGCAATGGGCAAACGGGAAGCCGAGCCGTTTCATCGCCGGCAGCGAGCAATCTCGACTATTGTAGTGCATAGAAGCATTATGTTTTTGCGCTTCTTGTGACTTTTCGCAGCTATTACATGGATTGATATTCACCGGCCGCAACGCGGTTCCCTCTC
>CAIPTQ010000227.1 GCA_903868035.1 uncultured Phycisphaerales bacterium
CCACTCCACTCCCCCCAAACGTCGCGCCTCAAATCCACCTCCCAAATCCGTATCGGTTGGGCTGCCAGCCGCTTGGTGGTAAAATCCCCGCCACCCTGTGAACAGGAAATATGCCCCAAAAACGTCACAAGTTCGCCCAACCCCTCGTCGTCGCGCTTGTCATCGCCGCGCTGGCCGCGGGCATCGCCCTGCTGGCCCCCCGCGCCAAGCCCCCCGAGGAGACCATCGAAAGCCTCCAGGCCCGGCTCATCAAAGAACCCAATAATTCCGCCATTCACGAGCAACTCGCCAGTCTCCTGGCCCAGGCCGGGCGGCAGGATGAGGCCATCACCCACTTCCGTGCCGCCCTCCAGCTTACGCCCACCAGCGCCAACGCGTCTTACGGCCTGGCCATGGCGCTGGCCGCAAAGGGTGAACCGGAATTGCATGAAGCCTGGCAAATCCTCTTCCGCGCCGCCCTTCAAGCCGACCCCGACAGCGCCGCCTCATCATACGGCCTGGCCATGGCGCTGCTGGCCAAGGGTGCGGCGGAATTGCGTGAAGCCTGGCAAACCCTCGAGGCCAGCTTCAAGCTCCATCCCGACGATGCCGCCACCAACGAGGGCCTGGGCGACCTGGTCCTGAAATTGGAAGGCCCGGCCGCCACCGCCCAAGCCCAACAATTCTACGAAACCGCGCTCCAGGGCGATCCCGCGCGCGCCCACGCCGGCCTGGGGCTGTCCAAAATCTACCTGGCGCAAAACCGCCTGCTCGACGCCGGCAGGGTTCTCGTCAAGCCCCTGGCCGCCCATGACCGCGATTCCGCCCTGCACCTCCAAATGGCCACCATCCTGGCGCTCCTGGGCCAATATGACCGCGCGGCCGTGGAATACAACACCGGCACCGCCCGCGATCCCAACAACAGCGAGGCGTATTGCGCCTGGGGCGTCATGCTGATCGACGCCGACAGGCTCGAAAGCGCCCAGCAGGTGCTGCGCCGGGCCGTGGAAATCAAACCCGACAACCCGGTCTATCACGTCCACCTGGCCCGGGCCTTGCGGGAGCAGGGACGCTACAAAGAGGCGCTGGATGAATTCGCCGTCGCGCTGGACAAGGATAACAACTGCGTCCTGGCGTACCTGGAACTGGCCATCACTTACCAGAACGCCCATAACGAAAAAGTCGCGGAAAATTTCCTCCGGCAGGGCATCAAGCAGGTGCCCAAGGATCTCACGCTCAAGGTGGCGCTCGCGAAGTTCCTGACCACCGCCAAGGACCCCCTGCGCCGCGATCCCTGGGAGGCCGCCACCCTCCTGCAGACCTGCGTGAACGAAACCCACGGCCAGGATCTCGGCGTGCTCGTGGCCGCCGCCGACGCCTGGGCGCGCGTCAAACTCTACGATCAGTCGGTCGCCCTCATCGAGGATGCGCTGGCCAGGGGCAAAACCCACGGCCTCAACCCCGAGGAGCAGGAAACGCTGCTCTGGTATCGCCAGCAGTATCTCCTGGCCCTGGCCCCCCCGATGACGGCCACGCGCAGCATCCTCGGCGTGGAAGGCATGGCCGAGTACGATCCGGTCGATGAGCCCTGGCCCAAGCCCTTGCAGCCGCGCGTCGAGACGTTGAATAAGCCGCTCGATTTGTCCAAAACCCCCGGCCCGGGTACGGCCCTGGACCCGGATTTGTACATTGGCGACGCCGTGAAGCCCGCCAACAACATGGGATTTCGGCGATGAAGAAAAAAAACAGGCCAGTGCGGAACACACGTGGTGGGCGCAAGCCTGCGCCACCGGCGCGTGACAGGCTGAAGCCTGTACTACAAACGGCGCGGGACAGGCTCAAGCCTGTACTACCAACGGTGGCGTACAAGATCGCGGTGCTCGTATACATCTTCAATGATGAGGGCAAACTGCTCCTGCTCCACCGCATCAAGCCCCCCAACAAGGATTTGTTTTCCCCCATCGGCGGCAAGCTCGAACAGGGCCTCGGCGAGTCCCCCTACGCCTGCGCCCTGCGCGAAATCGCCGAGGAGATCGACATCACCCTGGGCCTCCCTGACATCCGGCTGCTGGGCCTGGTCTCCGAACGCGCCTATCCCGCCAGCGCCGCCGCCGGCGCCGGCGTCGTACTCTCCGGCCACTGGCTCATGTTCTGCTTCGAGGTGACCCGCAGGCTCAACTTCCCCGGTCGCCACATGAATGAGGGCCGCCTCGAATGGGTGGACGTGGAGACCGTGGCCAACCTGCCAATTCCCAAGACTGACCGCGAGGTGATCTGGCCCCTCGTGCGGCAACATTCCGCCACGCTCGGCGGTCGGCGCGCGGGCGAGTTTTTCTCCGTCCATATCGACTGCCGCGATGCCGACCACTTCGCCGTCGTGCAGGAACATCCCTGGTCTTGAACACATCACTCATCCCTCGATTCCAGACTACGCGGTCGTGTCATATTTAATTAAATCCACGCGAATATCCTTGCCCGTGCGGGTTCGGGCACGCCTACACTGTTACCGTGCATGCGTAACGCGTGCCTTGTTTGCCAAGGAGTTGACTATGAAACTCGCACTTACCGCACTGCTCGGAGCCTTGCTGGCCACCCTTGCCGCCTGTCAATCCGACATGACCGGCCCCCTGCCCGCCTCCACCCCCGACGCCACTCTCGCCCCCTCCACCGATCTAGCGCACCCCGATGTGCCCGTCGGCGATGTCTACCTTGAAGAAATGCTCGGCCGCTACTGACTCTCGACCGCTGCGCAACCCCAAATAAAGTTCACGGACTGACACGGACCTGCATACAACTGCGGGCTCGTGTTTGTTTTCCAGCATGTACTTGTACACACAATAATATGCACCTGCGAATAATGCCGCCCGAGATGCCCCCTGATTTCCAGGATTCTGCACCCTTTCACGACCGGGCATGACAACTACTCTTGTCCACCTCGCGCCGACACCCAGGGTATGTTCTGGACCGCCTTGATCCAAGGAGTTGCCATGCGATTGTTCTTTTCCGCTGTCGCCATTCTTGCGGCACTCTCCACCTCGGCTATCGGAGCAGGCACCACCGGCATCACCCAGGCCGGCAATGCCCAAAACAGCACCACCCAGCCGCGAACTGCGGCGGCCAGCCCCAAAACGACCCCCGCCACCGTGCATTTCGACACCCAGCTCGACGTGAACTCCGCCACCATGAACGGCGTCACCTTCACCGCGCCGCAAGCCGGCGCCTATCACTTCACCATCGTTTCCGGGGCGTTCTGTTATCTGCCGCTGAAAGCCGGCGAAACCTCCCCCTACAGCGGCTGGCTGACCGAGGTCCAGATCTACACCAAGCCGGTAACCTGGGGCACGCCCGACGAGTGGGGCAAGCATCCGATCAATGCCGACGCCACCGTCGGCGACGCCAAGCACCACCCCACCAGCGCCCTGGCCGAGGCGGCCGGCAAGGGCACCACCGTCACCGTTAATTTGCCCAAGGGCGCCCGCGTCACGCTCCTGGTGAGCGATGGGTCGAACTACTACGCGGACAACAAGGGTGTGGTGAAAGTCCACATCACCGCGGAATTCGCCCCGACCGCGTCCACAGCGCCCGTCGCGTCCGCCAAGACCACTCCCACCCCTAAAGGTGCAGTCACCGGCACCACCACCCCGCCCGCACCCGCCAAGACCGCCCCCGCCCAGAACGGCACCAGCACCGGCAGCACGCTCCTCGTAGAACCCCAAAAACCGTGACCCGATCAACACGAATCATGTGTCCGTGTGTCATTCCCGTTGGGCCGCCTCCGCGGCAAATTACGCGGAGGGGCAATCGCGTATTCCCCACCGTCCCTGCAAATTTCCCACACACTCGCGATTGCAGCCCTCCCACCCCATCGCTACACTTCCCGTAACGTAACTTAACTGTATTTAGGAAGTCATATGAAACCGATCGTCGCCGCCAGCGTGCTGGTCCTCTCCCTCCTCGGCACCATTCCGGCGCTGGCCGCGGATGCCCCCCCCCCCCCCCCCCCCCCCCCCCCCCCCCCCCCCCCCCCCCCCCAA
>CAIPTQ010000228.1 GCA_903868035.1 uncultured Phycisphaerales bacterium
CCGCGCTGCAAGCCGATGGCCATCACCTGCCCTTCGCGGATGGTGCCTTCGACGCCATCTGGGGCAACGCCATTCTCCACCATCTCGACCTGGCCCGCGCCGGCCGGGAGATTCGCCGCGTCCTGAAGCCCGGCGGGGTGGCCGTCTTCTGCGAGCCCTGGGGCGACAACCCGCTCCTTAATTACGCCCGCCGCCGTCTGCCCTACCACGGCAAGGACCGGACGCCCGACGAAATGCCGCTGCGCCGGCGCGACCTGGCGCATTTGAAACCCGCGTTCGCCCAGGTGCGCTTTCGCGGCTTTCAACTGCTGTCCATGGTGCGGAGGGCCTACGGCACACCCTTGTGGGTGCGCGCCCTGGAGCAGATCGACCGGCCGCTGCTGGCGTGCGTGCCGCCGCTCCAATGGTGGTGCCGCTATGGCGTGATCGTGTTGCGCTGAACGAATGAACGTCGCAGGTTGGCTTCAATACTCAAAGGGAATTTGTTTGATGATCCGCTACGCCAAAGAATCCGATGTCCCCGCCCTCCTCGCCCTCATCCGCGAACTGGCCACCTACGAAAAACTCTCCCCCGCCTGCAGCGCCACCGAAGAACTCCTTAGCACGCATCTGTTCGGCCCCGACCGCGCTGCCGAGGCGCTGGTGGCGGAGGTGGACGGCGATGTTGCGGGATATGCCATCTTCTTCAAAACCTTCTCCACCTTCCTCGCCCACCCCGGCATCTACCTTGAAGACCTCTATGTCCAGCCCGCCCACCGCCGCCAGGGCATAGGCAAAGCCTTGCTCCGACACATTGCGCAGCTTGCCGTCACGCGGGGGTATGGCCGCGTGGAATGGGCCGTGCTCGATTGGAACACGCCGTCGATTGACTTCTACCAGTCACTGGGGGCCGTGCCGCTGGACGAATGGACCATGTTCCGGCTCACCGGCACGGCCCTGCGGCGCTGCGCGGAAACATGAGCGAATCCCCAGTTGCAATCACGCCACACCACGGATATACCGATCCTCCATGACCGCGCGCAAGACCATCAAAATCACCGCCTGGCCCGACCCGCTCGTCCAGGAACGCCTCGAGGACATGGAATTCTTTTTCGACCGCGAGTTCCGCGCCTGGATTCGGTTCTGCGAGGAGCACGAAGTCCAGCCCCTCAACGAATGGCTCAAACGCCACCACCTCTCGCACGAAGTGCTGCCCGCCCGCGGCCGCGGCGAATTGAAAAAACACCCCCGCCTCTCCGAAATGCTTATCCACAAAAACGGCGGCGCGCCCGACACCTGCGCTCTGTGCGGCGCCACCCCAACCCCCTGCCGCCAGTGGATCGAAGGCGACGACACCGACTCCATCGACTACCCCAACGCCGCCCGCTTCCACCTCTGCGGCACGTGCGTGCAAACCCGCATGCAACCGCACCCGCGGCTGTATTCGCCGGCGGAGGAGCAACTTTAGTCAGCCATCCCTTGACACGCCAGCGCCTGGTGAAGTACAAATGTAGGTCTCTCAACCGGGGGCGTAGCTCAATTGGTTAGAGTACCGGATTGTCGATCCGGTGGTTGCGGGTTCGAACCCCGTCGCCCTCGCGTTAACTACGGCCAGACAAGTGCTTATGGCGCTTTCTGGCCGCCGTTATTTCGGCCCAAACCACGGTTCCCGCGTCTCGGTTATCATGGGGCACATGAAACCCACGATATCCATACCCCCCCTGCCGGTGGGCATCAACGCCGACCTCTTCCCCAGCCTCAAAAAATGGGCCTTCTTCAACCACGCGGGCGTATCGCCCATGCCCCAACCCGCCGCCGAGGCCATGCGCCATTACGCCGCGCAATCCGAAAACGACGCCTATATGACCGGCCAATGGTACAAGCAGGCCGAATTCACGCGGCGCTGTGCCGCCCGGCTCATTCATGCCGACGCCCGGGAAATCGCCTTCACCAAGAACACCTCCGAGGGCCTGGCCTTTGTCGCCAACGGTCTGGACTGGAAACCGGGCGACGAAATACTCTCCACGCGCTCCGAGTACCCGGCCAACGTCTATCCATGGATGGCCGCACAACAGCGTTATGGCATCAAGCACATCATGATCCAGGAGCACCCCGATGGGCGCATCCCGCCGGATGACCTCTTCCGTGCCGTGACCCCACGCACGCGTCTGCTGGCCATTTCGCACGTCGAGTACGCCTCGGGCTACCGCAACGACCTGGCCGCGATCGGCGCGTTCTGCCGCGAGCGCGGCATTCTGTTCTGCGTAGACGCCATTCAATCCGCCGGCGCACTGCCCGTCGACGTCCAGGCGATGCAGATCGACTATCTTTCCGCCGGCGGACACAAATGGATGCTCGGCCCCGAGGGCGCCGGCATCTTTTTCTGCCGGCGCGAACTGCTCGGCTCGCTCCATCCCGAAGTCGGCTGGATGAACGTCGTACACGCCACGGACTACGCGCACCTGGACTTCACCCTCCGCCCCGACGCCAAACGCTTCGAGTGCGGCGGCTACAACATCGCCGGCATCCTGGCCCTGGGCGCGGCGCTGGAAATGCTATTGAACGTGGGCATCGAAACGGTCTGGAAGCGCCTGTACGCCCTGACGCAGATGCTCGCCGAAGGCGTGCAGGCCAAAGGCTACCGCGTGTACTCCCCCCGCGCGCGGGAGGAGGAATGCTCCGGCATCGTTTCGTTCTCCAGCCCCACGCCGGAGAAACATGCCGCCATCATCCAGGGCCTGGAACAAAAGCACATCATCATCGTGGAGCGCGAGAACCGGCTGCGCGCGGCACCGCATTTCTATCAAGGCGAGGAGCAGATTCAACGGCTGCTCGACGCCCTCCCCGGAACCTGAGTCCCAGTGGCGGCTTCGATAGCGCCTTCGTAACCACTTTGCGTTCAACGACTTAACATCTTGACTATTTAACTCCAAATCTCCCTATTGTCGCCAGCCACCCTTGCGCATATCATCCAAGCGGGCGAATTGTCGTCCGTTATCCGGTCCCTTGCCAAGCGAGAACCCATGATGTCACCCATTCGCGTCGCGGTCACCGGCCCCGCCGGCAATATCGGCTATGCCCTGCTCTTTCGGATCGCCGCCGGGCAGATGTTCGGGCCCCGCCAGCCCGTCATCCTCCAGCTCATCGAAGTGCCCGTGGAAAAGGCCGTGCGCGCCCTCGAAGGCGTCGCCATGGAACTCGACGACTGCGCCTTCCCGCTGCTCCACGGCATCATCACCACCAGCGATCCGGCGGTGGGCTTCAAGGACGCCAACTGGTGCCTCCTGGTGGGCGCCAAACCCCGCGGCCCGGGCATGGAGCGCGCCGATCTGCTCAAGGACAACAGCAAGATATTCATCGAACAGGGCCGCGTCATCGATGCCGTGGCCGCCGATGACGCACGAGTCGTGGTGGTCGGCAACCCCTGCAACACGAACGCCATGATCGCCGCCAGCCAGGCCAAGCGGCTGCCGTCCGACCGCTTTACGGCGATGGTGCGGCTGGACGAAAACCGCGCCAAAATCCAGCTCGCCAAAAATTCCGGCCAGCCCGTCACGGCCGTCTCCGACCTCTACATCTTCGGCAACCATTCGCCGTCCATGTTTCCCGCCTTCCACCTGGCGCGCATCAACGGCCAGCCGCTCTCGGACATCATCACCGACAAACCCTGGCTCCAAACCACCTTCTGCGACACCGTCGGCAAACGCGGCGCCGCCATCATCAACGCCCGCGGCGCCTCCTCCGCCGCCTCCGGCGCCAACGCCCTGCTCTTCCATGTCCGCGATCTGACGACTCCCGGCAGAATCCACTCCGTGGCCGTCAAGTCCAACGGGGCCTACGGCTTCGACCCCGACGTGTGGGCGGGCCTGCCCGTCTTCACCACCACCCCCGGCAGCTACGAGATCATCACGGACCTCCCCATGGACGACTTCGCCCGGCAAAAACTCGCCGCCACCAACAAGGAACTGGTCGAGGAGCGCGAAATGGTCAAGGCGCTGCTCTGACAGGCGCTATGCCATCAGCTCCTGACGCATGTGGTCCACACCAAGCGGCATATCAGGCCAATTCCGGATATAATCAGCGGCTCGTGTACCATGAATCTCCGGACCTTCCAAGGAGTAACAGATGCCGTCCGTCATAACCCGCCGTATCGTTTGGACCTTCACCCTGATCCTCATGACGCTGTCCCTGGCCACCTGCATCACCGCCGAAGAGCACGACTACCTCACCTACGACGCCGCCAAGGATGAGTTCCAGATGCTCATGGTCCTCCAGGACATCCGCGCCAAGGATGCCGAGGATCTGGCGTACTTGCAGGCGATCTACAACAATCGCGACCATTTGATCGCCCCGGCGTTGCCGGGCGGGGCGAACGTCATCGGCATGATCCCCTTCTCGTTCCTGCGCCTGGGCGACACCCAGTTCGCGCCGCTCAACATCTATGGCTCGCGCCCCTCGGCCGTGGAACCGGTGGACACCACCATCCCGCTGGCCTCCATCAAGATCACCCCGGGCACCTTCTTCCTGCAGGACAAGAAGCTGGGCTACTATCAGGCGATCACCGTGCCGGGAAAAACGATCGACGCGGCCCTGCTGGAGATTTCCAAGGCGCTCCAGACGGAGAATATGGTCAAGACGATCCAGACCGAGATCGACCGCCGCGCTGCCGGCGGCAAGACCGCCACCTGGGCCCAGGTGACCGCCGAGATGCTCAAGGGGATCGAGATCAAGCCCGACGCACCGGCCACCAACGAGGCCCCGGCCACGGCGGCGGCCACCGAGGCCGCGGCGGTTGAACCGCAAATGGCCCTGGACCTGGAATCGCTCAAGGCGCTCCAGCAGGCGGTGAGCGGCAAGGCCCTGCGCCTGGCGCGGAACAAGCAGAGCGTCACGCTGACGCTGCCCCTGACGGCGCGCGACAGCGCGGCGGTGGCGGAACTCTACAAGGCCTTCGTGGCGCGCATGGACGAGGTCATCAAGAACACCAAGGAAACGCCGGAGATCGCCGAACAACTCCAGCAGGCCCGCGCCACCCAGCAGGTCGCCCGCGCCCTGGCCGTCAGCGCCGGCGACAAGGGTGTGACCGCCGTACTCGATTTGCCGGCGATGGCCAAGTCCATCGCCGCCATGCCGGTGAAGCGCATCGACCTGAATGACAAGTCCGACGCGGCCAAGGAAGCGCCCGACGCCGTCAAGTTCATCCGCGACCAGAAGCTGCCGCTCAATGAAACGCTCACCGCCGAACAGATCGTCAAGGATTTCACCGCCGGCACACTCAAGGCGTATCCCTCCGACAAACCCGTGAAGCCCGGCGAGGACCTAGTTGCCAAACCGATCCCGTAGCGTCAGCGAGGGCCTCAAGGACTTCACAGACGTAACCGCTTCACCACTTCACCCGGGACCGGGATGACCCTCCAATTCGTCCTCGAAATCATCGCCTTGCTCATCCCGCTCATTCACGGGCTGGGCATACTCTTCGCCATGCACGCCATCATGTTCGCCCGCACCAGCACGGGCGCCGTCGCCTGGGCGCTCTCGCTGATCTTTTTCCCCTATGCCGCCATCATTCTTTACCTCGTCTTCGGCCGCAAAAAATTCCACGGCTACATCGAGGCCCGCCGCCAGGGCGTCCGCGTCATTGACCACCTGGCGGACCAACTCGACGCCACCCTCGAACCCGTGCGCCTCGCCCCCACCCCCGACAACGAACGCTTCCACGCCCTCGAACACCTCTCCCTCTTCCCCTTCACCACCGGCAACACCGCCCGCCTCCTCATCGACGGCACATCCACCTTCGAGGCCATCTTCGCCGCCATCGACCACGCCCAGTCCTACCTCCTGGTCCAATTCTTCATCATCCGCGACGACTCCCTGGGCCGCCAGCTTGTGGACCGCCTGGCCGCCAAGGCCCGCCAGGGCGTCAAGGTCCGCCTCATCTTCGACGAAGTCGGCTGCGTCCGCCTGCCCTACAAATTCTTCGCCGCCCTCCGCCAGGCCGGCGGCCAGGTCCACGCCTTCAACACCAGCCGCGGCTGGCGCAACCGCTTCCAGATCAATTTCCGGAACCACCGCAAAATCGTCATCGCCGACGGCACCCTCGCCTACGTCGGCGGCCACAACGTCGGCGAGGAATACCGCGGCAAGTCCCCGCGCTTCGGCCCCTGGCGCGACACCCACGTCGAACTCCGCGGCCCCGCCGTCGCCACCGTCCAATGGTCCTTTCTCGAAGACTGGCACTGGGCCGCCGGTGAAATCCTTGACCTGCCCCTTGGTCACCTCCCCGCAGCGACTGACAGTCCCGACAATCCGGAATCGAACATCGAAAATCAAAAATCGAAAATCGAAAATCCCTCCTGCGCCGCCCTGGCCATCCCCACCGGCCCCGCCGACGACATCGCCATCTGCACCCTCATGTTCCTGGCCGTCATCTCCGCCGCCAAGACCCGCCTGTGGGTCACCAGCCCCTATTTCGTCCCCGATGAAACCGTCTATGACGCCCTGCAGCTTGCCGCGCTCCGCGGCGTGGACGTCCGCATCATGCTCCCGGCCAAGCCCGACCACGTCCTGGTCTATCTCTCCTCGTTCTCGTTCCTCGAAAGCGCCGAACGAGTGGGCGTGAAGTTCTACCGCTACCAGGCCGGGTTTCTCCATCAGAAAGTCATGCTCATTGATGACGACCTCGCCGCCGTGGGCACGGCCAACCTCGACAACCGCTCCATGCGCCTCAACTTCGAGCTCACTGTCTTCTTCGCCGACCGGCCCTTTGCCGCGGAGGTGGCCCGGATGCTCGAGGAGGACTTCCAACATTGCCAACGCGCCACCCCCGGCGACCTGGGCCGGCGGCGCCTGCCGTTTCAAATCGCGGTGCGCATCGCCCGGCTGCTGTCGCCGATTCAGTAAGGTTCGCCTTCCTAACCCACCGCGCCGCCTCTCGACTCTACCGAACCCCATAAATATCGCGCTGCAAGCCTTCCATCCGCTTGCAGGTTTCCCTACAATACCCCGCTCGCTTTCGGGCGCTCATGGTAAGCGCCGCGCCGCCGGTGTTCGGCAGCGCGGGCGTTGAGAGTCGGCGCCCCTTACGAAAAGGCATCCACTCATGGCCAAGCAACTTCACGCCAAGCAGGACAAACCCGTCGTCGCCGAGCTCCGCACTTCCCGCGGCAGCCGGAAAATGTACTTCCTCCGCGCGGAGGGCAAAACCCCGGCCATCATCTACGGCCTGGGCAAGGATCCCGTCACGATTGCCCTGCCGACCCCCGACACGCTGGCGGTGCTGAAGTCCGGCTCGCACATCATTGACGTGGCGCTGAATGGGCAGGCCGAGAAGCTGCTGATCCAGGATGTGCAGTACGATTATTTGCAGGCGAATCTGGCGCATCTCGACTTGCTGCGCATCGACCCCAACAAGAAGGTGCGCGTGAAGGTGGCGCTGGAGTTCCGCGGCACGCCCAAGGGCGCCAAGGAGGGCGGCATTCTGGAAACCCAGACTACGGCGGTCGAAATCGAAGTCTCGCCGCTGCAGATTCCCGACAACATCCGGGTGAACGTGGATCATCTGGAGCTGCACGACATCATTCACGCCAAGGACATCACGATGCCGGAGGGGGCCAAGTTGATGGATTACGGCGAGAAGATCATTTGCCAGGTGCGTACGGTCAAGGAGGAAATCGTTGCCGTGGCGGTCGAAGCCGGCCCGACGGAACCGGAAGTCATCGGCAAGAAGAAGGAGGAGGAAGGCGAGGAAGGCGCTGTGCCTGCGGCGGGCGATGCCAAGGGCGCGGCCCCGGCCAAGGCGGCAGCAGCCCCGGCCAAAGCGGCGGCCCCGGCGAAGAAGTAAGGTGGTCGCAGAGTATGTTGAGTTCCCGAAAGGGAGAGCCCAGGCTCTCCCTTTTTTCTTGGGCATGGCGGCGTGAGGCGCGTCGGCCATACATGTCAGCGCAACAAACCCGCTTCCCATATGGAAAGCGAGCGCGGTGAACAATCAATATTTGAAAATCAAAAATCGAAAATCGAAAATCCCCTCACCCCGCCTTGCCGGCCACCATGCCCACCAGGGCCAGGATGCCGGTCACTACCAGGAGCGCCACGCCAAAGAGCAGGGTGTACATCGTGCCGCCGTCGGTGATCATTTTGACCCAGGGCGGCACGGTGCCGTAGTAGAACGTCAGGCCAATCACCAGTGTGACCACGCTGATGAGCACCGAGGCGAAGGCCACGCCGCCGAAGGCGCCGGACATGGCGTCCCGGGGTTCGCCGACATCCGCCACCACCACCGGCGCCGAGGGCGCCGCAGCCACGTTTTCGAGGCCCGAGGGCGCCGCCACGTCGCCCGAGGCCGAACCGCCGGGGGACTGCTCGACGAAAATGCCCGAGGCCGACCCGATGCCCGACTCGCCCTTCTGGTCGCCGGGATAAATCTCATCCAGCAGCTCGGCGCCCAGCGAGGTGTCATCGGATTCCCGCGTCAGGTCCAGCAGGCCCGAGCCCGAGCCCACGCCTTCGAGGGACAATTGATCATCAATGGCGGCTTCGATATGCGTCTGGGAGCCGGAGTCGGCGGCCTTGACCTCGCCGGGCTTGAACACCTGCTGCTTGGCGCCGGTGACCACGGTGTCGTCCTTGGCGGTGGGCGAGGCGGCGGAGTCCGCCAGGGAGATGACATCCGGGGCGTGGGAGTCGCCCGCAAGGCCGATGGCGGAATCCGCGATGCTCGAACCGCCGAGCGTGCCGGTCCTGGTGCCGGCGGAAGTGCCGGAAGAGGTGCCGGCCTTGCGGTCGCTGGAAAGCTTGTCCACCTGATCGACCTTGAACATGACGCGGGCGCCGTCGCGGAATTCGCGGAGCTTGTTTTCGGTCACCAGCGTTTTGAGTTGATCGCCCGAAACGCCGAGTTTCTGGGCGGCTTCATCGGTGGTATAAAACATCTTGGCCATCACGAACTCCTTGCCAGGGATGGTGGAGAGGGGGGGAAATTGTCCTGCCTATTGGATTTTTAACACGGTGGATGAAGGAAGTCTAGTCGAATCGTCGGGATGCCTCGGGATGCCATGCCCGGGAGTGGCATTCAAAACTGAAGTACACATAACCGAATCTTAGGGTTTTACGCTTTCCCCTTGCTGTACATGGCGCTGATGTCGAACACGGCATCGGTCTTGAGCGAATCGCGGAGCGCCCGGCCGGTGTAATGGACGAACACATCATCCAAAGTGGTGCTTTGGACTGAGAGGGAGGCAAGCCCGATGCCGGAGCGTTTGACCGCTTCCATGAGGGCGACGGTGGTGGCCGGGCCGTTCTGGGAGGAGATGCGGAAGACATGATCGTCGCTCTTGACCTCCGCGACTTCCGGCAGGGCCTGCAACACGCCCAGCCAATCCGGGGGCACGGACGAGAAGCTGACTTCGAGAATGTTTTTGCCGGGGATTGCGGCCTTGAGTTTGAGGGGCGAATCGAGCGCCACCAGTTTGCCGTGATCGACGATGGCGATGCGGTCGCAGAGCTTGTCGGCCTCATCCATGTAGTGGGTGGTCATGAGGATGGTGAGGTCGCGTTCGCGTTTGAGCTTGGCGAGCATTTCCCAGACGGCGACGCGGGAGACGGGGTCGAGGCCGGTGGTGGGTTCATCGAGGAAGAAGATTTTGGGTTCATGGACGAGGCCGCGGGCGATTTCCAGGCGGCGGCGCATGCCGCCGGAGAACATTTTGATGGGTTTGTTGCCCCATTGGGCGAGGTCCACGGCGGCGAGGAGTTCGGGGATGACGCGGCGGCGTTTTTCGCGGGGGATGCCGTAGAGCTTGGCGAAGATGCCCATGTTTTCCTCGGCGGAGAGGTCCATGTCGGAGGTCATCGCCTGGGGGATGACGCCGATGACGTGGCGGACGGCGTTGGGATGACGGGCGACGTCGATGCCGCCGACGCGGGCGGTGCCGGCGGAGGGGGGCATGAGGGTCGTGAGCATGCGGATGAGGGTGGATTTGCCGGCACCGTTGGGGCCCAGCAGGCCGAAGACCTCGCCGTGGCCGACATCGAAGGAAATGGCGTCCACGGCGGTGAATTCGCCGAAGCGCTTGGTGAGCTTGTCCACTTCCACATCTGCCATCGGGGGCATGATCGAGCGCCGGCGGGGATAAGGCAAGAGGGGGAAAATTGAATCATTGAATCATTTAATCATTGAATCATTGGTCCTTGGCGCTTGGGGCGATTCGCTGTACCATGATGCGCTTTACTTGGCGGGCGAATCCGGAGTCAGGATCAACGCGCCGTCTCGGGCATTTAGGAGCATTTTCTCATGGCAAAAGTTCGTGTCGCGATCAATGGTTTCGGCCGCATCGGCCGTCTGGTTTTCCAGGCCCTCTGCGATCAGGGTCTTTTGGGCAAGACGATTGACGTCGTGGCCGCGGTGGATATTGTCACGGATGCCGATTACTTCGCCTATCAGATGAAGTACGATTCAGTCCACGGCAAGTTCAAGCATGAAGTGACCACCGAAAAGTCCGACCCGTCGAAGACGGAAAACGACGTGCTGGTGGTCGGCGGCGACAAGGTGCGCTGCGTGATGGCGACCAAGGATCCGGCGCAATTGCCGTGGAAGGATCTGAAGGTCGATTACGTGATTGAATGCACGGGCCTGTTCACCGAATATGCCAAGGCTCAGGGCCACATCACCGCCGGCGCCAAGAAGGTCATCATCTCCGCCCCGGGCAAGTCCACGCCGGGCGTGGGCGACGTAAAGACGATCGTGATGGGCGTCAACGAGAATGAATACGATTCGGCCAAGCACGCCATCGTGTCGAACGCGTCCTGCACGACCAACTGCCTGGCGCCGGTGGCGTATGTGATCGAGAAGAGCGGCATCGGCATCGAGAAGGGCCTGATGACCACGATTCACGCCTACACGGCCACTCAGAAGACCGTGGACGGACCCTCGAAGAAGGATTGGCGCGGCGGGCGCGCGGCGGCGATCAACACGATTCCGTCAAGCACGGGCGCGGCCAAGGCGGTCGGCGAAGTGCTGCCGCGGCTGAAGGGCAAGCTCACGGGCATGGCGTTCCGCGTGTGTACGCCGGACGTTTCGGTGGTCGATCTGACGTTCACGACCAATCGCGACAGCAGCATCGAAGAGATCGATGCCGCACTGAAGACGGCTTCGGAAAGCTACCTCAAGGACATCCTGGGGTACTGCGATGAAGAGCTGGTCTCGACCGACTTCATCCATGACGCCCGGTCGTCGATCTATGACTCACTGGCGACGATGCAGAACAACCTCAAGGGCGAGAAGCGGTTCTTCAAGGTGGTATCGTGGTATGACAATGAATGGGGCTACTCGAACCGCGTGGTGGACCTGGTGAAGTTCATGGCCAAGAAGGACGGCATCCTGTAAGGGATTTACCTTGGTGAATTTACAGAGGCCCGCGCTGGCGCGCGGGCCTCTTTTTTTTTGCTGGTGCGCGCGGGATCCATTTGGCCGATTGTCACCCGTCAAATATGCAAAATAACAAGCACCAGCGGTTTGCTGTGTGAAGTGGAACTCGGATTACTTCGGTGCGGCGGGTTTGACCGTTTCGGCCAGGAGAATCCCGACCTTCTTTTCCAGATTGTCCTCGGCGTCCACATAGCGCAGGATGCCGTTGCGATCTACGAGGAACATCGCCGGGATGCCCACGATGTGCAATTTGGTCGCCAGGGGGTGCCAGCGTTCCGCTCCGTTCTGGCTGGTTTCATGGAGCTGCACCCACGTCATCCCATTCGCCTGGATGAAGGCGTTGATCACGTCGTCGCCGCTGTCGCAGCTCACGCCCACAATCTCAAAACCCTTGTCGTGATAGGCGGCATAGGCCTTCTTGACATTCGGCAGCTCGGCGATGCACGGCCCGCACCACGTGGCCCAGAAGTCCAGCAGGACGACTTTGCCCTTGTAGTCCGCCGTGCTGAATGTGCCGCCCGTGCTGGTGCGGCCGGCCAGTGCCAGGGGTTTGCCGACCAGGGCCTTTTGCTCCTGCCCGGCGTCGAGTTGGGCCAGCAGTTTACTGGCCGCGGGGCCTTTCATATTCGTCCGGATGACGTCGATGATCTTCTTCTCCAACTCATTGTTCGCCGGGCCCAGGTTGATCATGACGGCCAGCGTATTGAGGATGTCCTCGCTCTCCGCGTTGGCCTTGGCGATGAGCGTGAAGTCCGCAAGAATCTTCTGCTGGGCGGCGGCGTCTTTCGAGCTTTGGAGCCACTGGGAGAGGGTCAGTGAGGAAGCGGCGGCAATGCCGGCGGTGCCTTTATCCTTCGCCCGCGCCTCCAGCGCGGCCGCGGCCTCCTTGTCGCCCAGGGCGGCGGCATAGGCCATGCTGTTAAAGCGGTTGGTTCGGACCAGGTCGATCAGGGCGGAATCATCCTTGAGCCGGAGATCGAGCTTGATGGCATTCTCCAGGTCGGCAAAAAGCGTGGCGGCTTTCCGCACCAGCGGTAGTGCCTTCGTGCCGTCGCCGGCGCGGAATTCCGGGTCCGCCAGCAGCGTCAGCGTCGGCATGAGCGTCTTGAGTTGTTCGTCGTTGGCGTTGATGGCCTTCACAATCGCTACGGGGTTGGGCGCGGCGGCTTGGGCGGCGACCGTGGGTGCGGGCGGGGCGGCGCGCAACAGGGGAGGCAACACGACGGCGGCGGCCAGCGCCAGGCACAGGCCGATCAAACCAATACGTTTGAAGGAATTCATGCACACCCTTTCGCGAGTCGGAATTCATGCATTCTAGCAACCTGCTCCCAAAATGTGGCGCGGGATCAATAGAAAATTCATAATAATGTTCCAGAAGGTTCCACATTCAACTGCCGGGCTTTGGTGACCGGCCCCACTAAACGCCGGCATGGCAATCCGCAATTTTCGCAAGGAATCGCCGGTTTATGCGTTAAAATGACTCCCCGGCGGGAATGCGCACCAGGGGCACCATGGCGGCATTCCCCGGGCTGTGTGAGATTTGCCGCTTGGCTGCGTCACTTGACATGAAGCCTGTGGACCGTTATTTCCACGGGTCTTTTCCGCATCGGTACACCCGGAGGCATTCATGAGCGCCCCCCAGGATATTGTGGTTGATCGGCTGACCAAGATGTACGGCACGCTCTGTGCCGTGGATCACATCTCGTTCGAGGTGGCCAAGGGCACCATTCTTGGCTTCCTCGGCCCCAACGGCGCCGGGAAGACCACCACCATCCGCATGTTGACCTGCTACATGCCCCCCACCTCCGGCTCGGCCCGGGTCGCCGGGTATGACGTCTTCACCGAGTCCCTGCTGGTCAAGCAGAACATCGGCTACCTCCCCGAATCCACGCCCCTCTACAGCGAAATGCGCGTCGCCGAATACCTGAACTTCCGCGGCCAGATTCGCGGCATGGACCGCGACACGCGCATGAAACGCATCGCGGAGGTCGCCGAACGCACCTGGATCAAGGACCGCCTCCGCAGCGTCATCGGCACCCTCTCCAAAGGCTACCGCCAGCGCGTGGGCATCGCCGACGCCCTGCTGCACAATCCGCCGGTGCTCGTCCTCGATGAACCCACCGTCGGGCTGGACCCCTCACAGATTCGCGAGGCCCGCAAGCTCATCTCCGAATTGGCCGGCGACCACACCGTGCTCCTGTCCACCCACATCCTCCAGGAAGTGGAAATGGTCTGCCACAAGGTGATCATCGTGGGCCAGGGCAGGTTGCTGGCCCAGGGCACGCCCGAGGAACTCAAAAACCGCGCCGGCGGCGGCATCCGCGTGGAAGTCAAGGGGCCCTCCGACCAGGTCCGCTCCGCCCTGCTGGCCATCGCCGGCGTGGAAAAAGTCGATACCCTGCAAAGCGGGCCGGTCGGCGTCTTCCAGTTGCGGGGCCGGGCCACGGTCGAAACCCGCGAGCAGATCGCCGAGGTCGTCGGCAAACGCGGATGGTCCCTGCGGGAACTCCGCCTCGAGGGCGCCAGCCTTGAGGAGTTCTTCGTGCGGATCACCGATCCGGGCGCGGTGGCGGCATAAATGGCGTTGGAATGCGCGGGCGCCAGGCGTCCTGTTTTTCCCCCGCGCTGTGAACAGACCACAAGATTCTTCCGAGGGTTTTTATGGGTCGAGTCCTTATCATTGCCCGGCGCGAGGTGAGTTCGCTCTTCGTCTCACCCATCGCCTACGTCGTACTGTTCCTCTTCATGCTCTTCATGGGGATCATCTTCGCCTGGCGCATTTTCACGCCCGGGGAAGTCATCGAACTCCGGCAGCTCACGAACTTCTCCCGCTTCGCCCTCTTCTTCGTCGTGCCCCTGCTCACCATGAGCATGTTCTCCGACGAGTACCACTCCGGTCGCATCGAGATGCTCCGCACCAGCCCCCTCACGGAGTTGGACCTGGTCCTGGGCAAGTTCATCGGGGCCATGGTCTTCTACCTGGCGCTCATCGCCTCCACCCTGCTGTTCCTGGTCATCCTGGCCTCCTTCGGCCGGCCGGATTTCGGGCAGGTCCTCTCCTGCTACCTGGGCATGACCGTCATGGGCTGCATGTTCGTCGCCGTCGGGTTGTTCTTCTCGGCCTGCACGGGCGAGCAGATCGTCGCGGCGCTCTCGGGCATCATCACCCTGGGCATGCTCACCATCTCCGACTATTTCGCCCCCAGCCTCCCGCGCGAACTCACAATCACCAGCAAAATCGTCGTTCCCATCCGCTCGGTCGTGGAGTACCTGACGGTGGGAACCCACATCGGGGATTTCACCCGCGGCTCGGTCGAACTGGGCAACTCGATGTACTTCCTGGGCATTGCGGCGCTCTTCCTCTTCTGGACCTACCTGGTCCTGGAAAGCCGGAAGTGGCGTTAACCCCCCACCCCCCTACCGTTCCCCGCGTGGTCATCACAACCCATACACAGTCACTAAGGTGAGCATATGTCAGAGAATAATCAACAACCCGTGGTGGATGAGAATCGGGCCTCGCAGCGCCACTGGCTCTACGGGTTCAACGCCTTCGTGCTGGTGGTCGTCGGCCTGGTCGTCCTGATCATCCTGCTGGTGATCTGCCAGACCCCCAAGGTCAAGAACGCCACCAAGTTCGACTGGTCCAGCAACAAGGTCAACTCCCTCTCCGGCGGCTCCCAGAAGATGCTCCAGGTGCTCAACGCCAAACCTGAAAAGTACCTGATCTGGAGCCTCTTCACCGACGCCCCCGACAGCGTCAAACGCGACGCCCCGGACCGCGCCGCCGAGCAGGCGCGCCGCCGCCAGCAGATCAACGACCTGCTCCAGCAGTACACCCGCGCCAGCGGCAATATTTCGGTCGATGACCGCGGCGACGCCTCAATGGACGAGATCGAACGCCTCATCCGCGACAAATACGCCGAGGAGTTCAAACCCTATCAGGCGGCGATGGATGGGGAGGACGGATATGGAGCGCTGGTGAGCAAGCTCTCCAAGTTTCTCAAGAACGAAGCCGCCGCCATCGGGGCCAACGGCCAGAAACCCGGCACGCCCCAGAGCGAAATCGAAATGGCCGCCGGGTTGCAGGCGCAGTTCTCCGACTGGCCCTACGATCTCGAGCAGAGCCAGAAAATCATCCAGCGCGAGACCGATTCGGTCCTGCCCGACTGGGGCAAGATCAAAATGGCCATCAACACGATCGTCGATGATATGGAGGTGAAATTCAGCATCCTCAGCGATCCCAAGGAACTCGAGGCCCGGGCCGCCGCCAAGCGGTTCCCGCCGACCCTGGCGGCCTATTTCATCAGCGCCAACAAGGACTACAAGGATATCGAAGCCTCCCTCAAGGCCTTTCAAAAGAAGCTCGCCGACTTGCAGCCCCTCAAAGTGCAGGATGTGCTCGGCGGTTTGACCCGCAATATCGTCATCATCCTCGGGGATAAGTCCGCCAAGGTCGTCCCGCCCAATAAGCTCTACGGCGAAGCCGCCCCCGGCCAGGGCGGCCTGGTGTTCAACGGCGAACAGGCCATCAGTTCGGCGCTCTACGCCATGGTCAAGCCCGACAAGGTCAAAATCGTATTCGTCACGCCCTCGCCCCAGCAAATGCTCGACGGCATGTATTCCGACATGAAGGACGTGCTGGAGGACAATAATTTCGAGGTCCTCGAATGGTCGCCCCCGACCCCCCCGCAGCCCGGCCAGCCCCCGGATCCCTCCGGTCCGCCCCCGGCCATCGGCAAGGGCGTGGTCTGGGTGGTCTTCACCCCCGACCCCCCAAGCATGATGATGATGATGCCGCCCGATCCACGGGGGGTCATCATGGCCACCCGCGAACACATGGATAAGGGCGGCCAGGTGCTCTTCATGGCCGACGGGGGCGGCGGGATGATGATGGGCCCGCAGGGGTTTGCCTATGCTTCCCTCATCAAGGACTTCGGCATTGAAGTGCAGTCCCAGTACGGCGTCGTCCACGTGCAGGAGCGCACCGACCCCAACACCGGGCGGAGCGCCCCGCAGAACAATCCCTACATCGGCCTGGATCAGCCCCTGATATTCGCCAAGCATCAGATCACCACACCCGTCAATGGATTGCCCACCGTTTTCGGGCCAATTATGTCCGACCGGGGCAGCCCCCCGATGGCCACCCTGGTGCCGGTGAAAGTGCTTGAGCCTTTGCCCTCCGGGGTGACCGCCCTGGAAATCGTCAAGTCCCCCTACAGCCCGGATTACTGGGGCGAGTCGGATTCCTCGGCACCGCCCAAGTACAACAAGGAGTCGGACCTGGCCGCGCCGATACCGCTGATGGCCGTGGCCGTGAAGGAGAAGGCCCCCGACGGCTCGGCGGATGAAAAGCGGATCGCCGTCATCGGCTGCAAAATGCTCGGCTCGAACTACTTCCTCCGCGTGCCCGATGTGGTCACCCGGGGCGACATCGAATATCAGGTGCAGCGGTTCCCCGGCAACATGGAACTGATGAAGAACACCGTCCTGTGGCTGTCCGGATATGAAAATATGATCGCCGTCTCCGCCAAGGCCAATACCGCGGCGCGCATCGGCGGCGTCACACCCACCCAGATGACCCTCGTCCGCCTGGGCGTCCTCCTCGTCGCGCCGCTGCTGGCCCTGGTGATCGGCGGCATCGTCTGGACAATGCGGCGCCGGTAATGACCTTTTAACACATGCACGGGAGTGCTGGAGTAATCATGAATTTCAAACTCACAATGACCCTGGTGGTGATTTTGCTGGTGGCGGCCATCGTCTTTATGCTCATCCCCAAGGATGTCCCGCCACCCCCCAGCAATCCCGACGGCGGCACCCCGCTGCTGGTCAAAAAGCCCGACGGCCTCAAGTCCATCACCTACCTGCGTGACGGCAACGTCCAGGTCAAGTTCGACAAGGACGGCGACAACTGGATGATGTCCGCACCCGCCCAGGCCGCCGTCGATTCCACCGTCTCGGGCATCGCTTCCTCGCTCCTGAACCTGAACTACCGCCGCAAGTTTGAACCCCTGGCCACCGGCGACAAGAGCCCCGAATCCACCGGCACCGCCAAGCCCCACAACATCATCAAGTTCACCGACACCGCCGGCACCGAGTACACCCTCGCCCTGGGATACCGCTCGACCGATGGCACCTTCGCCACGCTCAACGGCGGCAAAACCATCTACGTGCTTGATTCCAATCCTCTGAGCCAGCTCGATAAAAATGACGTCAACGACTTCCGCAATAAAACCATCAAACAGATCGACTCCGCGAAAATCTCCAAACTCGACGTGAAAAACGACCAGGAACAAATCACCCTCTCCAAGGTCAACGGCAAGTGGCTCATCACCGCCCGCGACAACACCCCCTTCAACGCCCGCGCCAATCCCGCCGTCGTCGAGGACATCGTCAAGGAGTTCGGCAGCATCCAGGCGCTCAAGTTCAGCCCCCTCAACAAGCGGCTCGCCGGCCTGGAACCGGGCCTCCTGTCCGTCACCGCCTGGGTCGAAGATGCCGCGCCCGCCGCCACGGCCTCCGCGCCGGCCACCGCCGCCTCCCAGAGCCAACCCGCGACCAGGCTCACCCCCGTCACGCTCCAGTTGGGTGTCGCCACCGACGCGATGAACCGCGACACCAGCAGCGTCTACGCCGGCCTCGCGGGCACCAATGACGTCTTCACTTTCAGCCGCGACGCCTATGCCAAGATGAACAAGCAGCTCCAGGACCTGCGTGACGCCGCCGTCGTGCCGGCCCTGGTCCGCCAGGCCACCGAATTCACCCTGGCCACCGATGGCGCCGCGACCCTCGCCGCCACCCTCAAGGGGCCGGACTGGACGCTGGCCGCCGAACCCAAGCCGCTCCCGGGCGACGCCTCGGCCATCGGCGAATACCTCGGCGTGATCGGCGACCTCCGCGCCATCAAGTTCGTGGACATCGTCGGCGACTTGAAGAAGCTCGCCCTCGATCCCCCGCACATGAAGATCGACCTCACCCTCCCCGGCCAGTCCCAGCATGAAGTGCTGCTGGTCGGCAAGCCCCAGGACGAACTGGAGGGCGGCAAGGTCATCCCCGTGATGCGCCAGGGCGAGCCGACCGTGTACCTCGTGCAGATGTCCGATGCCGCCAAGCTGGCCACCTCGCCTGTCATGCTCCGCAACCGGGAAATCGTCCGGCTTGACGCCGACAAGATTCGGAAGATCCAGATCGCCGGCCCCCTGGCGACGCCTGGGATTTCGCCCCCACCCGCCACGGCCCCGGCCACAGGTACGGCGCCGGCCACGGCCAGCGCCCCGGCGACCGCTCCGGCGCTGCCGCTCACGCCGGGCGTGACGCTCGAACGCGATGGCACCCGCTGGGTGGTGAATAAGTCGGGCGTGGTGTTGCCTTCGGATGATTCCAAGATGACGTCGCTCCTTAGTGACTTTACGCCGCTGTTTGCCAACAAGTATCTGGATGATAAGCCGTTGCCGGTGGGCACGCCGGACATTACGGTCACGGTTACCGTGCTGGAACAAGCGTATACGCCGCCCGCAGCCACCGCCCCGGCTACGGCCACCGCACCCGCCACCGCCCCCGCCACAGCCTCGGCTCCGGCGGCCACCTCCACCAAGCCCACCCTCGCCGATATCCTGCCCAACACCGGCATCGTCGGCCCCGACGCCGGCAAACTCATCACCTACACGCTCCGGCTCTATCGCCAGGAACCGGCGGCCACCGGCACCGCCCCGGCCACAACGCCCGCCTCCCAGCCCGCCGTCACCTGGAAGGCCGTCTGGGACACCCAATCCCCCGCCTGGACCTTCGAGCTTAACAATTTCGTGATGGATCACTACACCAAGGAAATCTACACGGTTTCACCGGCCGCCACGCCGGGACTCACTATCATGAAACCATGACCCGTGCCGGTTTTTCAACCCAATCTCCTTGAACGCGGGGCGGGGGCGATCTAAACTACCCCGCTTGGGCTTTTTGTCTCCCCCCGGCGTATCTCGGAGTGGCTTATGCGGCTCTCGGACATCCTGAAGATCCAGCACATTAAAGTACCCCTGCAGGCAAAATTAAAGAAGGATGCGATCACCGAACTCGTCCAGGTGCTCGCCGACGCCCACGAAGTCAAGGACGCCCAGGTTCTCCTCGCCAGCGTCCTCGAACGCGAGGCCACCCGCACCACCGGCATCGGCAACGGCCTGGCCATCCCCCACGGCAAATGCACCGGCGTCGATCACCTCGTCGTCGCCATCGGCAAGCCCGAGCCTCCCATCGACTTTGAATCCATCGACAAACGCCCCGTCAACCTCATTGTGCTCCTGGCCTCCCCCCCCGACCAGACCGGCCCGCACATCCAGGCGCTGGCCCGCATCAGCCGCCTCATGAATGTGGAGGCCTTCCGCCAGGCGATGCGGACGGCCACCAACGCCCAGCAGGTCTATGATGCGGTGGTGGCCCAGGAAAACACGATGGGGCAAAGCTGATCCTCCACCTTCGTCCCTCCGGGGTTCCCGCCGCCACAAGGATTCAGCCCGCCCGTGCCATTATGACCGATCCGTCCTCACCATCTTCGGAAACCCCGCCCGCGGAAGCCCAGGAGCCGCTCTCCCCGCCGGTCCCGCGCCTGCGCCTGGTGGATGTGCTCGCGGCGGATGTCACCCCGCAGGTGGAGGCCGCGGCGCGGAAGCTGATCGCCGGCGGCGATGCGCTGCTGGTCAAGAACTCCCGCCAGGCCGTGCATGGCTTCGTCCTCGACCAGGACCACTTCGACACGCGGATTGAATGGACCGGCGAGGAGCTCAACGCCATTTGCGCCTGCGCCACGCGGGCCGGCGGCTTCGTCTGCCCGCACCTGTGGGCCACCGTGCTGCTGGCGGATCGCTCCGGGGCGTTTCGTCCGCTGGAAGAGGCCCGGTCCCATCCGATCTTTTCGCGGGGGAACCGCGGGGAGGATAGCCCCGCCCAGAAGGATGCCCGGCGTTCGCCCAATGCCTGGCCCGCGCGGGCGGGTTGGAAAATCCACCTCGCCTCCATCGGCCAGGCCAGCGCCCGCCATGCCGCCGAAATGGCGGTCTTCGCGCCGGGCCTGCCCCGGCAGGCCGTCTACATCGTGGATGCCGCCGCCACCCGGGCGTCGCATTTTTCGCCCCTCGAGTGGAACTCCGCGGTGATCGTGGAACTCCAGTCCCGGCATCAGAAAAAATCCCGGCCGCGCGCCGCCAACGGCGGCGGCGGCTGGACCAAGGCCGCCCCCTTCCGGTTGGATACCAATGATCTCGAGGCCTTCTCCGAGGCCGACGACCGCGACCTTCTCGCACGCCTCGTCGGCGCCCGGCAGGAGGAGCCTGCCCCCCCCCCGCCGCCCGGCGCGCCGGCCGAACCGCCCAAATCCTGCGCCTTGCGCGGGGCCGTGGGCATCGACCTGCTGCGGCGCATGTGTGCCACCGGGCGCTGCCGCCTCCGCATCGGCAATCCCCTGCATCTGCCGCCCAATCCGGAGGATTACATCCACCTCCGCTGGGACGATGGCCCGCCCTATGAGTTCCTCGTGCGCATCGCGCCCCACGATGACGGCCGCCATTACACCCTCACCGGCCACCTCCGCCGGCAGGGATCCACCATGCCCGTGTCCGCCGCCCATCTGCTGGCCGAACCGGCCGCCGCCTCGTCCGGCGTACCCGGCGGGCTGGTCTTCATCGGCGACACCGTGGCGCACGCGGACCTCTCCGGGGGCCTCCAGTGGATGGAGCTTTTCGCGACGCGCGGACCCCTGCATGTGCCCATCGCCGACATGCCCGAGTTCCTGCGCCAGGTCGCCGCGCTGCCGACGATCCCCCGCTTTGATCTTCCCGCGGACCTGCAATTCGAGCAGTCCGTCGGCGTCCCGCGGCCCCGCTTGATCGTGCGGCGGCCGCCGCGCGCCGTGGGCGCCGCGGCCCGGATCGAGGAGCCCATCCCCTGCACCGTCCTCTTTGATTACGACACCGGCGTCG
Source organism: uncultured Phycisphaerales bacterium (assembly GCA_903868035.1). The sequence continues at coordinate 21,364 of CAIPTQ010000228.1, forward strand.
TGGATGCCCGGGCCACCGCCGCCGGCACCTACGACCCTTCCGTGGGCAGGATGCTCCTCCGCGACAAGCCCGCCGAGGCCCGCGCCCTGGCCGTGCTCAAGGCCCTGGGGTTCCGCAAACAGGACGACCCGGACACGCACGAAACCCATTTTGAATTGCCCCCGCGCCTGCTGCCGTCGGTTGTGCCCGCGCTGATTCGCGCCGGCTGGATCGTCGAGGCCGAAGGCAAGCTCTATCGCGCCGCCACCGATTTCCGCATCGCCGTCTCCTCCGGCATCGACTGGTTCGACCTCTCCGGCTCCGTGCAGTTCGGCGACCAGGTCGTGCCCCTCCCCCGGCTGCTCTCGGCGGCCCGGCGCGGCGAGCATCTCATCAAGCTCGCCGACGGCACCTTCGGCGTCCTGCCCGAGGAATGGCTCGCCAAGTACGGCATCATCGTGCAATCCGGCGCGGCCGTGAAGGACGCCCAGGGCCAGGAGGCCATCCGCTTTTCCCGCGCCCAGGCGGGCATGCTCGACGTGCTGCTGGAATCCCAGCCCCATGCCGCCCTCGACACCCCGTTCCAGAACCTGCGCGCCCAGCTCCGCGATTTCGGCGGCGTCACCGCCCAGCAGGCCCCCGCGGAATTCGTCGGCACCCTCCGGCCCTACCAGCAGGAGGGCCTCGGCTGGTTCGACTTCCTCCGGCAGTTCCGCTTCGGCGGCTGCCTCGCCGATGACATGGGCCTGGGCAAAACCATTCAGGTGCTCGCCCTCCTGGCCGGCCGGCGGGCACGTGGGGGGCCAAACGGCCCCATCGCCAAAATGCCTTCCCTGGTCGTGGCGCCGCGCTCGCTCGTCTTCAACTGGCGCGAGGAATCCCTGCGCTTCTCCCCGGCCCTGCGCATCCTTGACCACACCGGCCCCTCCCGCTTCCGCGCCACCGACCGCTTCGGCGACTATGACCTTATCCTGACCACCTACGGCACCCTGCGCTCCGATATCGTCTTCCTCAAGGATTACCGCTTCGATTACGCCATCCTCGATGAGGCCCAAGCCATCAAAAACGCCCAGACCGAATCCGCCAAGGCCGTCCGCCTCCTTGCCGCCGACCACCGCCTGGCCCTCTCCGGCACGCCTGTCCAGAATCACCTCGGCGAACTCTGGAGCCTCTTTGAATACCTGAACCCCGGCATGCTGGGCGCGGCCGCCGTCTTTGACGCACGCTTCCAACCCAATAAACCCCTCACACCTCCCCCGCCGCCTCCCGACGCCGGCGCGCCCGAACTGGGCCAGCCCGTCGAAGCCGCCGATGGTCCGACGGTCGAAGCCGTGATCGAGGACGAGGAGCCTGACGAATCCCCGCGCCAAATGCTCGCCCGCGCGCTCCGCCCCTTCATCCTCCGGCGCACCAAGGAGCAGGTCGCCCAGGACTTGCCCCCCTGCACCGAGCAGACCATCTACTGCGAGCTCGACGAAACCCAGCGGGCGCTCTACGACGAACTCCGCGACCACTACCGCCAGACCCTCCTCGGCGGCGGCGGCGGCAGGATCGGCGGCTCCAACAACCGCATGCAGGTGCTCGAAGCCCTGCTGCGCCTGCGCCAGGCCGCCTGTCATCCGGGCCTCATCGACAAAACCCGCACCGGCGAGCCTTCGGCCAAGCTCGACACCCTTTTCACGCAGATCGACGAAATCCTCGCGGAGCACCACAAGGCCCTCGTCTTCTCGCAGTTCACCAGCCTCCTGGCGATCGTCCGCAAGCGCCTCGACGATCCGGCCTATCCCGGCGGGCCGGTGCGCTACGCCTATCTCGACGGCAAAACCCGCGACCGCAAATCCCCCGTCGAGCAGTTCCAGAACGATCCCCAGACCAAGCTGTTCCTGATCTCCCTCAAGGCCGGCGGCCTGGGTTTGAACCTCACCGGCGCCGATTATGTCTTCCTCCTGGACCCCTGGTGGAACCCCGCCGTCGAGGCCCAGGCCATCGACCGCGCCCACCGCATCGGCCAGACCCGGCATGTCTTCGCCTATCGCCTCATCGCCAAGGGCACCGTCGAGGAAAAGGTCCTCCAGTTGCAACAGACCAAACGCGATCTGGCCGATGCCATCATCTCCGAGGATAACGCCATCCTGACCAATCTCACGTCCGACGATTTGGCGGTTCTGCTCTCGTAAGCGCACGTACGGCCCGTCACGTGCCCCGCTTGTTCCCCCACAGCAGCACGTGCAGCCGCGAGCTGAAGCGATACCCCTTCTTCATGCATAACCCCGCCAGCCAATGGGAGCGCTCCGTCAGCGCCGCCGCATCCGTCCCTTCGGGCATCAGCACCACGTCTTGCTTCGCCACCCGCGACTCCGCGGGCAATTCCGCGTTGAGCCGCCGGAGCAATTCCTCCACCTCCGCCACATCCCCCGGTGCCGCCATGACAAACTTCCACTGGCACTCCTTCACCACCCCCCCGCCGCCCGTGGCGAACTTCTTGAGCACCTCCAGGTTCTCCCGCTGCCGCTCGTGCATCACCGCAAACCGCCCCCCCTCGCGCTCCCGCGGCACCGAATTCCCCAGCTTCGGCGACCCCGACGCCAGATCGATCCCCCCCGCCGCCACCCCCACCAACCCCTCCGGCCACAGCGTCCCCGCCGTCTCCACCGTCACGTGCTTCCCCGCCGCCTTGAGCCGCCCGATCAACTCCGGCATGTCCCCGAACATCATCGGCTCCCCCCCGGTCAGCACCACGTGCCCCGCCGGATGCTTCCGCACCTCCCCTGCAATCGCCCCCGCCGTCATCTCCTCACCTTCCGGATGCCACGACGCATACGGCGTGTCACACCACCCGCACCGCAAATTGCACCCCGCCACGCGCACGAACACCGACGGCACGCCCGCCAGCTTGCCCTCCCCCTGAAGCGAATAAAATATCTCGGCGATCTTCATCCCCATGTTCTACCATATCGACGTAGCATTAATCGGAGACGCGACCGTAAGGGAGCGTGGTTTCCCTTGTGGATCCGGACGGTATATCACTGCGAACGCGTGAAAAATGCTCTTAGAACTTCAACTGCAACTGCATGCGGAAAATCACGTCGTGCGTGTTGACCGCCGAGCCCATCACCGAACTCGTATACGGGGCGATCGGCAGGTATGTGACATCCGTCTGCAGCTTCAAATTCTGCCCGTAGAAGTAGTAGTTCATGCCCAGGGTGTATTCCTCGGCGCGATTCGTACTGCCTTCGGTCAGGAACTGGCCGGCGCGCGCCACCACTTCCCAGTTCTTGTTCAGCATGTACCCCGCCTGCCCGTAGTAGCCCAGTTCAAAGAAACTCGACTTCGCCCCGGCCCCCGCCAGGCTGTAGCCCGCGGGCAGCGTCGGGCTGGTGCCCCCGGCGACCGCCGGGTTCTCGTTGATCTGCTGCGCAAAACACGCCGCGATCAGCGACAGCCCCTGGTACTTGGCCGCGAAATCCACCGTCCCGCGGAACAAGTCGCCGTTGAGCGGATACGTCGTAAAGCCCCGCGACGTGATCAACCCCGTCGGAATCGTCGTCACACTCCCCTGGGGGCTGGGGAATGCCGTGCTGGTGGTGTTGGCGGATTCATAACCAAAGGCCCCGTCCACCAGCCAGGCCAGCGGCTGGGTGTCCTTCCGCAGGTCGGGTTCGTCGGCAAAGTCCGAAAGCTTGCCGGCGCCGGCGTACTGCAGCCGCATATAGTACGCCAGGCGGTTGTCGTTGTTGCCCGCGTTGCTGCTGGTCGTCCCGCTGGTGCTCACCTCGGCGGCCCGGCCCAGCGTGTTGGACCCCTGGCCGTTGTTGATGTTGATCTCGTAGGCCAGTTGGTCCTTGATGGGTTGTCCGAAGATGCTGATGCCCGTGGAGCGCACCGGATCGAAGGGCGCCACGACGTTGGACAGGTCCACCAGTTCGGTCCCCAGCACCATGTATTCGCTGCGCGAGAAGGGCGAGAGGAACGCCCCGACGCGCACGTTGAACATGTCGTTGAAGCGGTAGGCGACGTATAAATCGACGATCTGGGCATAGTTCTTGTCAGTGGGCACGGAGGTCTGGGCGGTGGTGGTGGCCAGCGGGTTCTTGTCGGCCGCGTCGCCGGCGAAGTCCATGGAGACGCAATAGGTCAGGTCCGGCGTCAGCGCGTTGCCCGTGAAAATGAGGCGCGCCCGGCGGAAATCAAACCCGTTGGCGTCGCCCGCCTTGGGGGTGGTCGTGAAATCCGACGCATGATGCGCCTCCGAGGCGGCGAAGGTGTAGCGGGCCTGCACCAGCCCGTTGATGTTCAGCTTGAAGCTCTTGTCCGCCGTCTGGATAAAAAAGCCGTTGCTGTAGCCGAACGTCGCGCCTTCCGCGGATTGGCCCTTCTTGCCGGCGTCGGCCAGCACGCCCTCCACAATCGCGCGGATCTGTTCGGTCCGGGCGGCGGTCATCCAGTTCGCCGAATCCTTCTGCTCGAGTTGATCGATGCGCCCCTGCATCGTCTGAAGCTTATCCTGGAGCGTCTGGATGCGTTGCAGCAGTTCGGCTGTCGCGGGCGTCCCGGGATCGGCCGCAAACGCCGGACACGCCAGAACCACCGCCGCCGCCGCGAGAATCGCATTGCGATATGTAATTGACATAATGCCTCCTGTGCATGGCTTGTGAAATGTTTCCTGAGAAATGGTGCCGGATCGTAATCCTTCACAATTTCCGCGTCAAGGCCGGTGCATGACAGCTTCAGCGGCCAACAGAACCCGTAGCGTAAGCGAGGTGGAGTTGCGTGCCTTCAAGCGGACGGTTTCTTCGCGCAGGCGAGGGACAGCCTTTCGCATACGGAAGACCTTTCATCGCCTGTGCGGGGCCACCGGGATCGGGCGTGCGTCCCATCTGAATCTAATTGTTCTATAAGTATGACATCGCTCAATGGATGCATTCGTTGATGCTCTTGCGATCCCGAAAAGTTTCCTGTAGGATGCCCGCCTCTTGGGCTTTCAGAGATTCGCCAGGCCCCACTTCAAACTTCGGCTTACTGGCGGTGGAGGTCGGATGTAGAGTTGCGTGAAATTCGCCTGGCAGCTACGACTGCCGTACCTGTAGTTTCCAAATTCAACGCAGCCCTTGTCTTATCCGCCACTTATTCTTGCTCTGCAGCCCGCGCGGGTTGCCTGCTGTGCATATGCTTTACCTCGCATATGCAACATTTCGCGTCGCATCCCGCAATAGCGTCCATCTACTGGCCTGGCCTGACCGGGCCGTGAGGAGCTTTATGGATTCGCAGGGTGTCCGCAACATCGGATGGCGTGTAACTCTCGCCGGCATAGGCATCAACCTAGCCTTGGGTGTCCTTTACGCCTGGAGCGTGGTGAAGGCGAAGATTCCCGCCGAATGGAATTGGAATGACTTCGAGAAGACGCTGCCCTATTCCGTCGCGTGTCTGGTGTTCGCCATCGTGATGGTCCCCGCCGGCCGCGCGCAAGACCGCTTCGGCCCACGCTGGGTCGCCTTGGCCGGGGGCTTAACCGTGGGCTTGGGCCTGATTCTCGCCAGTTTCACCACCACCGTGACCGCCTTTGTGCTGGGCTTCGGCGTTCTGGCCGGGGCGGGCATCGGCATGGGCTACGCCGCCGCCACACCCGCCGCCGTCAAGTGGTTTCCCCCCCGGCGCACCGGGCTGATCGCGGGCCTGGTCGTCGCGGGCTTTGGCGTGGCACCGGTGTATATCTCGCCCCTGGCCAACTACCTGATCAGCCATTTCTCCGTGCCCGGAAAGCTTGATAATAATGCGCCGAACTCCGGCCCGGGCGTGCAGATGATGCTCCTCATCTTCGGCATCGCCTTCCTGATCGCCGTGGCCATCCTCTCGCAGCTTTTGGCGGTGCCGCCCGCCGGGTGGAAGCCCGCGGCTTCCGCATCGGCCGCCGCCCCCAAGCCCTCGGTGGATTTCACGTGGCAACAGATGCTCGCCACACCGCAGTTCTATCTGATGTGGATCATGTACGCATTCGCCGCCGGCGCGGGGCTGATGATCATCGCCAACCTCGCGCCAATCATTAAACTCAAGGTGGGGCCTGAAGCCGGCCAGTACGCCTTCCTCTTCGTGGCGTTCCTCGCCGTGGGGAACGCCTGCGGCCGGATCACCGCCGGCATCCTCTCCGACATCATCGGGCGGCGCGGCACCATGCTGGTCTTCTTCCTGTTCCAGGCGGTGCTGATGTTCATTCTGCCCTTCGCCAGCGCAATCTGGCTGTTCGTCGTCTTGTCGGTGCTGCTGGGAGCCAACTACGGGGCGAATCTGGCCCTGTTCCCGGCCGCCACCAAGGACTATTTCGGGCTCAAGAACTTCGGGGTCAATTACGGCTGGGTCTTCACGGCCTGGGGCGTCGGCGGCCTGGTTCTGGCGCAGATCTCCGGCTTGGTCTACGATCACGCGAAGGCCGCCAATAAGGCCGAACTGCTCGCCAAGGGTATGTCCGAAGCGGCCGCCGCCAAGGCCGCGGTGGGCAACTACACCCTCGCCTATCTGATCGCCGGCGGATGCCTGATTGCCGCCGCGTTGATCCTGGCCCTGTTGAAGCCCCCGGCCCCGCGCACGCAACAACCCGCGCCGGCCAACGCCTGATTGGATTTCGGAGGATCGTCCCAGTTAAGGGTTATTCCCGGAGATTGGACATCCCTTTCCTCTTCCCGTCTATTTTTACTTTAAGGAGCTGTAGTAATGAGTAGCGTCAATACGAGTGTCACACCCAATGAAGGCCGGCAGATTGCCCCCCCACCCTCCTTCGCCCACGCACACATCAATTCGCTCGACCAGTACAATAAAATGTACAAACAGTCGATCGAGGACCCCAACACCTTCTGGGGCGAGGCCGCCAAAAACTTCGTCTGGCAGAAGCCCTGGACCAAGGTCCGCGAATTCAGCCTTGGCAAGGAAGTCTTCATCAAATGGTACATTGACGGCAAGACCAACATCAGCGTCAACGCCCTCGACCGCCACCTCGAAAAACGCGGCGACCAGACCGCCCTGATCTGGGAAGGCAATACCCCCGGCGAAGACTCCAAATTCACCTATCGCCAGATCTACACCCAGGTCTGCCAGTTCGCCAATGTGCTCAAGTCCCTCGGCGTCAAAAAGGGCGACCGCGTCTGCCTCTTCCTCCAGATGATCCCCCAGCTCCCGGTCGCCATGCTCGCCTGCGCCCGCATCGGTGCCATCCACTCCGTGGTCTTCGGCGCCTTCAGCGAGGAATCCGTCCGCGACCGCATCCAGGACTCCTCCTGCAAAATCCTCGTCACCCAGGACACCGCCCTGCGCGGCGCCAAGTCCGACATCCCCATGAAATCCAAGTCCGACGGTGCCGTGGCCCAATGCCCCAGCATCGAAAAGGTCATCGTCGTCCGCCGCACCGGCCACCCGGTGCCGATGACCGCCGGCCGCGACCTCTGGTGGGATGAGGCCATGGCCAAGGTTCCGACCCTCTGCGAACCCGAATGGATGGATGCCGAAGACCCGCTGTTCATCCTCTATACCTCCGGCTCCACCGGCAAGCCCAAGGGCGTGCTCCACACGACCGGCGGCTACATGGTCTTCGCCGCCATGACCCACAAATACATCTTCGACTATCACGACGGCGACATCTGGTGGTGTACTGCCGATATCGGCTGGGTCACGGGCCACACCTACATCGTCTACGGGCCGCTGCTCAACGGCGCCATCTCCATCATGTTCGAGGGCGTGCCCAACTACCCCGATGCCGGCCGCTTCTGGGACGTCATCGACAAGTACAAGGTCACGCAGTTCTACACCGCCCCCACCGCCATCCGCGCCCTGATGCGCGAAGGCGAAGGGCACATCAACAAGCGGAACCTCGGCAGCCTCAAGCTCCTCGGCTCCGTCGGCGAGCCCATCAACCCCGAAGTCTGGCTCTGGTACTGGAACCACATCGGCAAGGGCCGTTGCCCCGTGGTCGATACCTGGTGGCAGACCGAAACCGGCGGCATCCTCATCACACCCCTCCCGGGCTGCCACACCCTCAAGCCCGGCAGCGCCAGCCGGCCCTTCTTCGGCGTCGAACCCGTGGTCCTGCGCGATGACGGCAGCGAATGCGACCCCGGCGAATCCGGCAAGCTCTGCATCCGCCGCCCCTGGCCCGGCATCATGCGCACCACCTGGGGCGACCATGAACGCTTCGTCAACACCTACTTCCGCACCTACGACAACATGTACTTCACCGGCGACGGCGCCCGCAAGGATGCCGACGGCGACTACTGGCTCCAGGGCCGCGTGGATGACGTGATCAACGTCTCCGGCCACCGCCTCGGCACCGCCGAGGTCGAAAGCGCGCTCGTCTCCCACCCGTCCGTCGCCGAGGCCGCCGTGGTTGGCTTCCCCCACGATCTCAAAGGCCAGGGCATCTACGCTTACGTCACCCTCAAGACCGGCATCACCGCTACCGACGCCTTGAAGAAAGAACTCGCCCTGCACGTGCGCAAGGTCATCAGCCCCACCGCCACCCCCGATGTCATCCAGTGGGCCCCCGGCCTGCCCAAGACGCGCTCCGGCAAAATCATGCGGCGCATCCTCCGCAAGGTCGCCGAAAATGAATTGGACAAGGTGGGCGACACCTCAACCCTCGCTGATCCCAGCGTGGTCGCCGACCTGATCAAGAACCGCCCCCAAGCCTGAGGCGGTGCGGATTCGTAAAATTCACCCGGCTGGACGGCGCAAGCCTTCCAGCCGGTTTTTTTTTGGGGGGGGGTAATAGAGCTGTTTACAAACGGTCGTAGCGCACTTTCTCCGACTTGCTCTCGCACGGGCTTGCCTTTTCGCGGAACATCAACAGATCGACACCGGAACAAGCTCAATCCGGCGCACGTTGCAGGCCTTCAGGCCCTTCAGCCCCGGCTCCAGATCGTACTCCACGGTATCGCCTTCCTTCAGCGAGCGGTAACCCTCCGCACGAATCGCGGTGTGATGGACAAATATGTCCTGGCCGCACTCCCCGCTGATGAAACCGTACCCCTTGATGTCATCAAACCACTTGACCTTCCCCTGCGTTCGTATCACAACCATACTCCCAAAAATGCCGCGCCACTGTTTCATACCTGCCGGCGGTGGCGGGCATCCCGCACGCAGGCACCTGACATCGGACCACGTAACTTCCGGTTAAAACACAAATCCTTCCGTGCGAAGATGCAACCCAACCGCCGTTGCATCTTCTGCTGAGGGATAAACGCCTCCGGCCGCTCAAGTTGCACTCCCCACAGCGATTCTCCACCATTTTTTACCCTGCCCTCGCCCATCGCCCCCCTCCGCACCCCTCCTTTTGTCCTATAATAAACCCCCTGGCAACTCCGGAATGCAAACGGAAATCCCTGTGGTTTCTCAGGTTGTAGAACGCTATGATGAATAGATGCCCCGGCTCATCGAGCCTGAGATTCGGGCCTCCCCCATTCCGGCGTACGTTGGCTCGTGGCACACGCGGAGAGGCGCTTTGGCTGCTTCCAGAACAACCCCCTTGGCACCACCCGATGCATCAGGCCCGCACTACGCGCCGGCATCCGCGCGGATGCTCGTGGTCGGTCCCCAGGCCGCCGCGGCGGGCCGGCTGATTGCCGCCCAAACCCCTTGTGCGGTCGCCACGGCCACCTCCACCCGGGAGGCCGCACTCATTCCGGGCCGGGCGGGTGTCATCCTGCTGGACGCCGGACCCGAGGCCGAGCACTTGGAAGCCGCAATTCGGAACCTCCGGCACACCAATCCCGAAGCGCGCCTCGTGCTCTTGTGCGGGCCGGTGCATGAAGCGCTGTGCCGGCATGCCCTGCAATGGGGTGCCGACGATTACGAAATTGTGCCGCTGGACCATGGTTGCCTGCGGCGTTTGGCCCGGCAGCTCGCCGGCGCTGATCCGGCCCCGGAAAATCGAGCCGAAACAGCGACCCGCGCGTATACGCAACTCGCACCCGCGCCGCCCCAGGCCCCCACTGCGGATGATGCCGTAACCCGAACCCAAATCGCCGCCCTGCCCCTGGACGACCAGGCGGAACTGCTCGAGGAAATCCTCGCCGGCACAGTCGGCGGCGGGGAGGACGCCGGAAACCGCACCGCTTTCGCCCGGCGCGCCACCGCCTTGCTGGCGCAGCGCCTGGGCCTGAGTGGTGAGCTGCTCTTCATCCCCCCCGGCGACAACCCCGAGGCCCCACCGCCCAAAACCCGGGCTTACCACCGGCCGGTGGAGTTTGCCGGGCAACCCCCCCTGGGCACTCTGGTCTGGACCCCCCCCATCGCCCCGTCCCCAGTACGGTTCTCCGCTGCCACCGCTTCGACCACCGGGGAAGAGGGCGCGCTGGCGCAGGCGGCACGCTGGCTGGGCGCCCTGCTGGCGCTGGCGCAGCGGCACGAACAGCTCCGGGGCCTGGCGATCACCGACGAGCTCTCCGGCGCTTACAACCGCCGCTATTTCATGACCTACATGAACGCCTTGCTCGATCGCTCGCGCGAGAAACGCTCGCGCGTCACCCTCCTGCTCTTCGACATCGACGATTTCAAGCGCTACAACGACACCTTCGGCCATGCCTCCGGCGACGCCATCATCCGCGAGCTTATCAAGCTGCTGCGGGCCTGTACCCGGCCCAAGGACTTGGTCGCGCGGATCGGCGGGGATGAATTCGCCGTCGTCTACTGGGACAACGAACCTCCCCGGCAGCCCAACTCCAACCACCCCAAGGAAATCCTCGCCGCGACCGAGCGCTTCCGCGAGGCGATCAAGAACCACCAGTGGCCCGAGACCTGCAAGATCAAGGGAACCATCTCCATCTCGGGTGGCCTGGCGAGTTTCCCCTGGGATTCCGACACCCTCGAAGGCCTCATGGGCAAGGCCGACGAGGCGCTGTTGCGCGCCAAGGCCGCGGGCAAAAATGCCATCGTCCTCCACGGCGTCATGTCCGCCGCCCCGGACGAGGCCCGGGCGCTGCAATTCTAATCGCCACCTTCCCTCTCAACCCCCGGATGCCCCCGCCGCCGCCAGCCGCTTCTCGATCTCCGCATTGATCCCCAGCTTCCCCGCCTCCTTCACCGCCCGCACCGCGTTCTTGATCGCCCGCGCCCCTCCGCTCCCATGCACCTTCAAAAACACCCCCTGCAACCCCAGTAGCAGCGCCCCGCCGTACTCCTCATGGTCGTACCGCTTCATCAGCCGCCCAAATACCGGCTTGAGCTTCGCCGCCGTCTCCGCACCCTCCAACGCCACTTCCTTCTGCAGCGTATGGAAAATCATCTCCGACCAGCCCTCCACCACCTTGAGCACCACATTCCCCGTGAACCCGTCCGTGATCACCACATCGCACGGATGCCGCGGCAGGTCGCGCCCCTCGACATACCCCACGAACGCCATCGCCGCATCCTTCTGCATCAGCTCCCGCGCCTCCTTGATCAGCGGCGTGCCCTTCTCCTCCTCCGTGCCGATGTTCAAGATCCCCACCGTCGGATTCGCCACGCCGCGCACGGCCTTCGCGTACATCGACGCCATCACCGCATATTGGTACAGATGCGCCGCCTTGGGCTGCGTGTTGGCCCCCGCATCGCACAGCATCACCGCCCCCTTCGCCGACGGCAGCAGCACCGCGATCCCCGGCCGCTCCACCCCCGCCAGCGGCTTGAGCATCAGCACCCCCGCCGCCACCAGCGCCCCCGTGTTCCCCGCCGATATGATCGCCTCGGCAACCCCGTCCTTGGCCAGCTTCACCAGCCGCACAATCGACGAATCGCGCTTCCCGCGTATCGCCTCCACCGGCGAATCCTGCATCGTGATCACTTGCGTGGCATGCTCGATCCGCACCCGCCCCGCGCTGGCGTCAATCTGCGCCCCCGCATGCTGGCGGATCACGTCCTGCTGGCCCACCAGTATGATCTGATCGCCGGCCTCCAGCTCCGCCAATGCGGCCAGCGCGCCTTCCAGGATTTTCGCCGGAGCCTGATCTCCACCCATGGCATCGATCGCAATGCGCATCATCACCCTCGGCTGCTTGGGTATCTGCTTCCCCTTCTCCCCAACACACGCTATTCCTGGGCTTCGCTTACCACCAGCGACAGGCTCTTGTTCACGTATCCGCAGTTGGCGCACAGCCGATGCGGCTGCCGCGCCTGCCCGCACTTGGGACAACGCGCCACTTGCACGCCCTTGAGGGCGTGATGCGCCCGGCGCATGCCCTTCTTGGACTTGGATGTCTTACAAAACGGAAGCATGCGTCACCTCTAAAAAACCTGTAGCTGCCGCGAAATTTGCAGCCAAGTAAATTACGTGATGCTCGAGGAAATGTCAATGTTCCGCGTTTGTTAATATCCTGTGGGGTCCTGTGGGGGGGCATGACAGAATCGGCGGCCAACGGAACCCGTAGCGTAAGCGAGGTGGAGTGACCGTTCCCAACGACCGCTGGAGCCTCGCGCAGGCGCCGCAAGGACTCCCGTAGGCGAAGGATTGTCCCTCGCCTGCGCGAAGAACCCACCAGCCAGAATGCACGCAACTCCACCTCGCGGACGCTACGGGTTCCGTTTTGCCGACCGCCCAGAATGTGATATCCATGTGTTCGTTGCCGGCGTCACTTCATTTGATCGCTGCCCCAGACCGGCTCGGGCTTGGGTTGTTCATGGATGTACGACGGCTCGCCGCTGCGGCCCATCATGCGCTGGCCCAGCAGCGTGTATTGGATCACGGATGTGGGCCGGTCTTCCAGGGCGCACACCACGCTGAAAAGCTGGCTGGCCAGCCCGCGGGAGGCGGCCGCACCGTTGTCGCAGGCGTCGTTGAGTCGGTTGCGGCCGGTTTGCCAGTCCGCGCGGATGCCGCCGATGAGCGCCAGCCAGATGGCCGTGTCGCTGGCGTCGGCGGAGCGTTCCTGGATGCGGGTGAGCAGTGCCTCGGCTTTCGGGAGGTCGCCTTGGGCCACGGCGGCGATACCCGCGTCGTAGAGGGTCTGGGCGTCGGCACTGGCCAGGTCGCCCTGCAGCGCCTGCACACCCGAGGCGGTGCTGGCCGTCTGGGCGCAGCGCTTCAGCGAGGCGGTCGCCAAATCCTTGCGGCCATGATGTTCGTGAATGATCGTCAGCCAGAGGGTGGCGCTGGTCCGCATGGCGTCGGTGGCGGCCAGGGCCTCCAGGGATTGGATCGCCTCGTCATCCTTGGTGTTGAGCAGTTGCGCCAGGATCAGCCACTGGCGCGCGCCGGACGCCGCGGGGGCGTCGCCGGGGACGAGTTGAAAGGAGGCGATCGCGTCGGCGGGGCGGTTCTCGGTGAGGCGCGCGATGCCCACGGCCACGGCTTCCCAGCCGGGCGCGGCACCGGGGGCGCGGTGGACCTTCGCGGCCTGCAATACCGCGCGCTCATCCTGCAAATCCAGCGCGTAGGCCAGGGCCAGCAGCGCCATCGGCTCCGGGCCGTCGGGCGCGCCGGCAACGGTCTGGGTCAAAAAGGGGATCGCCGATTTCGGGCTGCCGGCGGCCAAAAGCTGCGCCCCGCGATCGAGGCTGAACCCCGGCGGCGGCGCGGCGGTCTGCTGGCACCCGCCCGTCACCCCCAGCGCGCCCAGCACAAACGCCAGGCCGAGGATGTGGATGATTCGCTTCATGGCACGGCTCCTTTGGACAAGGCCGAGGCGGACGTGGGAAGAAGCGGCGGACAGGCGCCCAGGGATGGCGCCCGGGCGCCAATGCCGTCCAAAGGCGTCACATAGCGCTGCATGAGCCGCGAGGTCAGTTGCTCCGCGCCCGTGCGCTGGCTGTCCACCAGGTGTACCGTGATCAGCAGCACGACCTCCTGCCGCTCCGTCGAGTCATTGACCGTGCGAAACGCCGCGCCGATACCGGGAATGTCGCCCGCCACGGGCACCTTGTCAATGACCTGGCGATGCTGCTCGCGCAGCAGACCGCCGATCATGATCGTTTCGCCATCCTTGATGCCCACCACCGTCTTGGCGCGGCGGCGGGTGACCACGGGGAAGGAGGCGGAGGTGCCGCCCTGCAAGGCCATGGTGTTGGCCGCCGTGGGATCGGCGACAACATCCGAAACCTCCGGCTCCAGGGCCAGGGTGATCTGGCCGTCCTTGCCGATGGTGGGCGACACCTTGAGCGTCACGCCGGCCTTGATCGACTGCAGCGTGTAGTACGGATTGGACGCCTGGCCGCTGAGCAGCGTGAAATATTTCTCCTGGCCGACGAAGATTTCGGCATCCGTGTTGTTCATCACCAGCACGCGCGGATTGGCCAGCACCTGGCCCTTGCGCGATTCGACGATCGCCCGCAGCGTCGCCTGCACATATGTGCCCAAATCCGTCCCCGCCCCGTAGGTGAACGTCTGCATCAAATTGGTGGAGGCCACCGACACATGGCCGGCCTTGAACTGCCAGTCCAGCGCCAGTTGCTTGGAGCCGTCTTCCGTCAGTTCAAAAACCACCGCCTCGATGGCCACCTGCGGATTGGGCTGATCGAGCTGGGTGATGGAATCGAGAATCTTGCCCCGCAGGGGCTGGGGCGCCGTCACAATCACCGTGCCGCTGGCCTTGTCAAAGGTGACGTACGTCAGCAGCGACGGATGCAGCAGCGCCCGCACCTGGTCCGGTGTGACGTTGCTCAGTTTCACGCGCTGGGGATCCGAGAGCCGTTGAAACAGCGCGCTGCCCGGTTCGGCGCGCCCGATAATGAAATAGTCCTTCACCTGCGTATAACTGAAGCCCCCGGCAGCACACACGCGCTCCAGGCAGTCCGCCAGCGGCATCTGCTTGACCGCCATCGACACCGTGCCCTGCACCGTGTGATCGCACAGGATCACCGTGTCGGTCTGCGCGGAGATGTCCTGCACGACCTGGCGGATGTCCATGTCCACCCAGAGGTTGGTCACCAGCTTGGGCTTGGCGGACGGCGCGCCGGCAGGCGCGGTGGCCGGGGGCGCGGGGGGAGTGGGTTGGGCGGGGGGGGCCTGGCCCGATGCGCCGGCGGCGGTCGCCGCCAGGAGCAGTGCCGCGGCCAGTAGTTTCAACGGTTGGTGCCTCTTCATGTCATCGCTCCATCTTCTGCTGAATGTCCACGGGAATGGAGAGCACCGTGTGCCCGCCGCCGTCCTGCGCCGCCTCCACGTTGACCAGGGCCCAGAGGCGGTCGGTCGCCGCCGCGCCCGCGGCGGGTTCCACCCGCACTTCCACGGTTTTCTTTCCGCCCTTGGCGAGCGTGAACTGCTCCGGGCGCACCGTGATGCCCGCGCCGGCGCTGCCGCCGGCCGCCACCCCCGCCGTGCAGGTCACATCCCCGTCGCTCACATTTTTCACCGTGATGGCCAGGCTCCGCGTGGCCCCGGCCGGCACCGCCGACGAGAGGCTTTCCGGCGTGGCCTCCACCAGCGCCGTCCGGGCATGCTGGCGCTGGCTGATCTGCCCCAGCAGCGCCGCCTGTTCCGGCAGAATTTCGACGTGCAAATCCTGCCGGGCCTTGGCCCAGGTCGATTCATAATCCATCTCCACCCGCAGCGTATACTTGCCCGGCGCCAGCGCCTTGGTGAGCACCGCGTCAAACAGCCGGCGGTCGCCCCCGAAGACGCAGGGCCGCTTGCTCGCCAGCGGCGCGACCAACACGATGCGCGCATTCGCGTCCAGGACCGTCAGTTTCCCGCTGGCGTCGAAACGCGCCTTGCCCGTGTTCTCCAACAGCACCTTGACGACCGGGAACAGCGCCGCCGGCGAAGGCGCTTCCGCATCCGCTCCCGGTTCCGCCGGCCGGGTCGCCACATCCCGGGCCTGCGGCCAGACCAGCTCGCAGCGGGCGATCCGCGCCTCCTTGGCCAGCGTCCGCCCCGGCACGGTCACGAATATCCCCGAGGCGATCCGGTACTGGACGCTCACGCCCGTGTCGGTCGTTCCCGGCGTCGCCAGCGTCACCATCACCGCCACGTAATATTCCCCGGGCGCCGCCGACTCGGGCACCGCAATCCGGCATTCCGCCTTTTCCGAAGCCCCGGGCTCCAGCATCATGGAATTCCGCTCCAGCGCCGCCCATTTGCTCGCCGAATTGGGCAAAGTCCCGGGATCCTTGAACGCCAGCGCCCCATCCTCCGTCGCCATCACATCGACCAGGGCCAGGGTGACTTTCTGCGGCTGGTCCGTCGGCGTCCGATTGTTATAGGACAACGTCAGCGGCACCAGGATCTCTTCGCCGGGCTTGACGCTGACTTCCTGCTTCAGCGGCGAGACCGCCACCCCGCCGGCCGCCGTCCGGATAATCAGGCCCATAACCATACCCAGGGCCAAGACACCAGCCGCGAGCATTCTGTTTCTGCAAGCCATGGACGCACCCTAAAATGTGACGGTAAGAACAATCGTGGCCGTGTACGCCCCCGCCTCCGGCGCGCTGTTCGATGGCGCCACACCCTGCACCCACAACGTCAGGTCCGTGACCCCGCCCCCCGGCGGTATCGTGTATGTCCGGGACAAAATGGCGTTGGAATCCACCCAGTCCGTATCCTGATCGGCAATCCCCGTGATCTTGTACGATGTGGCCAGCGTCGGCCCACCCCCGCCCGCCCCGCCCAGCGTCAGCACCTCGCCCTTATCCTGCGGCGCCGATACGCTCAGTGTGCAGCCGCCCGTATGGTTCAGCCTTATCGCCGTCGATCCCGTGCTGGCTTGCCCCACGTGATTGATGTGCGCCAGCGCCACGGAATACGGCGTCCCGATAAATTGCGTCGCCCCCGGCGCCCGGGCGCAGCAGAAGAGCGCCGCCAGCATCGCCGCCGCCGGCACTCGTTTTAAGCCTGTCCCTGGCCACCAGCCCATCATGGGCCTCCTTGTATTTGCGCGGGCTTACCAGGTCGCGGTAAGCTGCAAGCCGCACGTGTAGTCGCCGGAATCGGGCGCGGACGCCACGCTCGCGGCCGTCACGGTCAGCACCAGCGTGTAGTCGCCCTTGCCCGCGGTATGCCCCAGCGCGTACGTATTGCCCGAGTCGAAAAATGCCGTCGGCGTCAGCAAGCCGGGATTCGTGGGCGTGATTTCGGCGCCCGTAATGCTGTACTTGGTGCCCAGCGTATTGCTCCCGTTGGTCAGGATCCCGTCGTAGTCCGGGCTCCCCGACGACGTCGTGGCTTTTACCGTCACATTGAGGTTGCTGTAGAGCGTCACGTTCTTGGTCACCGTGCGCGTCTGGTTGACGGTGTTGATGTGCCCCCAGTCGGTCTTGGCGATGGTGGGCGCCGTCGCCCATTCCGCGAACTGGTCCACCTGCACCGTGATGCCGATATCGCCGCTGGTCACGGTCGTGCCGCGGGTCAGCAAGGGCGTCAACATCAGGCAGGCCGCCAACATCGCACCGACGAGTGTCTTCCGTAACATGGTTTTCTCCTAAAGGTTCCGGTCCTGGATACCCCTCCGGGGGGATCGGCAAAAGCGTTCCGCTGCCCGAGGCGTGACCTCTCATGACATAAACACATGTCATTAGATACCTTACACCCCCCATCGGTCCAATCCCGCCTCGTGCTTAATCCCGAAATCCCTTGTTTAAGTATTGTCCCCTTCCCGTGCTTGCGCCCTTTGCGCATTTTCCGCGGCCCCGCTTCGGAACTTCCAATAATGTCTTCGCCGCCAACCCTGTTACCACGGTGGGCGCGCATTGGGCTCGTCTTTGTGCTTTCCTTTTTGAATTCATCACCCGGATAGGGTGTGATAAATATTTGTACCCACCCGCCACACCGCCGCGACAACATTCACATATATCAAATATCCTGGCATTCTTTGTGGCGCTGGCCGTAGTGCCCAAAATGCTCGATTTTACGAGCACTTTCCGTCGACCCGGGAGTTGCTCTCGTTTGTTCAACAAGAAGTTTCGACGAACTCCCTGGCGCGTTGCAGCCGCAGCGTTTCGTTTTGTTAACTCGATGCTCCCCGGCGGAACAATTTATGCTGCGCGGAATGACCCCCTTTTGGGTTCCGGCGCAGCCGGTTTAGGCGCACGCCGCCGAGCATGCCGGCGGTGCTGCCGGCATGGAATCGCCGCCGCTTACTTCAACAGCGCCACCGCGCACCACAGCACCGGCGCCTGCCCATGCGCATCCCCCTTCCGCGTCGGCCGCGTCAGGTAGAATTGCAGGCTATTCGTCTGCCCCGTGCCCACGCACACTTTGTCCACCAGGCCGTCCGCGTCGATGTACGTCTGCAACCCCAGCCACCCCTTCCGCGCCCCCTCCGCATAGGCCGCGTCCGTCAGCCACCCCTTCTTCACCCCCGTGATGAAAGCATACGTGAACATCCCCGTGCAGGACGTCTCCTTATACGATTCCGGATGGTCGATCAGTTGGTGCCACATCCCGTCCGTATCCTGAAACTTCAGCAGCCCTGCCATCATCTTCGTATACCCTTCCATGATCCGCGCCCGCTTCGGATGGTCCCCCGGCAGCTCCCCCAGCAGCTCCGACATTCCCGCGGCAATCCACCCGTCGCCCCGCCCCCAGAAAAACGGAAACTTCTCCCCATGATAGAACAGCCCGTTCGGCTGCTGCAGCTTGTCCAGGTACGCCACCATCTCCAGCGCCGCGCGGTCCAGGTACACCTTGTCCCCCGTCGCCCGGAACGCCTGCGCCTGCAAAATCGTTATCATGTACATATCATCAATCCAGAACCGCGTCTGGGCGCTCAGCCCCGCCGCATCCGGATTCTCCCACTGCCGGTCCGCC
>CAIPTQ010000229.1 GCA_903868035.1 uncultured Phycisphaerales bacterium
AAAGAGGCTCTGGCGCTCATGGCACAAAACCCATTTGACATCGTCGTCACAGACATGCGCATGCCCGACATGACCGGCGCGCAGCTTCTGAACGAAACGATGAAGCTCTATCCGGCCACCTTTCGCATCATCCTCTCCGGATATGCCGATCAGGAGATTGTCCTCAAGTGTGTCGGCTCGACCCATCAATACCTCTCCAAACCGTGCTCACTGGAGAAGCTGCGCGGCACACTGGACCGCTTGCGCTCGCTCAACCAGGGTATGACCGCCCCGGAATTCCAGAAAATCGTGAGCCAAATCTCCGCCCTGCCCTCCATTCCGAAACTCTATTTCCGCATGCTCGACGAGTTGCAGGACCCCAACTGCTCCACGGCAACCCTCGGCGCCATCGTCTCGGAAGATCCCGGCATGACCACCAAGATGCTCCAGTTGGTCAACTCCGCCTACTTTGGCTTTTCCGGCCCCGTATCCAGCCCCGCTGAAGCCGTTCAAATCCTTGGGACCGGACGAATCCGCGGTCTGGCGCTTTCGATCCTTGTTTTCTCCGCCTTTGACGATCTCAAATTCAAGGCGCTCTCCGTCGAAGCAATCTGGAACCATAGCCTCAGCACAGCCGTTGGCGCCCAACAGATCGCGTTTATCGAATCCGCCGATGACACCTTCGTTGACCAGGCATTCACCGCCGGGCTCCTTCATGATGTGGGCAAGCTCATCCTCGCCGACAATCTGCCCGACGCCTATTTAAAAATCATTGAAACCGCCCGCAAAGAACAACGTCCGCTGGAAGTTGTTGAACGCGAGCAATTGGGCACATCCCATGCCGAGCTGGGAGCTTATCTTTTAGGACTTTGGGGAATGCCCATCCCGCTGGTTTCAGCCGTCGCCTGGCATCATACGCCCGAGCGCGAACAGCACAGCGGCTTTACCCCGCTGACCGCCGTGCATGTGGCCGACTCCATTTTCAACCTCTCGAAGATTCTCAACTGCCCGGCCACACCCATCAAAACCGAGTATTTAAAAGCCATTGGAGTCGCAGATCGTCTGAAAGACTGGCAATCCGCCCTGCGCACCAAACGCATGCGTTGAAAAATGGTGGAGCCGACAGGAATCGAACCTGCGACCTACTGATTGCGAACCAGTCGCTCTACCAACTGAGCTACGACCCCGCACCATTCAGAGGATTCGATGCTTTGCGGCATCGAACGGGCCAAAATATGACCAAAATTTCCTTCAAGCGCAAGAGATTGTTTCGCGCAGTTCCAATTTCTGAAATCAGGCGCAAACGCTTCCAAACCCGCCGCCAACAATTCAAAGCGGAAGCCCCGGACACCGACGCCATAGTTTCGCTCCTGAGCTGCTGCCAAAAAAACTCACTGACGCCCGTCTGAAAAAGCACAAAAAGGCTTAATATTTCAGGTCAACCCCGCCCGGCGAAAGCTCGCCGGGCGAACGCCTTGGTGGTTTTTGGGCAGGGTTAATCGAATCGAATGAAAACGATTGTCACCTCGACAACGGGGGCATTCGTTGTGATCGAAATCTGGACTGGGTCAGGAGGTGTTCCATACCGCGGAGCGTACCAGTCGGTCCAATATCGCTGTGCCAGCCTTAACCCATTGGTATTTGGGCGGCGGTGTGCCAATTGCCAACGATTGCATTGTTAGCGTCTCTCCCACGGCCATGTTGGTGCCCTTTTTTGTTATGGTGATGTTCGTCGCCGGGCCGGATATAGCGTAAAGTCTAATCGCCCCTTTGCCAGAATTGTTATAATTCCCGCTAATGCATTGGAGCATGACCGTGTCTGCCCCCCGGAACGCCCCCTCACGCGATGCCCCGACGGGGCGATTCTTTGGGTTGCCGGAATAAGAACATGGGACATTCCAAAATCAGCCAAGTCCGCACAAACCCCGCCATGACGCAATACTCGCACGTGCGCGAGCGTTCCAAAGAGATTCCTTACAACGAGGCGGGCAGAGCAGGCGTGTGGCTTGTTGCCACTTTACTTCGATGGCGGCCCCGTTTTTTGCAACTGACGCATAAGCTCGTTCGCCATTGCGGAGGAATCCGCATTACACGCCTCGCAGATCGAATAAAATTCGACTAAGTCAACTCGGCGTTGGCCCAATTCCAACCGGGCGATGAGACTGCGTTCACGCCCCAGTCTTTCGGCAAGCTGACGCTGGTTCAATCCAGCCTGGCGACGTAGCGCGACCAACATGCGCGTCACGAGTTCTTGCCTTTTAGAATAGAGCGTTTTCTCCATGCTCGCACAATGAGGGCAATTTAGGCTTGCTTCCAAATTGCGAGCAGGATTATTCTGTCCTCCGATGAACTACCAAGGGTCGAGGATATAGAAAGCATCGAC
>CAIPTQ010000230.1 GCA_903868035.1 uncultured Phycisphaerales bacterium
GCAGAATTCCGGCCAGGCCGCCACATCCGCGGCGGGAAATGCCGGAGCATCACGGATCATCAGGGCAGGGGCAGGTTCTTGAACTCGAAGGGGATGGGCACATCGCGGATGACCTCCGGCAGCGTGATCCGGCATTTGACCGCCGGGCCGGCCGAGTAGTCGGGCTGGTTGCGGCCTTCCGTGGGGCTCAGGGAACTGGAGATGATGCGATTGACCGAGCCGCGGCCGCCGCTCATGCCGCTGCCGGGGTTGAAGTACGGGAAGTCTTTGGCGTCGAGGATGTTGATGCTGGCGGCATCGAGCAGGTCGTTGATCTTGGCCCAATCATCGTCGGGCATGCCCACGTGGGTGATGTTCAGCGAGACGTGGTAGGGTTGGGTGATGCCGGTGTTGGTGTTGCTGATGGCGGAGACGGCGATGACGGCCCCGTGGAACTCGTAGCTGCGCGGCTGGGCGAAGTCGGCGGCGGGGATGTCGATAATGGTGGCTTTTTCGATGACTTTCAGGTGGGCGCTGCCCTTGACCTGGGCGATTTTGTAGCCGGCATTGGCGGGCACGCGGAGGACGACCTGGAAGTAACTTTGATAGTCGAACTTGACGGGTTTAAGGTCCGGTTCGATGCCCTGCCCGCGAATGGCGAAAGCCGATGAATTGGGGGTTGCCGGCGGCGGCGGGGGGGGCACGAGGGAGTTGCCGCGCTCATCAACGGCCAGATCGGGAAACACCCGGCCGGAGTACGCGGCCACGTCCAGGTTCGGTTCAATGTGGAGCATGACGTTGAGGGTGCATTCGTCGAGGTGGTCGGGATCGGTGAAGTTGGCGGTGTGCATGATGGTGCTGGCCAACAGCATGCACGGCCCCGAGAAGCAGCGGACGCTGGCATCGGGCGAGGGTTGGCCCCGGTTGACGGCCACCTTGCCGTTGCGGCGCAGGTAGGTGTGTGCGCCCAGGGCATCATTGAGTCTGGCGACCACCTGCCAGTACGGCTCTTTGTCGGCATCCAGGGAGACGGCGGGCCAATTCGTGGGGGCGTCGGGATAGGTGATGTAGTCGCGGCCAACCTGGCCGAAGAGATCCTGGAACACCGCCGCTGGCGGGGCGTTTTTATAATGAATGGTGATGAGCGTGGGATCGCCGGGGGCTGTGGTTGCGGCAGCGGGCGCCGGGGCGGGGGTGGCGGGCGCGGCGGGGGGGGACGCGGCCGCCAACATGCCCGCAAGGACCAGTGCCAGCGTGGATGCGATGAGCGTGCGGGTCATGGCGAGGGCTCCTGCGGTCAGGGAAGCGGGATATCCTTGAATTCCACGGGGACGGCAACTTGCACCATGCCCACGGGAATATCCAGGGAAACGGTCTGAACAGAAGGTTCCCCTGGCAGTGAAACCACCGCCCCGTTGACGACCTCTTTGATGAAGTGAATGTGGTATTGGGCCTGCACGGTGTCGCCGGAGACGCTGGCGTTGCTGGCGTCCAAGGCTTGCCGGCCGGTGGATTGCGTGATGCGCGGTTTGATGCCGGCGAGGCCCTGGGCGGTGACGGTCCAGTCGCCGGTGAAGGCGGCGCGGCGGTAGGTGGCGGTCATATCCAGCGACTGGTTGGTGGTGTCCCAGGTGAACTTGCCAAAGGATGCGGTAAAACCGTTGATGGTTTTTTCCGCGGGCGGCGCGTGGAGGGGGTCGTCGATGGCGATCGTCGTCGTGGCCAGTTGCAGGGTGTATATGGCCGTGCCACGGAGGGTTTTGATTCTGCGGCCGGCGTCCTGCGGCGGATAGGCCAATGTCGCCCGCAGTGGAAAGTTGGTGTTGTTGAATGTGTTGGGCCGGTTGCCGGGCGTGTTCGGCGCGGGGATGAGCGAATGCCCGCGCTCATCGACGGCCTCCGATAGTTCAAGCTGCATGGGGTAGCGCAGAATGTGGAGCTTGGGCTCGCAGCGCATGCTGATCTGCATCTCCAGCGAATCCCCCGTTCCGCCGCCCGCCCGGGGCGCGGGCTGGCCTTGCCGGTCCAGCGTCACAATGTGATTGATCGTGCTGATGGCGAAGGCGAACGGGCCGGTGATCGACCACAGCCCCGGCAGCGCGCGCCGCATCGAGAATTGGGCGCGCAGCGGCTCGCCGGCGGGCGCCGCAGGCTGCGGCATGACGACGGTAAGAAATCCCTGGGATTCAATCTGGAGAATAGCCTCCATCAGCGGCTGGTTCTGCATGTGCATCGTGATCAAGGGAGGATCGCCATTGAAAGGCCGGCCGCGCGGGACCGTCACGGGAATCTTGGCCGCATCGCTGAACGCCATGAATGCCGTCTCGACGTCGCTCCGCTCCAAGTCCAGCGAGATCAGCGTGGGAGCCAGCGTGGCCGCGGCCGCGGCATCATCCATTTTCGGCAGGGCCAAAATCGTGTTGGCGTGCGGGGTCGGCGGAGTTGCCGGCGGCGCCGGCGGTTCCGGCGCGGGCACCGTGGCGGCGATGGTCTGGGGCGGTTCAACGTCCGGGCGCGGCGGCGGTGGCGGTTGCCAGAGGACAAACGAGGTGAAAGCGATGGCGATGCACCCGACAATGGCGGCCACAATCCAAAGCACCCGGCGAAGCATAGGAAACTCCTCCCAAAAGCGTGCGTCCATTTTACCTCTCCGGGTCGGAAATGCCAGTGCGCGAAAATCGCGGAAACCGCGAAACCACCGCCCGGTCCGCACGCCCACGCACGCTCAACAGCACCATTTGGAGCCTGGCGCCGTGACGGTTATCATCTACCAACACCAATGCCGGCGTGTGAAACCGGCATGGCGGAAAAAGCGGTCGTAGCTCAGTTGGATAGAGCGGCGGTTTCCTAAACCGCAGGTCGCGGGTTCGAGTCCCGCCGGCCGCAGGTGAAAAACATGTTTACCGATTCTGATGCCGCGCCCATGCGCCGCGCGCTGGTCCTGGCCCGCCGCGGCCTTGGCTGCGTTGAGCCTAATCCCATGGTGGGAGCGGTACTTACGCACGCCGGCAAGATCGTCGCCGAGGGGTATCATCATCGGTTTGGCGGGGCGCACGCCGAGGTTGTCGCGCTGCGGGCGGCTGGCGCCAAGGCGCGCGGCGCCACGCTGTATGTCACTCTCGAACCCTGCTGCCACTGGGGCAAAACCCCGCCCTGCACCGACGCCTTGCTTGCCGCCGGTGTCGCACGCGTGGTCGTGGCATTGGTCGATCCCTTCGCCCAGGTCCGGGGCAAGGGCATCGCCCGCCTCCGCCGCGCCGGCATCCGGGTGGACGTCGGCCTGCTGGAACCCGAGGCCCGCGCCTTGAACGCCGCCTTCCTCACCCGCGTCATTCAACACCGCCCCTTCGTGATCGCCAAGTGGGCCCAAAGCCTCGACGGCTGCATTGCGACGGCACGCGGGGAATCCCAATGGATCAGCGGGGAAATATCGCGGGCGGTGGTGCAAAAACTCCGGGGGCGCGTCGATGGCATCCTCGTGGGCATCCACACGGCACTCCGGGACGATCCGCTCCTCCTGGCCCGGCCCAACACCGGCCGCGACATCAAACGCATCGCCACCCGCATCGTCCTCGACAGCCAGTGCCGGCTGCCGCTGGAGGGGCAGTTGGTCCGCACCGTCGCCGTCGCGCCGGTTCTGGTTGTGCATGCCCCCAAGCTGACCCGTGCCGCCGCGAACCGGCGCCGCGCGCTGGAACAACGGGGCGTCATGCTGACGGCAGTCCGGCGGCAACCCGGCGCGGCCGGCCCGGGGGGGGGGGGGCTGGATGTGGGCGCGTTGCTCCAACACCTCCACGCCTTGGAGTACGCGAACATCCTGGTGGAGGGCGGCGGCCGCGTGCTAGGCTCGTTTTTCCGCGCGGGGCTGGTGGATGAGGCCCATGTGTTCGTGGCCCCCATGGTCCTCGGCGACGACCACGCGCATCATGCGGTGGGGGGGATCGACATATCTCACTTGGCGGATGCGTACCGGATGGCGTTCGCGGGGGTGGAGCGGACGGGGCCGGATGTGCATGTGACGCTCCGGCGGGACGGGAAAAAGCCTTGATCCCCAGGGTATCGAGCACGAGATAGTTGATACACGCAAAGCGGATAAAAACCATGCGTTGCGCGGGTAAATTGCGGTGTATTGCGATTTGTGAATAATGCGCAAAAACCTTGGTGGTTATTGGAGAAAATGATTTTTTGGGGGAAAAAAAGTGGACAAAAGTGGACAAAAGTCGACACCAAGTTGACAAAAGTTGATGTAAAGTGGGCGGAAGTTGACGGAAGTTGACGCCACCGCGCCTGGAAAATGAGCGCCGGAACTTCACCCCCCATCCCGCGTTCTACCCATACGTCATTCCCTTCAGGAGAAGTGCATGCCCCGGCACCCCCTCACGTCCCTCGGCCTGGCCGCCTTGCTGTCGCTGGCTGCCGCGCTGCTCGGTCAGATACCGCCTGCGTCCACGGCCACCTCTCCGGCCCCGCCGCCCACCATGATCTTCGACTATCGAGATGTCCCCTTGGATGCCGTCCTCACGGACGCCTCCCTGCGTCTGGGTTTCATCTTGATCAGAACTGAACAGATCAACACCAAGGTCACTCTCACCACCTTCGGCAAATCCGTCACCACACAAGATGCGGCATCCATCCTCAATGCCGCCGTCTGGCCCCTGGGCTATCGCCTGTATGGTTCGCAGGTGTCCAATGGCGGCAAGACGATTCTGCGCGTCGTGCGCCGGCCGACCACAACCGCACCGGGGGAGATGCGCGTGTGGCGGCCTGTTGCTTCGATTCCCGTGGTGGGTCCACCGCCCGCCGAACTGCCCGGAGTATCCGCCACGGCCACGATGAAACTGCAATACACGATTGCTCCGGTGGCCAGGATCCTTGATGACCTGGGCCAGACCTTTGGATTTGTGATCGATCCGCCGGGTGCGAATTTCGTCCGCGAGACTCTGCTGGTTCCCCAGGCGGTGCATGCCGGTGAAGCGGTCGGCCTGGTAAGCGAGTTGCTCACCCACATGGGGCACAGGCTGGAAGTGGTTACGGTGGAGGATGCCAAAGGGGAGAAAAAAACCTTGCTGCGCGTGGTGGACCTGAAACTCAATCTTCCCAAACCCGAGGTCGTCGATTTTCGATTTGATAACGCGCCGCTGGGGGAAGTCCTGGCCGAAATCACCCGGCGTTCCGGTTATGCCGTTGCCAACACCATACCCGACCGCAAGGTGACGATTCATGCCACGCTCAATCTGGAAGCCGCAGGCACCGACGTGGGTCCGCTGGTCGCCGCCCTCAATGAAACGCTGCAAGAACTGGGCTACGTCATTGAAGAAACCTCACGCGCCGACGCCGACGGCAAGCGCGAACCCGTGTTCTCTGTGTTGCCGCTTGAGGCCGCCAGGAAAATCGTACTGGACCCGCCGATGCCACAGGATAGGGTGCGGCCGGCCGTAAAAGATTGGACCGGCGTGGATATGGACGCCACGATGTCGATGCGTTTAACTGATGTCAGAGTGGATCAGATTATCAGTCAGATTTCGGAGAAATTTGGGTTCATCGTGATGAGGGAAATCGTGTTGCCATACCCCGTGACCATACAGAATCCCCAGCCGGTGAAGGTACAGGAGGCCTTGGATCTACTCAATGCCGCCCTATTACCTATGCAATTTGAAGTCGTGGCCGTGCCTTCTGAATCCGTGAAAGGGACCGTGTTACGCGTGCTGACGAAGCGCGACGCCGTGAGTTATCGCCGACGCGGAACGATCGCCATGCCCGCGCCCACGGGGAATAACGACCCTTTGATTGAAATCCATACCGATCCGCCCTGCCGCCGGGTGCCGCCGATGACCTGGCGGCGCGCATGCGCGCCCGGCGCGAGACCCAGCGTGCGGCCACCATGCCCGGGGGATAAACCGCGGCGATATTTTGCGTGATACCTTTTGAGGAGATGCACATGAATAAACTGATTCTGGGCGCGGCGTTGACGACCGCCCTGGCGGCACTGGCCCTGGGCACCCACGTCTGTGTACAGGCCGCCGCCACCGCCCCGGCCACCGCCACTGCACCCGCACCGGCCACCGCCACCGCACCGGCCACGCGCCCCCTCACCCGCACCATGGTGTTCCAGTTTGAAAACGCCTCGATCGACACCGTCCTTGATGAAATGTCCGCCCGCCTGGGCTTTGTCATCCAGAAAACCGTCACCCTGACGGGGCAAATTTCCGTCACGGCACCCAAGGCGGTGAACGCCGACGAGGCCATTATTCTCCTGAACAGTTTGCTGGTGCCACTGGGGTATGGCGCCGTCGAGAGGCCGGCCATGAAAATGGCCGACGGCACCACCGCGCGCGTGCTGCGCGTGATGACCTGGGCGCAGGCGAAAAAAGAGGCGCCTGTCAACCAGTGAGCCGGAACCCAATTGAATCCCGCGCCGCACAGGAATGAACGCGTAGGCCCAAGGATTGCAATCCTTGGGCTTGAAGGGCGCGAGAATCAAAGTGACGGGCCTGTACTATCGAACCGCTTCCATTTCATGCACCAGATGAAACTCAATCCCATCCACCAGCGCCTGCCATGACGCCTCAATGATATTCTCGCTCACCCCCACCGTCCCAAACACCCCGCCCGAACCTCCCGCACTCTCCCCCGCCGCCATGCCATGCGGGCTGCGGAACTCGATCATGACCCGCACCTTGGCCGCCGTCGATTCCCGGGAGTTGACCACCCGCACCTTGTAGTCCACCAGCCGCAGACCCTCCAGCGTCGGGTACGTCGGCATGAGCGCCAACCGCAGCGCCTTGTCGATCGCGTTCACCGGGCCGTCGCCTTCCGCCGTGGCCATCACCTCGCGCCCCTTGATGAGCAGCGACAGGTTCGCCCGCGTGATCGCCGCGTGCTCGGCCGTCTTGTTCACGGCACAGCGGTAATGATCCAGCTCGAAGAACCTCTGATAGCGCCCCACCTCCCGCCGCACCAGCAGCTCAAACGACGCCTCCGCGGCCTCAAACTGATACCCCTCCGCCTCAAGCTGCGTCAGCCGGTCCAATATCCGCTTCTGCGCCGCCCGGTCCTTCTCGATGGCAAACTTCTTCCCCGCCTTTGCCGCGATGTTCGACACCCCCGACAGCTCCGAGACCAGGATGCGCCGCGAATTTCCCACGGCCTCCGGCGGCACATGCTCATAACTCTGCGCCAGCTTGTTCACCGCGTGTACGTGCATTCCGCCCTTGTGCGCAAATGCCGACGGCCCCACATACGGCTGCCCGTTGACCAGGTTCAGGTTCGCAATTTCATAGACATAGCGTGCGGCTTCCGTGAGCCGCTTCATCGAAACCTCGCCCCCGCGCAGGCAGGTGTACCCCATTTTCAACGCCAGGTTCGGGATCACCGAGGTCAGATCGACATTCCCACAGCGTTCCCCGATGCCGTTCATCGTGCCCTGCACCTGCACCGCCCCCGCGCGCACGGCGGCCAGGGCATTGGCCACGGCGAGTCCCGAATCATTATGCGGATGCATGCCGACGGGCACGCCCACCCGCGCCTGCGCCAGGGCGACGAATTCCGCCACGCGCTCCGGCAGGCTTCCGCCGTTGGTGTCGCACAAGCACACCAGCACCGCGCCCGCCTTGGCCGCCGCCGCGATGGTTTGCAGGCCGTACTCGCGGTTCGCCGCCGTGCCGTCAAAAAAATGTTCGGCATCGTAGATCACCTTGCGTCCGAGCCCCGCGAGATACCCCACGGAGTCGGCGATCATCTCGAGGTTATCTTCCAAAGAAACCCCCAGCACTTCGGTCACATGCAAATCCCACGTTTTGCCGACGACCGTCACATATTCGGTGCCGGCGTCGCGCAGCGCCCCCATGCCGGTGTCATCCGCCGCCGCCACGCCCCGCCGGCGCGTCATGCCGAACGCCACGAGCTTGGCGTGGTCGAGCTTGAGCGACCGGGCCTCCGCAAAGAACGCGGCATCCTTGGGATTCGACAGCGGATACCCCCCCTCGATGAAATCCACCCCCAGCTCATCGAGCATCTTGGAGATCAGGAGCTTGTCCTGCACCGACAGCGACACTCCCTCGCCCTGGGTGCCGTCGCGGAGCGTGGTGTCATAGATTTGTATGCGTTTCATGAAAAATCCCTTAACGAAAACGCCCTGCTCCACGGCAGGGCGTTGAATGGTTCGTATTCACCAACCGCCCTACCGGCAAGTCTCCAGGATGATAATGGCAATAATGTCGCGGGCGGAGCAGGGCATGGGTCACCTCAAAAAACCAACGCCGTGATTATCAACAAACCGGCCCGTAAGGTCAACCCCGAAGGTCCGCCGCTTGCCGGCGCATGACAGAATCGGCAGCCAACGGAACCCGTAGCGTCAGCGAGGTGGGGTGACCGTTCCCAACGACCTCTGGAGCCTCGCGCAGGCGCCGCAAGGACTCCCGTAGGCGAAGGATTGTCCCTCGCCTGCGCGAAGAAACCACCAGCCTGAATGTACGCAACTCCCCCTCGCTGACGCTTCGGGTTCCGTTTTGCCGGCGCCCGGATTGGCGGTACACTGCGGGGGGTACGAACGATAATTAGTCGCAGGACATAGGAGAGAGCATATGCGTCGTGGTTTTGCCCTTGGTTTGTGTGTTGCCGCGCTGGCCGCGCCGCGGTTCGCCCTGGCCCAGGCCCCAGCGTCCCAGGCCCCAACGTCCCGTTTCATCCACGAGGCCCCGATTCCCCCCATCTACCGCGAGGGCTGGATCGACCTCAACAAGAACGGCGTAAAGGATCCCTACGAGGATCCCAGCCTGGACATTGAGGCGCGCATCACCGACCTGCTGGCGCGCATGTCGCTGGAGGAAAAGACCGCGCAAATGGCCACGCTCTACGGCTTCCCGCGCGTCCTCAAGGACGAGCTGCCCACCCCCGCGTGGAAACAGGCGCTCTGGAAGGACGGCATCGGCAATATCGACGAGCACATGAACGGCAACCAGGGGTGGAACAACAATCTCGCCAAGCCCCAGTACGACCTGCCGTATCCCCAGCATGCCCGGGCGCAAAATGAAGTGCAGCGGTTCTTCATCGAGCAGACGCGCCTGGGGATTCCCGCGGATTTGACCAACGAGGGCATTCGCGGGCTGCTGCACTCGAAGGCCACCAGCTTTCCCGCCGAACTCGCCGTGGCCAGCGCCTGGGACCAGGACCTTGTGCATGAGATCGGCCGGGTGACCGGCCGCGAGGCCCGGGCCTTGGGCTATACCAACGTCTATTCGCCCGTCCTGGACCTCTGCCGCGATCCGCGCTGGGGACGCACCATCGAAACCTACTCCGAAGACCCCTTCCTCACCGGCGAACTGGGCTATCAGCAGGTCCGCGGCATCCAGGAACAAGGCGTCGCCTCGACGCTCAAGCACTTCGCCGTCTACAGCATCCCCAAGGGCGGCCGCGACGGCGAGGCCCGCACCGATCCGCAGGCCACGTGGCGCGAGGTCCAGACCATCTACCTCCAGCCCTTCCGCCGCGCCATCCGCGATGCCGGCGCCATGGGGGTGATGGCGTCCTACAACGACTACGACGGGATCCCCATCGAGTGCAACAAGCTCTTCCTGACAGACATCCTGCGGCGGGAATGGGGCTTCCGCGGCTATGTGGTTTCCGACAGCGCCGCCGTCGAATTCATCTTCACCAAGCATCGGGTCGCCCCGACTCCGGCCGACGCCATTCGGCAATCCGTCGAGGCGGGGTTGAACGTCCGCACCAACTTCACGCCGCCCGAGCAATACGTCACGCCGCTGCGCCAACTCGTGCGCGACGGGCAGTTGTCGATGGCGACGATCGACGCCCGCGTGCGCGACATCCTGCGCGTCAAATACACGCTGGGCCTCTTCGATCAGCCCTATCGGCAGGACCCGGACGAGGCGAATCGCATCGTTCGCGCGCCGGACCACATGGCCATTGCCGCCCGGGCGGAGCGGGAGTCGATTGTGCTGCTGAAGAACGAAGGCAACGCCCTGCCGCTGCGGAAGGATGTGCGCCGGGTGCTGGTGGCCGGCCCGCTGGCCAACAACCCGCGGGCGTGGTGGTGCCGCTACGGGCCCCAGCGGCTGGATTTCGTGACGATTCTCGCGGGCATCAGGAACAAGCTCGGCGCCACGGTCGAGGTGAAATACGCCGAGGGCTGCACCGTCGTCGCGGACAACTTCCCCGAGAGCGACATCCTCAAGGAGCCGCAAAGTGAGAAGGTCCGCGCCGGCATCGCCCAGGCGGTCGCCGCGGCGCAGGATGTGGACGTGATCATCGCCGCCCTCGGCGAGACCGGCGAAATCTGCCAGGAATCCGTCAGCCGCATCAACCTCGACCTGCCGGGGTATCAGGAGGATTTGCTCGAGGCCCTGATGGCCACCGGCAAGCCCGTGGTACTGGTCCTGAGCAACGGCCGGCCGCTGAGCATCAACTGGGCCGTCAAACACGTCCCGGCGATCGTCGAAACCTGGTTCCCCGGCGAGGACGGCGGCAACGCCATCGCCGATGTGCTCTTCGGCGACTACAACCCCGGCGGCCGGCTGCCGATCACCTTCCCCCGGAGCGTCGGTCAGATTCCGCTCAATTTCCCGGCGCATCCGGGGTCGCAGGGGAAGGACAGCGGCCAGGTGACCGGGCCGCTCTTCCCGTTTGGCTTTGGCTTGAGCTACACGACGTTCGCCTACTCCAATCTCAAGATCACGCCGCTCCAGCAGGGTCCGCAGGGGCAGATTGACATTGCCGTGGACGTCGCCAACACCGGCAAGGTCGCCGGGGATGAGGTGGTGCAGTTATACATCCGTGACGACTACAGCAGTGTCATCACCTTTGAAAAGGTGCTGCGCGGTTTTTCGCGGATTCGTCTGGAGCCCGGCCAGTCCAAGACCGTGAACTTCACCCTCAAGCCCGAGCATCTCGAACTATACAACCGCGCCGGACAGTGGGTTGTGGAACCGGGCCGGTTCACCGTCATGGTAGGCGCTTCCTCGGACACCGCCAAGGTCCAGGGCTCATTCGAGATCATCGACGGCGCCGCGCCCCGCCAGCAAGGCCCCGCCGCAACGGATCGGACGGACCCAATCTAAGGAACGATTTCGGATTTCGTTACAGCGCCTATTCCCTATTCCTAAGCTATGTTAAATAGTCCGGGTTGCGCCGCGCATCATGACGCTTGCCGGCGCGGGGATTGGTGGTAAACTGCGTGTTCAATTCTGTAAACCAAAGCGAAGGAAATACACATGCGCAAGTCCGTCGTCGGTGTGGTGTCCGTATTTTTGGTCATGGTGTTTCTTACGGCGGGCCACGCCCGCGCCACCATGACCGAACGCCTGGAGGGCAGATTCCTCAAGAACCGCATCAAGCTGCGGATCGATGAGGACTGGAAAGTCCAGACCGGGAACATCGCCGGGGCCCAAGCCGTGGATTTCAATGACGCCGCCTGGACCTCCACCAATGTGCCCCACGACATGAGCATCACGCTGGTGAGCACGCGGGACAGCGATCCCGGCGCCATCGGCTGGTATCGCAAGCACTTCGTCCTGCCCCCCGGCTTCGCCGGCAAGAAGGTCATCGTGCAGTTTGACGGGGTCTACCAGGACGCCAAGATATACATCAACGGCACCCAGGTGGGCGACCAGCGGTTCGGGTATGTCAGCTTCAATTGCGATCTCACGCCCTACCTCAAACCCACCGGTGACAACGTCCTGGCCGTATTCGTCGATAATGTCACCAGCCGCCGTTCGCACTTCTACTCGGGCACCGGCATCTATCGCCATGTGTGGCTCATCGCAACTGACAGTGTCTATATCAAGAACTGGGGCACCCTGGTGACCACCCCGGCGCCGACCGCGGCGCAATCGAAAATCAATATCCAGACCGACGTGGTCAATGACCTGGCGAACGAGCAGACGCGCACCCTGGAGACGACGATTTTCGATGAGGCCGGCGCCGCCCTTCAGAAGGTCACCACCGCCGTGACGGTCAAGGCCAAGAGCACGGAAACCTGCACCCAGACGCTGTCACTGGCCAACTGCAAGCTCTGGTCGCCCGCGACGCCCGTGCGCTACTATGCCTATTCACGCCTGCTCCAGGACGCGACGCCCACCGATGACTACGTCTCCCCCTTCGGCATTCGCGAGGTGAAGGTCTCGGCGGCCGAGGGCCTCACGATCAACGGCGCACCCTACAAGATGAAAGGCGTCTGCATCCATCACGACCTCATCCCCGCCGGGGCCGCGGTCCCCGATGCCATGTGGGAGCGGACCATCAAGGAACTGCTCGCCTCCGGCTGCACTTCCATCCGCACGGCGCATAATCCGATGGCCCCGGAATTCTACGATTATTGCGACCAACTGGGCATGATGGTCCTGGATGAATGGTGCGACAAGTGGCGGCAGCCCAATGCCGGCTCATTCTACGCCGATTTCGACCAGGTCTGGCAGAAGGACCTCACCGGGTTCATTGAACGCGACCGCAATCACCCGAGCATTGTGATGTGGAGCCTGGGCAATGAAGTCGCCGCCGCCAGCCCCATCCCCGCGTACATCCCCACCATGTTGAAAATGATCGTTCCCTTCGCCAGGAAGCTGGACTCCAGCCGCCCGTACACCCATGCCTGCGTCTCGGGCTGGGGCGATCCCGCGGGCTTTGCCGCGCTGGCCGATGTCGAAGATGTCATTGGCGTGAATTACCAGGACTTCCTCTACGGCCAGATTCACCAGCGCAACCCCAATGCCGTGATCCTCGGCACCGAGCAGGACCCCTATGCCATGCCCAGCGGCAACGTCCCCACCTGGTATAACGTGCGCAACAACACGTACACCATCGGCCATCATCTGTGGACGGGCATTGACTATCTGGGCGAGTCCAAATCCAGCCTCGGCGGCAGCAGCGGCTTCCTGGACAACTGCATCTTCCGCAAGTCTTGGTTCTACTATCAGCAAAGCCAGTGGAGCGAAACGCCCATGGTGCATATCACCGTCGGCAACGGCGTTGGCAACGGCCGCGCCCAGCCCAAGCTCTCCGAAGACTGGAACCAGACCGGCCCCGTCCCCGTTGTCACCTACACCAACTGCGAGACCGTGGACCTTTTCGTCAACGACAAAAAGATCGGCACCCAGAAATCCAGCGACTTCGCCAAAACCGGCGTCATGCAGTGGACCAATGTCCCCTGGGAAGCCGGCACCATTCGCGCCGTAGGCATGAAGGGCGGCAAGGAAGCCGCCACCGACAGCATCAAGACCGTGGGTGCCGCCGCCAAGGTCATCCTCAAGCCCGACCGCACCAGCCTCTACGCGGATGGCAATGATGTCTCCTGCATCGAAGTGGATATCGGCGACGCCGACAATAATCTGGTGATCACCGCCGGCAACACCGTCTCCTTCACCTTCACCGGCCCGTGCCGCAACATCGGCATCGCCAGCGGGGACTTTTTGAACAATGAGCCGTTCAAGGCCACCAGCCGCAAAGCCTTCAAAGGCAAGGCGCTCATCGTCATTCAATCGACCATGACCCCCGGCACGATCAACGTGACGGTGAATTCGCAGGGTTTGACTCCGGCCACTTTAACGTTGACTGCGAAATAATTGTTCATGAATCCACGGATGAATCCGCACCGCCCATGGTGCGCCTCCGTCTTCCTCTTTTATGAAAATAGGTTTTTCTAAGGAACCGAACGGCTTCTCATGCGTCCAATCACTCGTGTACGGTAGTTCTCTTTTGTTTTGGAGTATGCATGAAAGTCGTTTCTTCCCTCGTTTTGATGTGTGTCTTGGCCGTTTGTGGCAGCGCGATCAGCGCTCCGCCGGCCCCGCCCGCAACCGCCCCGGCCCCCCCCACCTCCGCCCCCGCGGCTCCGGTCGCCGGACCCAAGAATGAACTGGGCCTCACCGCCGCCATTGTGGTGAACAAGGACAGCTACGTCCTGAATGCCGCCCAGTCGGGCAAGGCCTTCCAGGACCAGGTCAACGCCACCAAGAACGCCCGCGGCATGGGCGGCGGCCGCCTGCCCCAGCCCCCGGCGGTCGATCTCATCTTCCGCATCACCAACACCACCAACGCGGCGGTGACCATCTCCGTCGGCGGCGATGACTCGCAGATGAATCTCGACCTCGCCGGTCCCGGCGCCATCACCGCCGACAATCTCGTGGCGATGACCATGGAATTCCGCATCGGCAATCCCACCACCATCCCGGCGGGCAAAACCGCGGACATCAAAATCTCCTCCCTCGCCTTCGGCATGCGCGGCATCTCCAAGTTCGCCTACTGGACCGAACCCGGCGACTACACCATCACCGCCACCCTCACCTACGGCACCTCCGGTGAAAAACAGGGTACGCTCACCAGCGGCGCGGCCAAGGTCAAAGTCACCAAATAATCAATTGCGGAGCGCATTGATAACCCATTTGTTGCAGGGATGAAGGACCGTCCCCCCAGGGGTGCTGGGAGAGGTCCCTGGGGGGACGTTTTTTCTGTGGATGGCTCAAGGCATGGTCCCACAGGGATGCCCAGCCGTCAGGTTTTGTGCAATATTCTCCCGGCGAAGCCGTCTATCCATACATAGCCATTTCATTGATAAGGAATGAATGTATGAAGATGTTGCTCTCATGTGCCGTGCTGGGTTTGTTTCCGCTGGTGATCCATGCCGCCCAGCCGTGGCAGGAAGTCACCATCCCCACCGTCGCCGCGGCGGCCGCGGCCTTCCCCAAGCCCCCGATGGAATACCGGGCCATCCACTGGGCGATCTGGGGCGGGCAACAGACCCCGGATAAGGTCATGGGGGAGATCGACCGCATCGCCGCCAATGGCGGCGGTCTGTACATGATCAACAACTCGCAGCAGGTGAAGCCCGACTATCTCTCGCCGGGGTACATGGATGTCGTGAAGGCGGCGGTGGCGGAGGCCAAGAAGAACGGCATGAAGGTCTGGATCGAAACCGACTGCGGCTATCCCGACGGCTTCGCCGGCGGGGCCATCAGCAAGGACTATCCCCTGCTGGGCATGCAGGGCATCATTGCCGACTGCCGCACCACGGTGGCGGCGGGGGCTACGCTGGATATCACGCTGCCGCCGGATACGCTGGGGATCATGGCCAGTCCGGGGGCCGGGGCGGCCGCCGCCGGCGCACCGGCGGGTACGCCCATGCCCGTGCCCGCGGACGGCATCTTCAAGATACAACCGCCCCGGGGCGGAGCCGGGACGATTATTCTGCAGTTGGCCAACAATACGGAACTGCGTTTCAGCGTGCCGGCCGGCGAGCCGTTCCAGTTTCCGGTGCCGGGGGGGGCCATGGTATTCCAGAGCGCGGGCGGCGGCGGGGGTGGCGGGGCGCGGGGCGGCGGGGCGGGTGCCGCCACGGCGCCCGGCACCGCGCCTGGAACGGCA
>CAIPTQ010000231.1 GCA_903868035.1 uncultured Phycisphaerales bacterium
ACCGCCACCGCCTTCTTCCCCGCCTTCACCGGCAGTTCCCCCTGCCGCCCCTCCCGCCGCGCCACACAATAACCCCGCAGCGGACACTCCCCACATGCCGGCCCCGCCGGCACACATACCACCGCCCCCAACTCCATCACCGCCTGATTCACATCCCCATATCTCCTTGTCACCGTGTCACCCTGTCCCCTTGTCCCCGTGTCCCCCACCGGCGCCGCCTCCACCCACTCCCCCGCCTTATTCCAGAAAAACGCCTGATTCCCCGCCACCACAATATCCCCCGCATACCCATACACCCGCGCCAGCACCCGTTTCACATTCCCATCCACCGCCGCCACCGCCAACCCAAACGCCATGCTCCCCACCGCCCCCGCCGTATACCGCCCCACCCCGGGGAGCGCCCGCAACTCCTCCACCGTCCCCGGCACCTTCCCCCCATGCCGCAAAACCATCTCCCGCGCCGCCAGATGCATATGCTTCGCCCGCCGGTAATAGCCCAGCCCCGCCCACACCGACAGCACCGCGCTCAACTCCGTCCCCGCCAGCGCCGCCACCGTCGGAAACCGCTCCATAAACCTCACATAGTACGGCACCACCGTCCCCACCTGCGTCTGCTGCAGCATCGTCTCACTCACCCAGATCGCATACGCATCCCGCGTCTCCCGCCAAGGCAGCTCCCGCCGCACCCGGTCATACCACGCCAGCAGCGGCCCAACCAATTTCCGCGCCTCACGCATGCCCGATTCCAAATTCCGCCTGATATCATTTCAAACTGACTAAATATCTCCGTATCTCCGCGACTTGGCGGGTCCATCCGGCCGCGCCCGCGCCCTGTTAGTCCACGGCCTGCGCCAGCGCCGCCAATGCCGCCGGCTCCCAGCGCGCGTCGGCATGCAGGGCCGACAGCTCCGGCCGGTCCATCAGGTTCACCGCCAGCTTCGGGTAGTTCATCGACAGCCGCCCCACATAATTGAAAAACGCGTCCGCGTTCGACTGCCCCAGCGACAGCCCCTGCCTGAGCCGCGCATCCGTCAAATCCGGCTGCAGCTCCAGCGCCCGCTGATATGCCTTGGCGGCACTCTCGAAACGATCCATCTCCCGCAGCTTGTCCCCATATGCCGCCCACACCCGCCCGTCCGTGCTGCCGACGATCTTGGTCTCCAACTCCTCCAGCGAGGCGTGGGCCAGGTCGGTCTTGCGGAACTGCCCCGTGGCGGCAAACAATCCCAGCCCCAGGAGTGCCGTCGCCACAATAGCCGCAGTCGCGGGATTTCGTGCGTGTCTGGTCATGTACAACGTTTTACACTCTCGTGCGTGTAACTCCAAGTCATCCGAGGATAAATGAGCTACAAATGAACACAAAAAACACAAATGACGAAAAACCTTGGTGTTCATTCGTCTTCATTTGTGGCTCTTTTACGCCCGCGTGTCACATGTTTTTCCCCACGGCAACCATTAAGATGCTTCCATTGTCCAAGGAAACCCCGGACCCATGACCACCACCTCCGCCGCCACCACCACCAGCCCCCCCGCGCTGGAACGCCGCTCCCCGGTCCCCGCATGGGCCGGCATCGCCCTGTGCCTGCTGCTGGCCACCGCCCAGGTCGCCCTCGGCGGGTATCAGCTCGGCGTGGGCAACCAGGCCATCCAGATCGCCTTCCTCAAGCACTGGGCCTCCCCCTGGCTCTACAGCACCGACCCCATGGTCACGCAGACCATGTCCGCCTACCCCAGTTATTTTTTCCGCCTGCTGGCGCCGCTGCTCAATTTCACAAGCCTTGAAACGCTCTACCTCACCGGCCAGATCATCACCAGCTTCCTCACGCTGGCCGCTGTCTACTGGCTGGGGCGCAGCATCTATCGCAGCCATGCGACAGCCATTGCCGCCGCCGCCCTCCTGGTCGCCGGGCATCTGCACGCCCTCGCCGGCGACACGCTCTACTCGCAGGGCTTCACGCACACCTTCGCGGCGCTGCCCCTGGCCGTGGCCGCGCTGGCGTTGGCCTATCGCGGCAAATGGGTGTGGGCTTTTCTGCTCGCCGGGGTGCTTTTCAACCTCCATGCGCTCACCGCCGCCTACACCCTGCTGATGCTCGGCGCGGCCATGCTGGCCGACTTCCGCGACCTGCGCCGCTCCGAGTGGCTCACCCGCGCCGTACTCTGCGCTTCGATCGTTCTGGCCGTCGCCTCGCCCACGCTGGCGCTGATGGTGGCCAACCGGCAGGTCTTCGACGAGCAATGGGTCAACCTTATGCGCATCCGCTCCGCCGATCACTCCTTCCCCTCCACGTGGTGGGCCGCCGGGGACACTGATGTTCCCCGCTATTTGCTGGTGCTGGCCCTGTTTGTCCTCTCGTGGAGTTTTTCACCCCTGCGCCGGGGCATCGAATCCGGCGGCGGCGGGGGGGCCAGGCGCGCCACCCGCATCACCGTGCTCATGACCCTGGCCGTGCTGGCGCTCTTTGCCGCCGGCTATGTGTTCACCGAAATCCGGCCCGTACCCCTCATCATCCGGCTGCAACCCTTCCGCGCCTCGCGGCTGCTGCTGATCCTCATGCTCGTCCACGTGGCCCACGGGGCGATTGCCGCCATCCGCGCGGGGGCCGCCGGGGAGGCGCATACTCCCGCGGGTGAAACTTTCCGGCTCCCCTCTTTTGCGTGCGGCTGTGAAATCATCTCCGGCATTCTGGTGCTCCTGACCCTGGGCGTACCTTCGCTGCTGCCCCTGCTGCCCCTGGCCGTCGTCGTCGCCCTGGCCGCGGCGCTCATTGCCGGGCATCTCTCATGGCGGCAGGCCATCGTGGCCGTGGCGTCGCTGCTGGTCGTCTTCCTGGCGTTTCTGCAAACGCAGTTTCCGCTGCCCTTTTTCTCCGCGGCGCTGAACCTTCTGCCCCAAGCCACCGTTTCGCCGGCGGCCGCGCATATGCGCTACCTGGCGGCGGCCATTCTCCTGCTGGCCGTCACGCTGGGCATCATGCTGGGACTGGTGCGGCGAAGCATGCCGCGCCTCGTGCTGGCCGGGGTCACGGTCTTCGCCGGCTGCTTCTTCGCGCGGGTACTCTTCGCCCGCGAATCGGCCGAGGAACTCTCGCCCGAGAACACGGCCCTGGCCAAGGTCTCCGCCTGGGCGCGCCAGCAGACCAGCACCAACGCGCTCTTCCTGGCGCCCACCGGCATGGCCAACTTCCGCATCTCCGCCGAACGCTCCCTCGTCGGCGACTGGCGCGACGGCACCCAGCTCTACTTCTCCGCCGCCTTCGGACCCCAATGGCTCCAAACCGTCCTGGAACTGGAGCCCGGCCTCACCCTCACGCAGGATGGCACGCGCCTGCTCTCCCGCGGCGAGTCCATGGCCCTGGCATCCCTCGACGACGAGGATCTGCTGGCCCTGGCCGACCAATACCAGGCCAACTACATCCTGCTGCCCACGCCGCCGAAAAGCCAGCCCCGCAAGCTCGTCATCGCCCATGCCGACGACAAATACACCGTCTACGAGCCGGCGCTCCTGCCCCCGCCGGTGATTCCGCTGCCCCCGGGCGTGCTCAACCGCGACAACTGGATCGCCGCGGAAACCTTCATGAACACCACCGTCGCCGAGAACATCGAAAAGTACCGCAAGGCCGACGTCACGTTCCTGGTCATCGACCCCCAGGGCCGGCCCGTCCAGAACCTCGCCCTCAAGGCCGATCAAACCAAGCAGGCGTTCATCTTCGGCGCCTCGCTGGGCTTCTTTGAAGCCAACGACATCTCCCCCAATGGCGACCTGAAGGCCGCGCCCGTCCGCCCCGTCGAACTCCAGAAAGCCCCCGAGCTCTTCAACGGCTCGATGATCCCCTTCTCCTCCAAGTGGCAGTACATCGAACCGCTCAAAGGCCAGTACCGCTGGTCCGACCTCGACAAGTACGTCGACTTCTGCGCCAAAAACAACATGACCGTCGAGTTCCACCACCTCTCGGGCGTACTCCCCGCCTGGGTGGAAAATATGGGCGGCATCGACGGCCAGACCGGCCTGAACTTCCCCGCCCCCATCCCCGCCCTCCAAACCGAATTCAACCGCCACTGCCTGGACACTGTCGCCCGCTATGCCGACCGCATCAAGTATTGGCAGGTCGTCAACGAAAAATACATGATGCAATACGTCCCGGCCGCCTTCCGCCTGCTCCAGGCTAAATTCCCCAACAACCAGTTCGGCCTCTCCGACTGCGTGCGCTTCTGGGACGGCACCATGGACGGCGTCCAGGTCTCCGGCATCGGCCGCAACGGGGGCCGCGGATTCGGTCGCGGCGGCGGAAACCTCAACGCCCTGCAATACAAAGGCGCCGATGCCGTCGATTGGCTCATCAACCAGGGCATCCACCCCGCGTTCTTCTCCATCCACGGCCACTGGCCCCTGAACATCTGGGCCGACCCCCGCGAAATCTACAACGTTGTCGATTACTTCGCCCAGCGCAAAGTCAAGGTCCACATCTCCGAGGAATTCCTCCAGCTCGGCACCCCCATCTACGGCCCCCTCCGCTCCGGCATCACCCTCACCCCCGAACTCCAGGGCGAATACCTCGCCCGCCTCCTCACCGTCGCCTTCTCCAACCCCAACATCGATATGCTCAACTACTGGGGTCTCTCCCCCAACGGCTGGGGCGCCTCCAACAGCGGCCTGATCGACGCCTCAGGCAATACCCGCGCCGCCTGGGAGATCCTCAAGAAGCTCTTCACCGAAACCTGGCGCTCCCATGCCGCCGGCGAACTTTCGCTGGAAGGCGCCTACCTCGCCCGCGTCTTCCATGGCACTTACGCCGTCTCGCTGACCCTGCCCAACGGCAAGATCGCCACCGCCACCGTCGAAATTCCCCAGCAACCCATCGCCCAAATCCGCCTGCAACTCGACCCCGACGGCACGCTGAAAGTCATCAAATAGAGGCGACACCCCCCTATCCCTGATCACATGACACTACGCCAGGGCGTTTATCTCCGCTTCCAACCGACGCAAGGTGTCCAGGATGCTCTCAAACGCCGGCACCTCGCCAAAGATCATGACGCTCATCGACTGGTAGTCGCGCCGTAACTCTACCAAACGTGGTTCGGGCGGCACAAGCCGAAATGTGCCTGGAACCGCCAGATCATACCGTGCCCACTTGCTGTAATAGAACTCGTTCTTGTGGTGGACCACACGCGCGAGCAGTTCCCGGTCTGCCAGAGCCCTGGTCTTGATCGGGGACTGCGCCATCATGGCCGTGTCGTAATAATGACGCGAATGGCGTCCCTGGATTTGTTTCTCCGCGGGACGATGATGCTCGGCATGCAGGATTGTCGCCTTTTCCCAGAAAGTGCGCTCGGCGGTCAATGCCTCCACCTCGCAGTATGGAGCTGCAAACAGGTTGGGAAAATGCTCGGCCGCAAAGGGCTTGATCGGGTATCGGCCGCGCGGCATAAACTCGGCGTGCGTGCCCGGCTCCAGAATCACCATCGGCCGAACATACGCAATCGATTCCGTCGTAGATAGACATGGCGGATAGACGAATTCCACGACCGCGCTGTTCGGTTCACTGGGTTGCGTGCGCAGTTGCCACGCATTCGAAGCACCGAGCACGCCGGCGAATTGCCCGGTCAGCAGTTTGAGGAAGTCGCCCTGCACGTAAGCGCGGCAGGCGATCAGCATCTGGCCCAGCAGTTCCTGCCGTTTGTTGCGTGAGGGCGCGTTGGCCGGATGGCGTGGGCCGGTGAAGCCGAGCATCTCGTAGTTGATGGCCAGATCGATATCTTCGGAAAACCGCCGAATCGCGTGGAATATTTTGGACAAGGACGTGCCGCCCTTGAAGAGGATGTTTCCCCGGAGCGCCTCAATGGCGAACACGTGCCGGAGCGTCCAGCACACCCAGAAGTCCTTCTCAACCAGGGCCGCGGGCAGACCCATGCGGTTGCCGGTTTCGCGGAAGAGTTCGGCGCGTTGGGCTGGGGCGAGCGTGGCGATTTTGTCCATCAGCGGGCCTCCCGGGCAATCTGCCGGGCGGCGGCGAAAATCCAGTTGGAAGCATGGCGCGCGTCCCGCAAAAGTTGGTGCCGGTGGCGCGGGGAGAGTTTAGCACGCA
The DNA here is from genome assembly GCA_903868035.1 of uncultured Phycisphaerales bacterium. The sequence continues at coordinate 6,087 of CAIPTQ010000231.1, forward strand.
ATCGCGCGATAACTGCCGGTCCCACTGCATCCTTGCCCAGATCGCGCAGGGCTTGGATCACCAGGGCCGACATGGGTTCCTCGATGGCGGTCTGCTTGGGGCGTGCATGCTTGAAGTGGAGCGTCTGCTGTCCCACCTTGATCCGGCGCGTGGGTCCATCGGTCAGGTATATGATCCGGGCGGGAATCTGCGTGGAGAGCCCCAGCATGTTGGCGGCCTGCGCCCCGGTGGGCAGGATGCGCCAGCGAAATCGCCGCGCGATGGCGCGGGCCACCTGATCGCTGTCCGGACTCAGCGGCCCGCCCAGCAGTTGGCTGTATTTGGGGTATTCATAGAACCCGCGCGTCACCCGGCGAATCTTCCCCTCGGCCGACAGCTTGGAAAGTGTGACGTCGATGGTGCCGCGGCTCCCGAGCGCGAGAAAATCCTTGGCCGAGAACACGCTGCCTGCGCCGAGGCGCTGGATACGCGTGATGATCTTGTCTTTGGCATGGGTCATGGGACACCATTTATCTATCGGATCGTTTAGAAATAATAGCTATCTTTTTCTAAATCGTCAAGGCGAATATTGTGCCCTTGCGACCCTGCTGGACTTACTCTCCACCGGGCTTGCCTTAATTATTCAAAGGAAGGCCTCAATCCTTCAACACCTGAAAATCAAACAAGGAGTAGCCGCCTTGTGCGGCCGGGGCGCCGAATTGCGGGCCGCGCGGCGCACCGGCAGTGGCGGCCTGGGTGGCCGTGGCCG
>CAIPTQ010000232.1 GCA_903868035.1 uncultured Phycisphaerales bacterium
ATGGCGCGGGTTGTGGTTGCGATATGGTAACGGGGGGAGGGTGTAGGGGGTAGGGTTTAGGGTATGGGGTGGCGGGGAACATTCTCTCCTGGGCGGGGAGCAGTCACTCCTGGGCGGGGAGCAGTCACTCCTAGGCGGGGAACAGTCACTCCTTGGTGGGGAACAGTCACTCCTTGGTGGGGAACAGTCTCTCCTGGGCGGGGAGCAATTTCTCCCCGGAGAAAATGACTTATTCCCGGGAGGGAATGACTTATTCCCGGGAAGAAATGAGTTATTCCCGGGAGACAAGCCCCTATTCCCGCCCCATTGCACCCCCTGGCGAGGCGGAAACTGAGTACGTAAGTCATTTTGTAGCAGTTACTTACATATTCATATGCCGCACCACCCCGGTTTTGGGGGTCTAGGGGCGTATGGCGATGATGGCGCGGGTTTCTTCGTGATGGCGGAAGAGCAGAACCGTGCAGACTTTGGTGCAGGCTTTAGTCCAGGTGTACTGGAGCTGATCGGCATCGATGCCGGGCAGGTGGCCGCGCATTTTGACCTCGACCGGGCCGGGTGGCAGCGGGGGGAGCTGGCGGAGGGCGGCGGCTACGCGGGCGAAGGGTACGATGGCCAGCACGCGGAAGGGCGTCAAAACGTGTGTGATGGAATCCGGCGGCGCGTCCGTCGCCGGGACCGGGGATGCCGGGGCGTTCGCCAGCAGATAGCCGCCATCGACGGTGAGGGGTGTAAGCGCATATGTGTCGGCCACCACCTGCGCCAGCCCGGCGCGCGTCACCGCGCCGTCCAACTCATAGAGGTGGCGGGGCGCATCGGCCTGGGTGATCCCTTCCCCGATGGAACCGGGGGCGACGGGTCGCGGCGGGGCGGTGAGCGACCAATCGGCCCGCCCGCGCGCCAGCACCGTGGCCGTGCGCTGGTTCGGGGGCAGGCCGGTGCCGATCCAGAGCAATGCTTGGACGACCGCGCCGTTGTGGCTGATGAGTTCCAGATGGCTGGGGGGGGCGGGGGGGGAGGGGGGGAGGGTGTCGAACTCGACGGCGGGGCTGAGCTTGATGGCGCCGCCCCGGACGCGGGCGAAGAGGCGCTGGAGCACCTCCGGGCCGGGGATGAGGTCTGCGTAGCGCGCGCTGCGCTTGCCGGCGGAGCGCCGGGCGGGGTCGATATGGACCCAGGCGTCCGGGGGCAAGGTGTCGATGATCTGGGTGAGATCCTCGTTGCGCACCGCGATGGGGAAGGGGAGCGAGCGCTCCAGCGCGTTGAACCGCAGGCAGGCGGCGCGCACGGGGGAGAGTTCGACGGCGGTGACGGGGGCGTGGTGGGCGAGGGCCAGCGCATCGCCGCCGATGCCGGCACAGAGGTCGAAGACCTGCCGGGCGCCGAAGTGCGCGAAGCGGGCGGCTTTATACCGGGCGACCTGGGCGTGGGTCGCCTGTTCGAGCGCCTCGGGCGTGGCCCAGACGTACGCCATTTCCGGAAACTTGCCCTGCGGCCCGGCGGCTTTGGGCTGCAATTTTGCCAGCGCCAAGGCGGCATGGGTGGGAGCGGCGGGGAAGCGCTTGCGCAGGCCGGCGATTTGCGCGACGGTCGGCGCGACGCCCGCGCGGGGCAGTTCCGCGATGGCCTGACGCAGCCCCATGCCCTCCGCCGTCCGCAGATACTCCAGCGCGGATACCGTGATCTGGGCATCGTCCGGCTGATAGGCAAGTGGCGGCATAAGAATTCCATTGTGAGCGAGGCGAATCCTATCATACACCGCCGAGAATTTGCTCACCTCCATGCGGAGAGTGCGTAACAAGGAAGAACTCTCCGTCTCTCGTCCTGGCACAGGGATATGATACGCTAATGAGCCGCACCACAAGTTCGAAAGAGCCGGTCCTTCGGACCTTACGCGGGTGTGGCGGCGTCCTACCATGTGCTTCCACACATGGCTACTGGCAGCCGCCGCTTCGCGGCTACGAGGGAGTAACCACTCCGAGTGAGTAGCCACTATTTTCCGTTCGCACCCCAGAAGAGGATTATTTGAGTTGATTTCGAACATATCTCCCACCGTCAACGTATGCACGGATGACGCAGGAGTATGACCATGATGTTCAACGATGCCACACCTGAACCTGGGAGGTGACCGATGACCGTTGAACACAAGCCCCACAAATTCGCCTCCCGCACCTGGCCTTGGGTGATCTTGCTGATCATCCTGGCGGTCGCGCCGCTGTTTGTGGTGGCCAACATGCCGACTCATAAAGATTCGCGAAGAGATAGGACGATCGCGGAAATATCCAACCTTAAAAGTGCATTGGATGCCTTCGAGAACGACAACGGTCGTTACCCCACTACCAGTGAAGGCTTGGCGGCACTGATGACCAGGCCAGGGAATGTTCCGGCGGCTACCTGGAAAAAATACATGGAAGAAGAGCCTTGCGATCATTGGGGCCACCCGTATCAATATCAAGGGCCTGATATCCTGGGCAAAGGCAATTTCAACATTATTTCCGCGGGCGAGGTTGGCAAGTTGGGCACGCCTGACGATATCGATAAAAATACGCGTCATTGACCAGGCCGCGTCACCGATTATTCATAAGCTTGCCAACGCAAGCCTCGATGTGGGACAATAGCCTCATGATCGACGGCACCCTCATCCAACGCTGTGCGCAAGCCATTGTGGCTTCCTCCCCGGCAGGGTCGGGGGTGATTTTGTTTGGCTCCCGGGCGCGCGGCGATCAGCGTCCGGACAGCGACGCCGATTTTCTGGTCATTCAGCCGCAGGTTCGTTCCCGCGTGGCGGAGGCCGCGCGACTGGCGCGGGTGCTGCGCCCGTTCCGGGTGCCTGCGGACATATTGGTGGTGAGCCGGGATACCTATGAGGAATGGAAGGACATGCCCAACTCGATCTATTTCGAAGCCGCACACCACGGCACGGTGTTGGCATGACACCCGCCCAGCACGCGCAATTACTCATGGACAAGGCGGGCGAGGACATCCATGTGCTGGCCGCATTGCGCGACGATGCCGCCGCCAGCGATGCCATCTGGGGGTTTCACGCCCAGCAAGCCGTGGAAAAGCTGCTCAAGTCCATGCTCATCCGGCGGGAGATACGCTTCCCCTTCACGCATCGGCTGCTGGAACTCGCCGACCTGATGCCGACGGGACAACAGGCGCTATTGAACCGCTACGAACTGTTGCTGGACCTGACGCCGTATGCCGTGGAATACCGGTATTCGGCGTTGGACTTGAACCCCGGCGAATCACCCTTGGACCGAACTTCGATACTCAACCTCATCGTTGAATTCAAGAAGGAATGTTCCCTCTAATAAAACCAAGCCCGTCGCCATCGGCCCGCCAGGAAATCCGCAAGCGGGCAGCGGCGTTTTTTGATTTTTGGAGGGCGATCCCTTACCTTGCGTGGTTTACCCGAGTGTTCATGCAGGAAGGATGCGCATGGCGAGTGTGACGGTAGCGGAATTGGCCCAGGCCGTGGGGGGGACGGTGGTGGGGGATGGCGCGCGGGTGGTGACGGCATGTGCGGCGCTCAAGGACGCCACGCCCGCGCAGGTGTCGATGCTGCACAACGCCAAGTACGCCCACGAGATGGAGACCACGCAGGCGGGGTGCGTGATCCTGGCGCCTGGGACGGCGGCACATGGGAAGCGTGCCGAGGGGTTGCCGCCGCTGACGATCATTGAGGCGCAGAACATCTACTACGCGTGGCAGCAGGTGATGGTGCGGCTGCATGGCCAGCGCACGCATGCGGCGGTGGGCATTTCGCCGCTGGCGTCGATCCATCCGACGGCGGTGCTGGGGAAAAACGTGCATGTACACCCGTTTGCCGTCATCGGCGAGCGGGTGACGGTTGGCGACAACGTACACATTTATCCGCATGTGACGCTGATGCATGATGTGAGCATCGGCGAGGGGACGGTGCTGTACCCCAGCGTCACGGTGTACGAGCGGTGCGTCGTGGGGTGCCGGTGTTTGATCAACGCGGGGACGGTGATCGGTTCGGACGGGACGTCGTTCGCGCAGGCGGGGGGCGTCCACCACAAGATGCCGCAGTCGGGCATTGCGGTGATCGAGGATGATGTGGAGATCGGGTCGAATTCGATTGTGGAGCGGGCGGCGCTGACGGCGACGGTCGTGGGGCGGGGCACGAAGATGGGCAACTGCGTGGTGATCGGCCATAACTGCCGGATCGGGCCGGGGAACATGCTGATTTCGCAGGTGGGCATCGCGGGCTCGACGAACACGGGCAAGTTCGTGGTGATGGCGGGGCAGGCGGGGGCGAACGGGCATCTGGACATTCCGGATTTTGTGAAGGTGGGGGCGCAGGCGGGGGTGCTGGGCAATCCGACGCCGAATTCGGAACTGGTGGGCACGCCGGCGATGGAGGGCAGTTATGCCAAGCGGGTGTATTTGACGTTCATGCGTTTGCCGGAGTTGGCGAAGCGGGTGAAGGAATTGGAAAAGCGGATTGAGAAACTTTCACCGAAAGGAGATGGGTAGTGGTAATTTGTAATTGGTAATTGGTAATTGGGCACATGCCGATTTCCAATTACCAATTACCAATTACCAATTACCAAGTACCATGCCTCTCTTTCGCGATAATATCCTCGCTTCCGCCGGATATGTGCCCGGGGAGCAGCCTGCGGACTTTTCGACGATCAAGCTGAACACCAATGAGAATCCGTATCCGCCCAGCCCGCGCGTGATGGAAGCAATCGCGGCGGTGACGGGGGAGCAGTTGCGGCGGTATCCGTCGCCGACGGGGAAAAGTTTCCGGGAGGCGGCGGGGGCGGTGCATGGGGTGCCGGGCGATTGGATTTTGCCGTTCAATGGGGGGGATGAGTTGCTGTCGGTGGCGATCCGGGCGGCGGCGGGGGAGCGCGACAGTGTGGCGTTTTTGGAGCCGTCGTATTCGCTATATCCGGTGCTGACGGAGCTGAACGGGTCGCGGGCGGTGCGGGTGGGGTATGAAATACTTGAAACTCGAAACTCGAAACTTGAAACTCCATCATGGTCGCTGCCGACGGGGATTGAGAAGACGGCGGCGAAAATTCTGCTGATCGTGAATCCGAACGCGCCGTCGGGGCACTTGGATCCTTTGGAGCGGCTGGGGGAAATTGCGGAGCGGTTCAAGGGGCTGGTGGTGATTGATGAGGCGTATGTGGATTTTGCGCCGGTACACGCGCTGGAGCTGGTGAAGCGGTTCGCCAATGTGCTGGTGCTGCGGACGATGTCGAAGGGGTACTCGCTGGCGGGGCTGCGGTTTGGGTATGGGGTGGCGCAGCCGGGGCTGATGAAGGAACTGGAGAAGGTGCGGGATTCGTATCCGGTGGATGCGGTGGCGATCGCGGCGGCGACGGCGGCGATTACGGACCAGGCCTATGCCCGTTCCACCTGGGAAAAAGTGAAGGCGGAACGGGGACGGGTATCGGCGGCGCTGCGGCAGTTGGGTTTTGCGCTGCCGGAGAGCCACTCGAACTTCGTGCTGGCGAGTGTGCCCGCCGCCCGGAGCGGCAAAGGCGTGTATGAAACCCTGAAATCCCGCGGCATCCTGGTCCGCTGGTGGGACCTGCCGCGGATTGCCGACAAGGTGCGCATCACCATCGGCACGCCGGAGCAGAATGACCGGCTGCTGGCGGAATTAAAAACTCTGGGCTAACCAACTAACCACCAAGCTGTTCAAGCGGGTTCTTACTCTCCGGAGACAAGAAGCATGACACCAAGTTTGTGCCGCGGCACCATTTGCTGTCACTATGCATGTTCCGTCTTCCTACCCACGAGGCGGTATCTCAACCACCATGCCAGCAGCACAAGCGCCAGTGAGAGAATGGAGAAGAGGAGCCGGTTATTGAGCAGCCGCTCGAATTCCGCCACGGTGCCGCCCAGGCGGAACGAGGGGCTGGTCCACCAGATCATCTCGATGACTCCCGCGATCAGAAGCGAAAGGCCCACCCAGCGCGATTTGAAATACAGCGCACCGCCCAGGACGTACAGACCCAGCCCGAAGAACCAAAAGATGCGCAGCTCGCGAATCTCATTGGCTTTGGATTCCCAGTCATTGATCGCCGCGCGGAGTTTGCGTTCCGGCTCGTAGTCCTTCTTGTGGGCATCCGTGAACTCACTGCGGTGCTCCCACTTCTTGTCTTCCGGAATATTCTGCAATTCCTTATCCAGTTGGGCATCGAGGAGGTCGGCCTGTTTGCGGAGGGGATCGTATTGGGCCACCAGTTCTGCGAGCGACTTGGCCGATTGGATGTCCTGGTCGATCGGCTTTTTGTCGTACTTGTCCAATACCGAGGCGGTGGCCTCGAAATATTTGACATACAAGTGACGGATGGATTGTGCCGTCAGGGCCAACATGGCCAGAACCAGGCAGGTGATCTGCAAGCCTTTCATGGGGCGTCCTCCACAAGAACGAGGCGATTATAGCCGGTATCAGGAATGTGAACATCCACCTGCTACTCACATTCGTTATTCATTTTCAAACACTTTTCCGCCGCATTTGCATTCCCCCCCCCCCTTTTGTAAGATACGCGGCTCGTTTGCAAGGAGCGGCATTATGCCCTACGAATGCGTTTATACCGGTGTCCGTACCCGCATTGGACGCCAATGCACCTACCGCGGCAAGGCCAAGTATCTGGGCGGCGTGGGCATCAAGATCACGGGGCGCAGCGCCCGGAAGTTCAAGGCGAACCTCCAGAAGGTGCGCGTCATACTTGACGGGAAGCCGCAGCGGGTGTGGGCATCCGCGCGGGCGATCCGCACGGGGTTGGTGGTCAAGCGCCTCCGCCGTTCCGAGACGTACACGCATAAAAAAGCCGAAGCTTGAGCCGCGCCGGCATTGACCTTCACGCGAATTCGACGTACAAACGGGGCTTTACGGCCCCGTTTTTCATGCGCCCAGCGCAGCAAAGGGCAATTCATGGCAGAGACCACGCAACAACTGGATGCCGCCGAAGTTCGCAAAGTCGCCAAACTGGCGCGGCTGAAGCTGTCGGATGCCGACGTGGCGCGCTACGCCACGCAGCTCACGGCGATTCTGGACTATGTGGCGCAGCTCAAGGCGGTGGATGTGACGGGGGTTGAGCCGATGGCGCATCCTTTGCCGCTGAAGAATGTTTTGCGGGAAGATGTTGTGACACCGACGCTGCCGGTGGATGCGGTGCTGGCCAATGCACCGGCCCGGGATGAATCGTTTTTTACCGTACCCAAGGTGCTGGATACGGGCATGGGCGGCGGATAAACGGGGACATGGAGGTGTTTATGAAGACTCTTGTGATGGTGGTGCTGGCGTGTTCGATGCTGGCGGGGTGTGACAATCCCAGTTTCCTCCAATCCCGGACGGACCCTGACCGGCCGGTCTACGGCAAGGACGTGATCCACGTCGAGATCGTCAACCCGGACCCGCGCGGCCCGGGCGGCGGGGTGCGCATCACCGAGGAGGTGGCGGGCACGTGGAGCTTCACGGTGCCGCAGACCGTCACGCAGGTGGAGCGCAGGACCAACGACATCCACCGGTACTCGCTGTTCAGCGGGATTCCGGCGGCGAATGATGTGCCGTTCATGACGATTACGGTGACGCGCGACCGGACCAGCTTTACGAAAGCCGACCCGGAGGGCTACAAGGTGGCCAATTATCGCGAGTTTGTGATGAACGGGAACATTGCGCAGGAATGGACGGGGCTGACGAGTGCGGGCGCGGGGTTCTGCGAACTGATCATCCGCCGGCCGGGGACGGCGGGGCAGACCGGGGATGTGTGCCATGCGATGGCCCACGCGCGGAACGATGAGGAGCAGAAGACGGCGGTGGGGATATTGGCGAGCATTACATGGAAACCACAATAGTTTCGAGTTTCAAGTTTCGAGTTTCGAGAAAACTTGAAACTTCCTGAAACTGGAAACTGAATCCTCGAAACTCACACGGAACCACCCGATGAATCTAGCCACTTTTACCGCCTGCCAAGTACGTGACGAAATTGCCGCGGGACGTGTTTCCTCGGTGGAGGCGACGCGGTTTGCGTTGGATGCCATTGCGCGGCTGAATCCGGAGTTGCACGCGTATAACTCTGTGTATGCCGAGCGGGCGCTGGAGCGGGCGAAGGCGGCGGATGCGGCGCGGGGGAATGGGGGCGGCAAGGGGCTGCTGCTGGGGGTGCCGATTTCGATCAAGGACAACATGTGCAGCACGTTTGGCACCACGACGTGTTCGTCGAAGATTCTGGAGAATTTCCACGCCCCGTACAACGCGACGGTGGTCGAGAAGCTGGAGGCGGCGGGGGCGGTGATTTTGGGGAAGACGAACCTGGATGAGTTTGCGATGGGGTCGTCTACGGAGAACTCGGCGTTTGGGCCGTCGAAGAATCCGTGGAATACGAAGTGTGTGCCGGGGGGATCGAGCGGCGGGGCGGCGGCATCGTGCGCG
>CAIPTQ010000233.1 GCA_903868035.1 uncultured Phycisphaerales bacterium
AGTCCCCGGTGGCCGCGTCGACCAAACCTCCCGCGAAGTCACCCTGCGCACCATGGGCCGCATCACCGATACCCGTGAGTTCAACAACATCATCATTGCCTCCATCGCCGACCAGCCCATTCGCATCAAGGATGTGGGGCATGCCGACGACTCCTTCGAGGAGCAGCGCGGCCTCACCCTCTACGACGGCAATCCCACCGTCCAGCTCATCGTCCAGAAACAGTCCGGCACCAACACCGTCGAGGTCATCGACACCGTCAAGGCGCGCCTCAAGGTGCTCCAAAAAGCGCTGAACGAAAGCGGCAGCCCCGATATCGATATCCAGGTCGTTCGCGACCAGGGCCTCTTCATCAAGGCCAGCATTCATGAGGTCGAAAAACACCTCCTGCTCGGCGCCTGCCTCGTCTCCCTCACCATCCTCCTCTTCCTCCGCGACTGGCGCACCATGATCATGGCCTCCATTTCCATCCCCGTCTCCGTCATCAGCACCATGTTCATCATGTATCTCTTCGGCTTCACCTTCAACAACATCACCATGCTCGCCCTGGTCATGTGCGTGGGCCTCGTCATCGACGACGCCGTCGTCGTCCACGAAAACATCTTCCGCTGGATGGAGGAAAAGGGCCTCCCCGCCTGGGATGCCGCCCTGGGCGCCACCAAGGAAATCGCCCTGGCCGTCATGGCCACCACCTTCTCCCTCGTCGTCATCTTCCTCCCCGTCGCCTTCATGTCCGGCATCGCCGGCCGCTTCATCCGCAGCTTCGGCATCACCATGGCCGTGGCCATCATGGTCTCCCTCTTCGTCTCCTTCACCCTCACTCCCATGCTCTGCTCCCGCTTCCTCAAGCTCAGCAAAAAAGCCAAGGCCGCCATCGCCCGCGGCGATCACCATCATCACTCCGGCGGCGTCTACGGCTGGATCGCCGAAAAGCCCTACCTCTTCCTGCTCCGCTGGTCCCTGCGCCACCGCTGGGTTGTGGTCGCCGGCGCGCTCTTCGTCGTCGTGGCCATGTTCCCCCTCCCCTTCGGCAAATGGATCGCCCGCGGCGACGCCCCCAAGCAGGCCCGCCTCGCCTGGGCCAATTACCCCGGCGTCGCCAGCCTCGTCGGCTTTGACTTCCTCCCCGCCGACGACCAGGGTGAACTGGAAATTGCCGTCACCACCCCTTCCGGCTGGTCCCTGGAACACACCCGCCAACAACTCGAAGCCATCAAAGACCGCCTCGCCCAACTCCCCAACGTCACCCACACCCTGGTCACCATCGGCGACACCACCGGCAAGCAGACCCGCGCCACCGGCGACGTAACCAAAGGCTCCATCTACGTCCGCATGCTCGACATCGACGAGCGCCTCGACCCCGCCCAACACGGCCATCCCGCGGACACCCAGTTCACCAACATGGCCAAGGCCCGCGAAATCCTCAAGGACTATCCCGACCTCCGCGCCGCCGTCCAGGTTCCCGCCGCCATCGCCGGCGGCAGCGTCAATGCCGACGTCGAGCTGACGCTCTCGGGCCCGGATCTCAACGGCCTCATGGACACCTCCCAGAAACTCATGGCCAAAATGCGCGAGTTGCCGGGCCTCACCGACATCGACACCACCCTGCCGGAGCGCAATCCCGAACTCCGCGTTATCATCGACCGCGTCCGCGCCAAGGACCTCGACCTGGACATCCGCACCATCGCCCAGACCCTGCAGATCGTCGTCGGCGGGCAGATCGTCGGCGATTACAAGGACGATGTCACCGGCGAGCAGTACGACGTCTGGCTGCGCGGCCAGCTTCCCGACCGCAACACCCGCGAGGCCATCAACTCGGCCACCATCATGTCCCCCTCCGCCGGCCTGGTGGAACTCTCCAACGTCGCCCGCCTCGAAGACGCCCGCGGCCCCGCCCAGATCGACCACTTCCAGCGCCAGCGCAAGGTCTCCATCGTCGCCAACACCGCCTTCTACGACAAACACAACCAGTTCCTCTTCCTCCACTGGACCACCCGCGAAAAACTCCCCATCGGCGACGCCACCACCGGCATCAACAAAGCCATCGCCGACATGCGCGCCGCCGGCGAGATATCCCCCCTCTACACCGTCGAATTCCTCGGCCGCGCCAAAAACCAGGCTCAGCTCATGAGTTCCTTCCTCATGGCTTTCATGCTCTCCCTGATCTTCATGTACATGATCCTCGCCGCCCAGTTCGAATCCTTCGTCCACCCCATCACCATTCTCCTGGCCGTCCCCCTCACCATCCCCTTCGCCATCATCTCCCTGGTCATCCTTGGCGAGTCCATGTCCTTCTTCGGCATCCTCGGCGTCTTCCTCCTCTTCGGCGTCGTCAAAAAGAACGGCATCTTGCAGGTCGATTACGCCAACCAACTCCGCGCCAAGGGGCTCCCCATCCGCGACGCCGTCATCGAGGCCAACAAAACCCGCCTCCGTCCCATCCTCATGACCACCGTCATGCTCGTCGCCGGCATGATGCCCATCGCCCTGGGCCAGGGCGCCGGCTCCGCCGCCCGCTCCTCCATGGCCAAGGTCATCGTCGGCGGCCAGGCCCTCTCCCTCCTCCTCACCCTCCTGGTCACCCCCGTCGCCTACACCCTCTTCGACGATTTCGCCGGCCTCTTCCGCCGCAAACCCCTTCCGCAGGATCACACCCACGACTCCGCCCCCCCACCGCTACCGAAGTAACGCCGTTTGGAGTTCCGCCTTTAGGCGGGTTTCACGATGAACGCATCCGCCTTATGCGCCACGATCGCCCCTATTCCTTGCTCTGCCAATAGGCGTCATTTGCCTTGTTGCATATCTGAAATCTCAAATATCTCAAATTTCAAATTCCTCTCGACCGTTTCTGTGTTCTTGTAATTCTAGCTTGAAATCCTTCGTGCGTCTTCGTGATCTTCGTGGCTTCGTGGTTACGTTTGGTCTTCAGGTTGCACCCCGCCCCCCCTCCCGTACAATGCCCTCCGCTCTATTCTCACAAAAGGATTCCCTATGCTCCGCCAACTCGCCCTCCCCGTCGCCGCCCTCCTCGCCGGCATCATCCTCTCCGCCGCCGCCCCCGCTCCATCCACCGCGCCGGCTACCGCCCCCTACAACGGCCCCGTCCCCGCCACCGCC